>NZ_JBFTPV010000030.1:0-28626 GCF_056398665.1 Pseudarthrobacter sp. 01T43 | reverse complement strand
TCAAACCCCGGGAAGAGGCTCCCGCCGCTTAAGCAGCAGGGTTCAGTAAAGGAAGTGGGCAGATCTCATGGCCGCCAACGGGCAGTTTTCATGGCCGTCAGCGGGCAGTTCCGTGGCCGCCTATGGGCAGTTTTTCATGGCCGCTAACAACTAGAGGCTGCTGCAGCCCTGGGTGCTGCAAGTGCGCGAAAATCGGAAGGCGGAAACGATGAACCGGCCACGCCGGCACAAGTGGCCGACACACTGGCCCGGGCAATTCCCAATGTCCAAGCCAGAAAGAAGCTTGGCAGCTCACACGTTCTTTGGGTGGATGACAACCCGGACAACAACCGCTATGAGCGAGCCGCTCTCCAGGCATTGGGAGTTTCTTTCGACCTGAGTCGATCCACCGACGACGCGCTCACAAAGCTTCAGGGATCCTCGTATGACCTGATAATTTCCGATATGGGGCGGCCGCCGGATGCTCAAGCGGGCTATACCCTCCTTGATAGCTTGCGGCGGTCTGGTAACCAGACGCCTTTCGTCATTTATGCCGGTTCTCGGCTGCCTGCCCACGTTGCCCTAGCCCGGCAGCATGGTGCTTTAGGCTGCACCAATGCGCCCGCGGAATTAATCTCGCTGGTGACGGGCGTGATCCGGCGAAACGGCGAAGGATAAGGTCTCGTTTGTCGCCCCGGGGTGCTGCGCAGTGTTGGTCGCCTTTCGGGCCTGAGGGGGAACTATGGCCATCGGCGGGGCCGCGGGTGCATAATCGGGGCATCGGCCGTCCGGCCCGGTTCGGCGGCCGTCCGGCTTTGAACAGGGGGTTCTTCAATGGCAGAGCCCAGGGTCAAGCGTGTGGTGGTGATGGTGCAGGAAAACCACACGACCGACAACTACTTCCGCGGGCTTGCGCCGTACGGGGCCAATGTGGCCGCGGGCTGGCCCGTCCAGCCCAATCCGCCGCTCTCTGACCCGCGGCATGACCGGCATTCCTACTACAAGTGGCTGTCCGGGAACGGCACCGCAACGCGCACCCAGTTCGACACCAACATGGTGCTGCCCTTTTACGCCTATCTGGCCCTGACCGGGGCGTTTCTGGAAAACCACTGCAGCGGCTTCGGTACCAATTCCACACCGAACCACCTGCTGCTCGTTGGCGGCCAAAGCCCGACGTTGCGCAACCCGTCCAGACTCCAGCCGCCGCCGTTATGGGACATGCCCTCAGTCCCGGGGCTGGCCGCCGATGCCGGTCTTCGCTGGCGCTGCTATACCGGCACCGGCGATTACCCGGTCGGGTTCTACACCCAGCTCAAGGGCTCACCCAACCTCCTGCCCAATTCACACTTCATCACGGACGCCGAGGCCGGTCCCCTGCCGGCGCTTTGCTACCTGTGGCACAACTCCCCCGAAGACGAGCACCCCTTGGCCGATGTCACCGTCGGGATGAACAAGATCTGGCAGAGCGTGGACGCCGTCGTCCGGGCCGGCGGCTGGGACGAGACGGTCTTCCTCCTGACCTGGGATGACTGGGGCGGGTGGGATGACCACGTCGCCACCCCTAACCTGGAACACACCCCCGACGGCGTGCAGCTGGCCTACGGCCCCCGCGTGCCGCTGCTCATGTTCGGCGGCGCCGTCCGCCAGGGCATCGACAGCCGCTGGTCCTCCCACGTCGACATCCCCAAAACGGCGATGCAACTGCTGGGCCTGCCGAAACTGGGCGTCGATCGGGTAGACAGCAGTCCGGGCCTGGCCGACCTCATCGACCCGGCCCTGCACCTACCGGCACCCCCGGCCTACGGCAGCCCGGTCACGCTTCCGCCACCGCCGCAGCCGACACCGGCGCCCAAACCCCTGCCCCCTGCCCCTCGCCTCTCCCTGCCCGTGGGGCCGGTCCAACTGCGCGACGGTACCGTTCTGCCCCCGCCCAACGACGTCCCCCTGTAACAGCCAGCGGCCCGCGAACGGGCACCGGGCCTCCCCGAAGGGTCAGCGCATGCCGCGAGTCCGTCCGACCTATGCGAGCCCAAAAAGGGGAAAGGACCCCCATTAGCTGACTAACCCCAAACCTGATCAAAAAAGACTAGCCGACACCGGTCAAACACGAACTGGCCGACCGGTCACTGTGGCACGGTCAGTCGCCCCGTATCGCTCAAACGCATCGTAGGAACCCCTGAGGAACGTTGTGATGCACGAACGATGGGAAGTGGACAAATGATTCCGGTCGCGCCTGAGCCCGGACACTAACGGCAGCTACGTTCACGGTTCGTGAACCGACAATATGGCTACCGCGTGGCTGACCCGGCTGCGGTGCCGTGGCCTCGCGGATTCAACGCCGCTTCCAGCGGATCTAGGGCCTCCCGGTCGCATGGCGCCGTGGGGGTTGGACGTGCCGATGATGTCGGTGTCAGATTTGGTAGTACCTGTCGGCCGCACATTCACGGCGTTGCCAAGAGGTTTGCCGGGTTCGAGCAACGCCGGGCCGAGCTTGGCTGCCCAATTTACCCACAGCTTTACTCCCTCTTGGGCCTCTTCCGGTGATGCCTGCGCAAAGCGTTCGGCCACATTCTGAGGTGCACGGTATAGAACGATGAATCGTTGCATCAACTGCTCCTTCTCTTCCGGTCCTTGTCGGCCCACAGCGCCTGGTTCTAGTCGAGCCGGTCACTACGTTTCCTTGTCCCCGCACGGGCCAGCCATTGCTGTCGGGATGCTGAAGACCGGGAATCGGGTCTCGTTCACCATCACGTATGACCTCTGTCAGAACAACGGACCAGATGGGCCCCTGGGCGTGAGCTGGTCGACCTGGATCCCCCGGCCCGGGGCGAGGTCACCATACGAATCCGGCTGGTCCCCGTTAGGACTGCGCCGAACGGTCACCGTCGCTGGGCAGAACTACGACTTCAAATTTCCGTTTCAAGGTCGTTACAGTCCTACCGCGGAACCCTACATTCCCCGACCCTCCGAAGACCACAGGATTTCAGCAGAGACTCGGTTGGTGCGCCCTGGAGTGCGGTTGGGTCAAATGGTGAAGAAGCCGCGGAGTTCTGCTGCCATCGCGGCGTCCGAGACTTGGTGGGTCTGGCCCTCCAGCGTGTGGTGTTCGGCTTGCGGGTTGGCCTCGGCGGCTGATGTTTGAGCGGCGGCCATGGAGGGGGCTGCTTTTCCGCCGACGATGACCAGCGTCGGGACGGTGATCTTCGCGAGCCGGTCCAGGGGCGCGGTGAAATTGTTCAGGACGGCAACCTCGTGAGGGAGGGTGTTGGCGGCGGCTTTTTGGCTGCTCCAGACCTTGGGCATGAAGCGCAGCATGATGGGGACGAACGCCGGGACGCCGATCATTTTGACCAAGAAGTACGAGATCATGGCGCCGCGTTTGTTGCGGGCGAGGAGGTCCTTAAGGTGGCTATCATGGTCGATGGGCCCCCCTTGGGTCTCGCCCACCCCGGTGTACGGGACCTCGTAGATTGCGAGCTTGCGCATCGGGACGACCGCGGCGGCGGCTTCGAGGGCAAGCGCGGCGCCGGAGGAGATGCCGTACACAAAGGCGTTTCCGCCCGCGTAGCTTATGACTGCGGCGAGGTCTTCGATTTCGCGCTCCACCGAGTACGGCTTGGTATCGCCGCTGTCACCGCGGCCCCGGCGGTCGTAGAAGTAGACGCTGAACGAATCGGCAAGCTTCGTGGCCAGTCCGCGGGCCGGGCCAAAGGACCGGCCGCAGAATGCGCCGTCGACCAGAACGAGTGCCGGGCCGGCGCCGATCCGTTCGACGGAGATTGATGTCCCGTCAGCGGAGGGGAGCTGGGTGATCAGGGTTTCAGGGAGTGTGGTTTTCATGCCGGGTACCTTTCGAGGATCGTGTCGAGTTTGTCGAGGGATAGGACCCAGCCGGCGAGAGTCATGTCGCGGATCTCGTCGGTGAAGGGGCCCTGATGCAGCGTCATGCGGGTTCGGTCCCCGTGAGCGTGGAACTCAAGCCGCAGGACGACGTCCTCCACAAGTCCTGCCGCAGTCCTCGCGGCCAGCTGAATTTCGAGGAATTCAGGGACCCGGAAGGCGAGGACGCGGCCCAGGAAGGGGTGGGGCGCTCCGGTCGCGGTATCGACCATGGAGAGCTCCCACCGGCCCTGCTCCGTCAGGTCCACGGTGACGCTGTCCAGGGGTACCGTGACTCCTTCGGGCCCGAACCAGCTCGCCAGGAGCTCCGGTTCGGTCCAGAATCGCTACACCACATCCCTCGGTGCGGCAAACGAACGCGAAACGAAGACATCACGCTCGGTGATCTCATTCTGGCGGCCCTCAGACATCGCGTCCCCGGCCATCGTGGATGGTGTCGCGCTGAAACGCGGCGAGGGCGCCGTCGAGCTTGTCGAACGACTCACCCCAAAACTGCTTGTACCGCTCCATGTATTCGCTCGCTTCCTTGAGCCGGTCTGGTTCCAGATGGCTGAACCTGGCGGTGGCCACGCGGGTCCTTGAGATGAGCCCGGCACCCTCGAGCACCTTCAGATGCTTGGAAACCGCCGGCTGGCTGATTCGAAACGGCGCGGCCAAATCAGAGACCTGCGCGTCGCCTTCCGTGAGGCGCTGCAAGATTGCCCGACGAGTCGGATCGGCCAAGGCCCCAAACACTGCGCTGAGCTCATCTACCATGTCACACACCATAACCTAATCGTTCTATAACTGATTGGTTATAGAGTAGGGTTCTTCAGGCAAATGAGTCAAGTTGCCGGTTCAAGTTGGACGAGTTGGACCCTGGGTTGCTGATTGGTTCACGACTGAGACTGGACAACCACGGTGAGATTCATCCAACTGATCAATGCCGCCTTCGCCGAGGGTGAGGTGCACGCCCAGGCCGTTGCCCCGGGGCAAATCCGGATTCCTGACTGACCCCCAGCGTGTCTAGATGCAGGAAACGTCGTAGTCGAAACTGCCCGAGATGTACTGGGTGAGCGTGACCCTCCCGCCACCGGTCAGCGGGGCATCGGAGCATTTGCGTTTCGCAGAAGCCGACGAACTCGCACCCGGAAGCCAGCTGGGCAGCGTGTATAGGTTGCTCGAAGCGGGCACTGTGCCGGCGATCTGGGCCCACTGGACACCGGTGGAGTAGATGCCGGCTCCGGCTCCAATGCTCGCGAAGTAGGCCGCGATGCCCTCCAGATCGGACCTGTTCGCTGTCTTGTCCGTCGACCAACTGTTGCCGGTCTCGACATCCAGCCACCAGGTGTAGGAGGCAGGGTTTCTCACGCCGCGGATGTTTACATCGTCATAGGCCTTGGCGTACCCGTACATGTAGGAGCAGGCTGCCCCGACGGATCCGCTGGTACACTGCCCGTACGGGTTGGTCACCGTTGTACCTCCGTACGTATTGCTGCTGGGCCACCAAGACCCGGCGGTCCCCGGGTTGGCGGTGTTCACATACAGGGCGGCCAGGGGCTGAGCCGTCCCGCCCTTCGATGCGCCCGCCCAGGACAGCTCGGTGGCCAGGCACGGGTTGGTGGTGTTCGCCAGACCGTTGTTCACGCCAACGATGGCGAAGGCCTGGGTTTTGGGCAGGGTCTTGCCGCATTGGGGCCACGACACGTCGTTGCCGGCACCTGTGGTGGTGGCTGCCTGTGCCGACCCGCCTATAAGCATCAGCACGGCGGCTGCCGATGCAGCCAGCAGCAAACGGAAACGCGTAGCGGGGGGCGCGTTGTTGGTACAGGACATATGCAGCCTTCCGATCGAGAGCTAAGCGAACAGGCGACCAGCATGACGGCCGCGGGTCACGCGGTCAAGGAGTGACTGCACTCCGGTCCAGACCTCTCGTGCCAGGGCGAGATGCCGAGTCGTGCGGGCAGGTTCACAGCGAATCCGAAGTTTCAGTACGCATAATGAACCGAAGCTTCGCCAATTGTGGGCGGCCGGGTTTTACCCGTGCGGTAAACAGTTGCCTCAGGCAATCAGCTGTTGTGCGGACCCGTCTATCATCCGTCCTCGCCTGTTCGGGAATTGCACAGTATGGGTGGCGGCATATGGCTCGCACTGGGTAGCGCGGGGACTGCACCGGGGCAGTTAGCCGAGCAGTCCGCCTGACTGTCATTTTCGTACTGGAAGTCGTCTGCACTTAATGTCAGAAGTCGTCTGCACTGCGATTCTGTCCGTAAGCGGAACACTAACGGGTCAGCCGGTCGCTGGGGTAGGTGCGTCGATGGCGAGTTTCATCCCGACTGCGCCCAAAAGAGTGCGTGTGATCAACCGCTGCCACTTCAACCATGAGGGGCGGGCCCGTAGGAACATGGCAATTGCACCTGCGGCAAGCACGATTGCTGCGTTCACGATCAGGCTGATGGTGATCTGCACGCTGCCGAGGATGAATCCCTGGGTGACGGGATTACCTGCGGACGGGGTGATGAACTGGGGAATCAGTGCCAGGAACATGATGGCCGCTTTGGGGTTCAGCAGGTTGGTCATCAGACCCATGTGGAACAGTTTCCATCGAGAGTCAGGCGGGATCTCACGGGGTTCGAAAACTGACAGGCCGCCTGGGCTCAGGGTCCCGCCATCGTCCAGTCGGCGACGAACAACGAGGCTAGTGGGCAGCTCACGGCTGTCACCGAGGGACCACGTCGCTGGAGATGGGCCGACTACATCGTTGCTCGCGCTTTGGCCAGATCACCGCCTCGGCACCGCAGTGAACCGGCTCGTCCTGCGCGCTAAGTGTCCGGGAATTGTTTCTAGGCCTGTCCGGTCCGTCTATTAGGGCTGCGGTTGACGGCCATAGGGCGCCGGTTGGTGGCGATCCCGTAGTACCCAGGTACCGGTTGCGGGTGCTGGGGAGTGTCTCCTGGACTGATGTACGGGAGGCGGGCAATCCGTAGCGTGAAGAGCAACGCAGGGTGCACACACGGTGGCAGCCCGCAGGTTCACATGGAATCGAGACCCGCTCATGGCTTCCCGTTCAAGACGTCTTTTTCACGCCGCCCTCCCGGCGGGATTGTCGCTGCTCGTTGTGGCTGCACTGGCTTTCGCCGGCGTTGAGGTGGCTGATGCAGAAAGCCACCTCGCGCCGCCAGCGCAGGACCTGAATAACCTCCCGGTGAACAGGCCCACTTCCTCCGGCAAGATCGTTGTCGCCGTTGTTCTGGGTTCGTCGGGCACCGTGGGGAGTGACGTTCTGGCTCCGTACGAGGTGTTTGCCAGCTCCCCGAATTTCTCTGTCTACACAATCGCAGCGCAGTCCTCCCCTGCCCCCGTTGACGGGGGGCCGGCGATAGTGCCCACCTTCACGTTCGAGGACGTTCGATCGGGCACGGCCCGGCAGCCGGACGTCGTCGTTGTACCGGCCGTCGGCGCCCCGGAGGGGCCGGAGGAAACCGCCATGCGGGACTGGATCGTGGAGCAATCAGGCCACGGGGCCCGCATCCTGGGCGTTTGCAACGGATCGAACGTCCTGGCCGGAACCGGCCTCCTGACCGGCCGCACGGCCACAAGCCACTGGTCTCGTCTGAGTTCCCTGAAGAAGAACCATCCCGAGGTCCAATGGACGGGAGGTCTGCGCTACGTCCAGGACGGCATGATCACCACCACGGCCGGCGTAACCTCCGGCATCCCGGGCGCGCTGAAAGTCATGGAAGACCTGGCCGGCGCCGGCGAAGCCGAACGAGTCGGCCTGTTGATGAAATATCCGGATTGGTCCGTTGCCGCGTCAACATCGATACCCGTCCAGTCCTTCGCTGCCTCGGACGTCCCCGTCGGACTCAACGCCCTCGTCCCTTGGCTCCGGCCGACCATTGGCGTCGGGCTGGTCAACGGGGTCGGCGAGATCGACGTCGCCAGCGCCTTCGAGGTTTACAACAAGTCCTTCGCAGCCCGCGCCGTGGCGGTCRCCGCCACGGAGACCATCACCACCAGGCACGGCATGGTCCTCCTTACCATTCCGGAAACCCGGGCACCTCAGGTGGACAAGGTCATTGCCCCCGGCGCGGCCAGGGGCCAGGACATTGACCCGCAGTTGAAGGACTGGGCCGCGTCCCGGAATGTTTCCGCCGATGCCTTTGCCGGCGCCGGTGGTGTGCTCGGCTTCGACGGCGCCCTTGAGTACCTGGCGCGGCACACCGACCGGGCCACTGCCCTGTCGGCAGCCAAGATGATCGACTATCCCACGGCGCATCTGAACCTTGCGGCCGGGGGAACCTATGTCCGTGTTCCGGTCCTGATCGTGTTCGGCCTGCTGCTCGCCATTCTCGCCGGTGCCCTGCCGGCGATCGTGCGAATCGCCGTCCGGCGTGGGGCAGAGGGGCAGATGAAATGACCCCTCACATCCACGAATTCCGTCAGCGCCCAGCCGATTCCATGGACGGGACCGACCATGCCGTCCCGAAATTCCGGCCGGGATACTTCTACTTCGCCAAACACTTCGCTGTGATGGTCGCCCTGATGTACGCGGGAATGTTCGCGCTGGACCCCGTCTACGACCTGGGAGCGACGTTCGCCGGAGTCGACGACCCGTGGGGCCGGCTGCCCGTCCTCTCGAACATCGTCATGGCGTTCAACATGGGCGCACCGATGGTCCTGTACATGCGCCATCAGCGTCACAGCTGGTGGGCGATCGGAGAGATGTCGGCAGCGATGCTTCTTCCTGCAGCCCTCACCATGGGCCCCTACCTTCTGGGGAGTATGACAGCCGGGACAATGATGTCGCTCAGCCACGGAACAATGATCCCGCTGATGGCGGTCGCCATGATTCTGCGCTTTCGCGAATATGCTCTGCACAAGCGGGAGCATAGATTTCCCCGCACCGGACAAGAGAGTGGTTTGTAATGCCGCTAAATCAACTTTCCGCAACACTCGCCTGCGCGCTTCTGACCGGCCTGACCATCTTCCAGGTCGCGCTTATCGCCGGGGCTCCGTTCGGGAGGATAGCCTGGGGCGGAAAGTATCCTGTCCTGCCGGCCAACCTCAGGATCGGGAGCGCCGTTTCCATTGGCGTGTACGCCTTTTTCGCTTATGCCGCACTGGCCAAAGCCGCCGTTGTCCCGCACTTGGTCAACGAATCCTTTACCTCCATCACCATGTGGGTGATGACTGCATACTTCACACTCGGCGTCGTGATGAACGTGGTCTCCCGCAGCAGGCCTGAACGCCTCATCATGACTCCCGCCGCGGCTGCCCTCGCGTTCCTTTACCTGGTCCAGGCACTCCACTGATCTTCTTCGCGGGCCCAGGACGGGCCACGTCTGCTGCAGCGCGAGCGATACCCGGCATCTTCCCATCTGAACACCGAAGGACTCTTATGCACTCCACAGAGGTAGCGGCCGGAGCATGACCAAGTCGGGAGACGTTGAGCGCCTGGCGGCGTTGCCGGAAGCGGCACTGACCGCACCGATGTCGGCGGAAAAACCGCGTCGGCGACGGCGGTGGTGCCCCAGTCCGCGTATCACAGACGTGATGGTCGCTGCCTTGTACGCAGCGCCGGCCCTGGCGGCAACCGCTATCGTTCACGGGACCACAGGCCCGGAGCCCATACTCCTGTTGCTCGCGGCGGTGGTTTCCGGAGCTGCGTTGCTCTTCCGCCGGCGCACTCCGATGTTGTCGTTGACTGCAACGGCCGGCATCATGCTCATCACGTTCTCGGCTCCAGAGAGCTTCGCAGCGGTGGCGGCAGCCATGGCGCTGTACGCCGTCGCCGTCTACAGGTCAGCCCGGCATGCGCTCTTTGCCCTGCTGGGAACCAGCGGCATCCTGCTTCTCGCCGCGGCCATCCTCCCCGGGTCGATGGTCGACCCTGGCCAGGCCGGCCAGGCAATTGCCGTGCTCGTGATCGCGACGCTGATCGGCTTGAACGTCCGCTCGCGCCGTGGCTACGTAGCCGCACTCGTTGACCGTGCCGACCGGCTGACGCGCGAGCGGGAGCACTTGGCCAGCATCGTCGCCGCGGCCGAGCGCAACGCGATCGCCCGGGAGATGCATGACATCGTTTCGCACGGGTTGGCAGTGATGATTTCCCTGGCCCACGGTTCTGCAGAGATCGCCCCCACCGATCCTGCCCGCGCCGTAAAAGCCATGCGCCAGGTTGCCGAGACGGGCCGGACAGCAGTGGCAGACATGCGCCGGATGCTCGGGGTGCTCACCGAACGTAACACCGTTGATTCACCGGGAGCCGCCGCGCCCGCGCCACGGGTGGAGGACATCCGGGCGCTGGTGGCTCTCTTCCGTTCCACCGGCCTTCCGGTAGTCCTGCAATCAACGGGTGTTCCACCGGCCGACCCCGGGGCGCAGCTGGCGATCTACCGGGTCATCCAGGAAGGGCTCACCAATGCGCTCAAGTACGCAAGAGCAGCAACCGCGGTCACGGTTGTTCTGCAGTTCAGCCCGCAGGCGATCATTGCCTCAGTAACCGACGACGGCCAACACGACGGACTTTCTACAGACCATCCCGGGCGTGGCATCGTGGGCCTGCGTGAGCGCGTTGCACTGTACGGCGGCACCATACAGGCGGGTCCTCTGGCCACGGGTGGATGGTCCGTGACCGCCCAGTTCCCGACGAGGGAAGGATCCCCATGGAACCGGTAACCATCCCGTCCGAGCACCCGATCCGGGTGCTGCTCGTTGATGACCAGACGCTTGTCCGTACGGGATTCCGGATGGTGCTCGATGCCCATCCCGGGGTCGACGTCGTTGGGGAAGCCGCTGACGGCAAGACCGGAATCGACATGTGTCACACCCTGACGCCGGACGTGGTGCTGATGGATGTGCGGATGCCGGGCATGGACGGCATCGCCGCGACCAAGCTTATCGCCGAGGACTGCCCGCAGTCACGGGTCATTGTCCTCACGACCTTCGACCTCGACGAGTACGCCTTCGCGGCGCTCCGGGCAGGTGCCAGCGGTTTCCTGCTCAAAGACGTCGGACCACCCGAGCTGCTCGCGTCCATCAAAGCCGTCGCCGGAGGAGACGCCGCCATTTCCTCCAGGGTCAGCCGCCGGATGCTGGAACTCTTCAGCCAAAGGCTTCCCTCCGGCCCCTTCTCCGGGGGTGACGAAGCCCTGGCGCCCCTGACACGCCGGGAACTGGAAATACTCTCGGCCATCGGCGCCGGACTTACCAACACCGAGATCGGTGGACGACTGGTCGTGGCCGAATCAACGGTGAAAACCCACGTGGGGCGCATCCTGATGAAACTCGGGCTGCGCGACCGTGTGCAGGCCGTCATCTTCGCCTACGAACACGGCCTGACCGGCCACCGCCAGCCGGGCTGAGTCTCTGATGACCTCAGGACACCGTCCCGCAGAACGTTATCTTTGCGGACCTGCAGTAGGTCAAACGCCAAGGGGCGGTGGATCGATCTGACAGCGTCGCTCGTCCGTCGCGGGTCGATACGGTCGTCATGGCCGGGTACATAACCCAGAATTCCGATGAATCCGATGCCGGGACGCGTCACACCGGAGTCTGGGCGTTGAGTTCCTCTCCGACGCCACCGGCACTCTTGAGACGGCAAACCACACCGGCTCGCTGGTGGCAGAAGAGCTGCACAAAGCCGTCCTTTTGGTCCTTCAATCACGTTTCGCCCCCGTAGGGACCACGAAGCAATGGATCGATGCGGTGGCCCACGCCAGCCCGGCGCCGAAACCGGATATCTTCGCCAGCAACCAAGCCGCGCGCAACGCCGTCCGGACCCGCAGGGCAGGACTTTCGGCCGGGGTCACTGCGGATTCCCCATAGTTGAGCTGGCGCTGAGCCTCTGCTGCCGATCCCCGGTCCCGACCAGGTCCCCAGGAAAACCACGCCGCACCAACGTCGACCCAGCCCGCGAGTTGGGCGACCTCCCGTATGAGTTTCGTTGCGGGATCGTCATGAGTACGCTTCTATCGCGTCAGGGTGATGTGGATTGTGCCGCTTTCGGCGACTTCCGTCGTTACTTGGTGGGTCAGCTCGAAGGCGCGCAGGTCATCCCACAGCCGGTTGCCCCCGCCGAGGAAGATCGGGGACACGATGAGGTGCAAGTCGTCAACCAGGCCGGCGCGCAGGAAGTCACGCGCGGTGCCGTAGCCACCGCCCACTCGGACGTCCAGGTCACCGGCGGCCTCGGCCGCCTCAGCGAGCACGTCCTCAATTGCGGCGCTGCGGAAGTGGAACGTAGTCCCGCCCTCCATCGGGATCGACGGACGCGGTGCGGTGTGCGTGAGGACGTAGACCGGGGTGCCGAACGACGGCTTGTCACCCCACCAGCCTTTCCAGTCCGGGTCCTCTGGAAAGGCGTGGAACCCGAACATGCCCGCTCCCATGATCTCGGAGCCGACGCCCTCGAAGGACGCGACGGCGTATCGATCATCGACGCCGGTCGTTCCAGCGCCGCTGGTCTCGCCGAATACCTTCTCCCGGAACGTCCGGGTGGCGCCGTACGTCTCCGTAAGGCGCCCCCAATCCGTGCCCATCGGATTCTTGGGCGTCGGGTCGGCTGGCGTATATCCGTCCAAGGAGGTGAACAAGTCCATGCGAACGCGCGTCATATCGGATTTCCTTCGGGTTTCGTCGTTGAGACAGAAGTCCCCGCTGCTACGGGGCCCCTATCGGCAGGCTATTGAGCCACGCGACCAATTCTTCACTGATTAAACATGTACCCGACATGGGAACAACTCGTCCGCACAGCAGCGCTGACCAACATCACTCCACAAGAAATTCTCCACGCACCAACACGGTTTCAGCCCAGCTTCGCAATCGTCCGAGCCACAGTTTCGGCTCACCCAGCAAATCCCTCCCCGGAATCACAGATCGACGGCTATCAGCAATGCTTCAACTGGCGGAACCCATTCTTAGCCACATCAGGACAGGAGCACCCAGCCGGGAAGCTGACCTGAAACTGGTCTCAAAGATCAGATAATGAGCGACGCCCGCTATCGGGGTCGAGTACGGGACAGCTTGTGAAAAAGTCGCGTATCAGACGCTAAGGCTCGCGCCCACGAGCGCAACCTGTCCCGTCGGGCACTACGTTTTCGGCGTTGGCCAACATTTCCGCCCGATTTTTGCACCGTGCAGTCCCGGTGTCAGTGGGAGAAGTTTGCTGAGATTTCGGCGAGGGTGCGCCCCTTCGTCTCAGGCGCGAGCCATTGCGAGAGGACCGCGCCGAGTAATGCGACGGCGGCGGCTACGACCATGCTTGGGCCCAGGCCGAAGTTGCTGATCGCCCATGGCAGGGCGAAGGTGCCAAGTGCGGCTCCGATGCGGCTGAAGGCCGCGGCGAAGCCCATGCCGATGCCGCGCAGGTGGCCGGGGAATACCTCGGCCGGATAGACCTGGGTCATCGTGGTGTAGCCGGCATTGAAGAAGGAGAAGGCGAGAAACAGKACGAGCACGAGGATCGCTGGTGCGTTCGYCCAGACTCCGATGATCAGCAGGATGCCTGCGCAGAGCCACTGCCCGGGCACGGTGAGGATTCGGCGGCCGAGCTTGTCAATCAGAAGTACGGTGGTGACAACACCCGCGGCCGCAAGTGCGGACAGGCCGACTCCACCGGTCCAGCCGCCGAAGCCGAATTGGTTGAGCACGTCGTCGGCGAASGTCGCGATCGCGAAGTACGGAGTGACCGCRCAGAACCAAAAACCTGAGGTGAAGAGGGTGGTGCGCCAGTACTGCCTCGAGAACAGCATTCCGAARGAGGCGCCCTTGATTTTGGTCCTACTCTGCGCGGCTTGGGCCTCCTGGATCATCCTCAGATCCATCTCTCCRGTGATGCTGTCGTGCATCTGGGGCGATTCGACATATCKGCGTGCKATCGCGAGTGCYTCCTSRTGCCGTCCCTTCGTAATGAGCCAGCTCGGMGATTCGGGGAGGCCCAAGCGGGCSAGGAACAGGACGAATGCGAGTATCGTGCTCGTGCCGATTACGAGGCGCCATGGGGTGCCGGCGTCGTGCAGGAGCGTGCCGATGATGAATGCCATCATGAAACCGACGTACCAGGCGATCAGAGTCAGCCCGAGCAATCGCCCGCGGAGCTTTGGAGGGGAGAACTCTGATAGCAATGGCCCACCGATTGAGTACTCGCCGCCGATCGCGACGCCCATGAGGAACCGGATGGCGGCCAGCTGGATCACGGCCCCGTCTCCGGAGGTTACGAAGAACTGGGCCCCTGAGGCGACCAGGAACAGGCCCATGTCCACGAGGAACATGGGCTTGCGTCCAAACTTGTCAGTAGCCCAGCCAGCCAGCGGGGAGCCGACGAAGATACCAACCAGCGGGCCAGCAGCGATCATGCCCAGAGATAGTGCGTCGAGCTGGAGCTCTGACCGCATGAGTCCGCTGACGGGGCCGATAATTCCGAGGATGTAACCGTCGAGGAACATCCCACCGATGAAGACAGCGACAAGCCGCACCATGAAGCGGCGCTTGAACTTGGAGCTGGTCTCTTTTGATATGGAGGTGTCGACAGAGTCCGTCGTCCTGGTCGAATGGATCATTGAGATTTGTTCCCTTCCGGCTTCAGCGCAAACCGCTGACGGCACCAGAGTGCCGTTTCAGCGCAAACCGCTGACGGCACTAGAGTGCCTTCTTGAGGATCGGCTTATTGACGACGTTGATATCGGACACCTTGAGTCGACGGCGTGCAATCGGCTTGGGTCTTTCGCCACGTCTATCGGCGCTGACGTCACGTGTGCTTGTCATGAAAGTGTTCCCTTTACTGAGTGTTGCGGATGCCTCAGGTTTTGCCTCGACTGACCGGTCCTGGGCTGGCAGGTTCGATTCGTCGAGACAGGTAGTGCAGTTCCCTGGGAGCGAGGTTCAGGTGGCGAAACCGCTGGGGCACCGCTTCGATTTGTTCCGTATGGAGCAATGAGCTTCGCAGTATGCAACAGAGTGAGGCACGTCACGGATATTGTCAAGGACTCTACCCACCGTCTGCTCCACCCTTGACTTTCTCGCCTGAACGCGCTTCTGCATGTCCGACGGTGGCCAGCACTGGTTCGGATGGCGAAGAACGGACCAACCAAGGACCCATTGCGAGCACCTAGCGCGAAGTCCCGACGACGCTAAACGTCGTAACCTAGGCAAAGGCCTCATGGGATTCACGTTCACAGCGTGCACCGGATCGTCGCGAAACCCGGCTTAGTGATTAGCCGAATGGCAGGATAACGGTGCTCTCACAAACTGCGCATCTGACAGCGAGCCCTTCATCTGTCATTTGCCCTGCAAGGAAACGGCGGTCGTCCGCTTTCAAGCAAGGTGCCACCCGGCCGGGTGGCGCGTTGCCGGTCGGACATAAGCTTATTCCCGGCCTGAGGGCTGGGAAATCCGCCGATGCCCCATGTCCAGGGATGGATCGTCCCAGATGGTGTGCCTTTCCGTGACTGCTGGAGCACTTACCGGGGCTGGGGCATTTATGGTGGGGAGTCGGGTCGGTAAGGGGCCCAAGCCGCCCACCTAGAGATGGGCCCCGTTCAAAATGCGATTAATCCGAAAAGAGGTCCCCAAACAGATTGCCATTCTCACTTCACGGCGATGAGTGCATCGAATTGACGTAGCGCGCGGCCCGTCTCGTGCGGCCCTGAAGGCCGGCCGCGCGGACGTGTCGCCACCTTCTGGACATGCTGGCCCATCGGCAACAAATCGCGGTCACGCGATTTCAGAGATCGTCCTCGGGCCGGGCGGCGAGGATCCGATTGGCCCTGACCTTCAGGATGCCGAGCGACTCCTGGATTAGGGGCGATGCGAGACTGCCCCTGCGCACCGCAGCGACAATGCGGCGCGCGGGCTTCCCCTTGCCAGCAATGCGCAGGCGAACCACGTTTTCCGCACCACGCAGGGGCGCCAGTCGCGGTAGCAGGCCCACGCCCAGCCCCGCACCAACGAAGGCGATCTGGGTTTCCCATTCAACGGCCTCATGGGCAATCCGCGGTGTCACGCCGACTGCCGTGAAGGCCGCGGTGAACAGGGAATGGTAGGTGGAACCGGCGGCCTCGGTGATCCAGGGCTCCGACGCCAGCTCTTCGAGCGTCACCGTTTCCCGCGATGCCAACGGATGGTCGGAGGGAATGATGACGTCCAGGGGATCGTCGAGAAGAACGGTCTGCTCGAAGCGCGGATCGTTCTCAACATAGGTGTCCGACTGCATGGCGATGATGACCGCGAGGTCGATTCGCTCGGCAACCAACAAGTCGAAGCAGCGGGCGGGGTTGGCCTCGAGTACCTGCACCTCCAGCAGGGGGCGTGTTGAGCGCAGGGTGGCGGCAAGCGGCGCGAGCAACTGGGCGGCCGCCGTGGAGAATCCGCCGAGGCCAAAACGGGACGGCACCTGGTCCCCAGCCTGTAGGGCCGCGGCGCGCAGGCTCTCCCATTCCGCAATGAGGGTGTCCGAGCCCGACACGAGAAAGCGGCCAGTGGCGGTCAGGCGCAGACCCCGCCCGTCCTTCGTCAGCAGTTGCATTCCAAGAACGCGCTGGAGCTCCCGCAACTGCGCGGAGACAGCGGAGGCAGAATAACCCGTAAGCTCCGCGGTTGCACCAACGGTGCCGCACCGGGCAAACACCCGAAGGGTTATTAGCCGCTGATCAATCATGCACCCATTGTGCACTGTTATGTCCTAAAGTTTGCGCTTTTTCTGCAGATCGATCGGCCCTAATCTCGTGACTACAAGGTTTTGACAACGCCGCTCGCACCGCCGCAGCCGTGGTCACCACGAAGTTCACGTATACCCAAGCCTCCCGGGAGGAACCACATGTCTGCTCCAGTCTTGCCCCTCAATTCACGCGGAAAGCTCGTTTCGACATTGCCTGCTGAGCAGCTGGCGGAAATCGCCGGGTTGTTCGAATTACGGCGCACGGGCTACTCCCTCGATGCCCCCTTCTACACGGACCCGACGATTTTCAAGATCGACATGCAAGCCATTTTTGGGCAGCACTGGATCTTTGCCGCCAGCGTGGCCGAGTTGCCGGAGCCGGGAGACTATGTCACCGTCGATTACGGGCCCTACTCCCTGATCGTGCTGCGCAACGACGATGGCGGCGTTAACGTCCTGCACAACGTGTGCCGCCACCGCGGCGCCCGCGTCCTCACCGAACCCGCGGGGTCAACRGGAAACCTGGTSTGCGGCTATCACTCCTGGACMTACTCTCCCGAAGGCAATCTGATCCATGCTTCGGCGCCGGGGGAAACCAAGTTCGACAAGGGCTGYTTCGGMCTCAAGCGCGCCCACAGCCGCATCGTCGCCGGACTCATCTTCGTCTGCATTGCCGACGAACCGCCAACCGACTTCGACGAAACCTCAAAGATCTTCGAGCCATACCTCGCTCCCCACGATCTGTCGAAGACGAAAGTCGCCTACCAGCAGAACATCATCGAGGAGGGCAACTGGAAACTCGTCATGGAGAACAATCGTGAGTGCTACCACTGTGACGGACACCCGGAGCTCGCCTGTTCCCTCTTTCCCACCTGGGGCCTGACGGAAGGCCTGGTACCGGCCCATCTCGAAGAAGTGTGGGACCGCAACAAAGAAGCCCAGTCCTCACTCGAGGAGCGTTGCCGCCGCTATGCCCTTCCCTACGAGGTGGTCGAGGAGCTCGACACGCGCATCGCCGGTATCCGTATCTCACGTGAATCGCTCGACGGAGAGGGCGAATCGTTCTCGCCCGATGGGCGCAGGCTCTCCAAGAAGCTGCTCGGTGACTTGCCGGACTTCCGCCTTGGCCGTTGCTCGATGCACCTGCAGCCCAACAGCTGGTTCCACTTCCAGAGCGACCACGTCATCACGTTCGGCGTCTTCCCCGTCAACGAACACCAGACCCTGGTACGCACCACCTGGCTGGTAGCTGACGACGCCGTGGAAGGCGTTGACTACGATCTGGACAAACTCACCTACACCTGGAAGCAGACAAACCTGCAGGACAAGGCGTTCGTGGAGTTGTGCCAGCAGGGCGCCGGAAGCCCGGCCTACGAGCCCGGCCCGTACATGAAGAGCGAGTACCAGGTGGAGGCGTTCATCAACTGGTACGTGCAGCGCGTGCAGGAGCACTTGGCATGATTGAACTCCTCACAGAGACGGCAATCCAGGAGCCACAGCGCATTCGCGGTCTTGAGATGCCGTGGAACAGGGTCATGGGCAGCACCGAGGCACCCGCCCGTGCTGCCCGTGCCCTGGGCCCCTGGCATCCGCAGGAGTTCATGGCCGAATGCGTGGAGACCGTTCCCGAGGCGGGCGGCCTAATGACCTTCGTGTTCCGCCGCCGCGACGGTGCGCCCCTGGCGTTCCGTGCGGGCCAGTATGTTAACATCGCTTTTCCGGTGAACGGCGAGGACCAGGATCCGGTGGACCGCAGCTATTCGCTGTCCAGCTCCCCAACTGAGCCTTGGACCTTCAACATCAGCGTCAAACGCGACCCCCCAGGACTGGTTTCACCGTGGGTGCACGAGAATGTCAAACCCGGCGCTGTGTTTGAGATGCTCGGACCGGTCGGCGCATTCCACCTGCCGGATGCTGACCGGCGGGCGCGGTATCTCTTGCTGGCCGCCGGCGCAGGCATCACCCCCATCATGTCCATGGTGCGTACCATTCACTCCTTGCCCGGACAGGCCGATGTTGTGGTGCTCTATCACGGAGCGGAGGCCGGAGGCTTTGCCTTCCACAAGGAGCTGGCCTACATAGCCTCCGTGGACTCGCGCATCAAGGTCTTCTACTCCCTGGGCGACCGCAGCAAACCCGACGGGTGGGAAGGGCTCAGCGGAAGGCTGACGGCAGCCATGCTGGACGAGGTGGCCCCCGATGCCAACGGCCGCCAAGTCTATGCCTGCGGCCCCGAGGGTTACTTGAATAGCGCCACCGAGCTCCTGGGGAAGGTTGGTGTCGACGATACCTCCATTTACATGGAATTCTTCTCGGGAGATCGTCAAACGCTTCTTGAATACCAGGCGGAGCTCGCACTCGCAGTGGACATTGCCGAAGAAATCGCCGAGGAAATCGCCGATTCGGCCGAGGACTACTACGAAAGCCAGCCCACAGCATTCGGGCTATACGAGCCCGGCTACGACGCCGAGGGGCCCCTGAAGGCCACAGGATTGCCGCTGGAAACCGTCGACCCGGACGCGCCCTATTCCGAAGCCTCCGACAGCAGTTCGGACGTGGGGCCGGAGGCCGTGTCCCCTGATTCTTCGAGCTTTGACACAGTCGGAACGGGAAGCCTCACCCTGTCCTTCATGCGCACCGGCATCAATGTACGCATCGACCCCACCGAGCACATCCTCGGTCCGGCCCAGCGTGCGGGCGTCAGGATCGGCGCGAATTGCAAGGAAGGCATGTGTGGCTCCTGCAAGGTCGTCAAGCTTTCCGGGGAGGTTGAGATGAACCACCAGGGAGGGATCCGGGCACGGGAAATCGATGCAGGGAAGTTCCTGCCTTGCTGCTCCACCGCGCGGACCGATTTGGTCATCGATGCCTAGCCCCTTTCAGCTGCTCTAGGCCGGACAGCATCAGGGATCGATGCCATGGCAAAGAATACAACTGCGAGAATGCCGCGCGGAGCGGTTGGCTTGCCCCCTTATGGATCCGCGGGCTCCCCCCGACCACCTCGAGCCTTCCCGGGACATCGACGCACCAACCGGATGGCCGGCATGTGCAATCAGGATGCAGGCCACCATCTCCCCATCCATCGTCACAGCTGGCCGGCACGCCGTCGGTGCCCATCGGGATGCACTGCACGTAGCAAATTGACCCAACTAGCTTCACGAAACCGATACCAACTGCCTCACAGACAGTCAAAGCGACCAACCTCACAGTGATGGTTCGATCGCCAACCCATAGGAGCCATTCAATGTCAGGTAACAAAGCCGTTGCATACAAGGCACCGGGGATCGTGGAAATCATCGATACCCCGTATCCCACCTTCGAACTGCAGGCCGGGCCTGGCGTCAATCCCGTCAATATCGGACGGAAGGTCCCGCATGGGGTCATCCTGCGCACCGTGAGCACAAACATCTGCGGCTCGGACCAGCACATGGTTCGTGGCCGCACGACCGCCCCGGCCGGTCTCGTCCTCGGCCACGAGATCACCGGGGAAGTCATCGAAGCCGGGCCCGACGTCGAGTTCATCAAAGTCGGGGACATCGTCTCGGTCCCCTTCAACATCTCCTGCGGGCGCTGCCGGAACTGCAAGGAGGGCAAGACCGGGATCTGCCTGAACGTGAACCCGGACCGTCCCGGCTCCGCGTACGGCTATGTCGACATGGGCGGATGGGTCGGCGGGCAGGCGGAATACGTCCTAGTCCCCTACGCGGACTGGAACCTGCTGCGGTTCCCGGACCGGGACCAGGCCCTGGAAAAGATCATGGACCTGACCATGCTCTCGGACATCCTCCCGACCGGTTTCCACGGGGCCGTCACGGCAGGTGTCGGCGTCGGGTCCACCGTATATGTTGCCGGGGCCGGCCCCGTGGGGCTCTCCGCGGCGGCCAGCGCCCAACTTTTGGGGGCCGCGGTGGTCATCGTGGGGGATCTTAATGAGGATCGCCTGGCCCAGGCCCGATCCTTCGGCTGCGAAACCGTCAATGTGGCCAACGGCGACCCGGCTGACCAGATCGAGCAGCTTCTCGGCGTCCGGGAGGTTGATGCCGGCATCGACGCGGTCGGTTTCGAGGCCCGCGGACACGGAGCCGGGGCCCAGGAGGCTCCGGCAGCCGTGCTCAATTCGCTGATGGACCTCACCGCCGCCGGCGGGTCCCTGGGCATTCCCGGCCTTTACGTCACCGGAGATCCGGGTGCCGCGGACGAGGCGGCCCGGAAGGGCAGCCTGTCCCTTTCCCTGGGCACCGGCTGGGCGAAGTCCCTCTCCTTCACGACCGGACAGTGCCCGGTGATGAAGTACAACCGGCAGCTGATGATGGCGATCCTGCATGACAGGATCCAGATCGCCAAGGCGGTCAACGCCACGGCCATCTCGCTCCAGGATGCCCCGCGAGGGTACGCGGAATTCGATGCCGGAGCCGCCACCAAGTATGTCCTGGACCCGAACGGCTACCTCAGCAACTAGTCCGGGGTAAAGGAGTGGGTTCCCTACAGGTGGGCTAAAGCGATCGGTGCATCACCAAGACCGTGTGGGTGATGCACCGGCCGCGTCGTCTTCGCGTAGACAAGCAATAGCTGCTCACCTGATGCACCAAGCCGCCTTGTGGCACGCGGCTTCGCGGCCCCGTGCCACAAGGTACACCCCCAATGCATTAGAAAGGTTTTTACATGGCCCAGCACAACGACCAAAAAGATACTCTTCGCGTTAACAGCAAGCGGAGGGAATCGGTGGATATCCAACTGGAGTCATCCAGTCCAGTAACCGTTCGGCTGCAGATAGACGGTGGCTGCACTTGCCAGCACGACACCGAAAGCCGCCCCGGATCGTACATTGACAGCGATCTCGGCATCCGCTGACGGCGGCTACGGCCAGCGCCCTGAATCAGCCTGAACCATGGCCGTTCAGCCAGGTATCCCAGCACTGCGCCCCGTCCTCACCAACTACCAGGGGGCTGCTCCGGATCCGCGTCCGCCCGAACTTCCTCGGCACTACTGGACCGCTTTGGCCGCCAAGCAACGGACAATGCGGCTGTCGGTCACGGACAAATTTAACCTTCGCTGCACATACTGCATGCCGGCAGAGGGCTTGCATTGGCTACCGAAACAAGCCGTCGTGACGGCAGCCGAGATAGAGATCATCGTCGGCCTCGGCGTCGAGCGACTTGGTGTGAGGGAACTCCGAATCACCGGCGGAGAACCCTCAGCCCGGACGGACCTCGTGGATATTATCGCCACACTGCGGCAGCGCCACCCCCGCCTCCAACAGCAGGGGCTGCGAATGGGTCCCGGACCGGGTCGGGTCGGCGATCAAGCAGCACGACACCGCCCGGTTCAACGCAGTCGACGCGCTCGTCCGCGACCACCTGACGGACCTGCAGGAGCACTCCATTGGGTACCTCGCCCTGGCCTAAAACAAAACGTTGCCGTTTTCTCCTGTCGCCCTGTGTGGAGCGGAACAAAGAACGCCACCCGGCATTTTGCCGGGTGGCGTTTCTCAGTTTGCTGTTGTTCTGCCGGTCACGGCCGGCGCCCAGGGGTTTTAGTCCCAGGAGTCGTTCCGGTCCTGGTTGCCTGATTTGTCGTCCTTACTGGTGGTGATGGAGGTGACGGCGCCGGTCTCTTCGTTCAGCAGCACGTTGCCCTCGCGCTGGTGGTGGAAGTTGAACATAGCGTTCATGGAACCGGCTGTGGCATCGGCAGACGCGTCCCCGATCTGCCCGGTGTGCCAGTTGTCCTCGATGAAGCGCAGGATCGAGGCCTGATCGGTTTCGGTGTGGTCGACGAAGTTCTTCTTCGCGTATGGGGAGATGACCACCAGCGGCTGGCGCGGGCCTGGGCCGCAGCGGTCGGCGTAGCCGCCGGACATCGGAACGCCGCTGGCAGCGGCACTCTGGCACCAGGCGGCGTCATCTGCGGTGTTGGAGGAGTGCTTGACCTTGGCCGCGACGTGGTCGTACCAGCCGTCGGAGTCGTCGTAGGCCAGGACGACGGCGGTGTTCTCCCAGTTCTTGGACTTCTGGATCTCGTTGACGGTGTTGGTGATGAACTTCTGCTCATCGATCGGGTCCGAGTAAGCGGCGTGGCCGTCCTGGGACATGCCCGCTTTCAGAAAGGAGACAGCCGGCAGGTTGTCCGAGTTGACGACCTTGTTGAAAGCGGTCAGGTCGTACTGGTGGTTGGCCTGTCCGTTGTGGCCGATTTCCGCGTCGGACGCCGGTGCCAGGTGGTGCGGGTTGGCGGTCGAGGCGTAGTACTGGAACGGCTGGTGATGCGGGGAGTAGTCAACGACACTCGCGCCTGACGCATTCGTGTGCGTGGACAGGCACGATGCGGGAGTGGTCGCGGTAGCGGCGGTCGTGGGTGTGAAGCCTCCCTGGAACCAACCCCAGGAGGTGCCCTTGGCGTTGAGCAGGTCGCCGATGTTCTTGCCGTTCATACCGGCCAGGTTGCCGGTCTTGGCGTGGCTGTTGTTCGAGCAGTCATCGTAGACCGGGTCCGGGTCGTTGATAACCGTGCCGACACCCTTGGCGTCCGGCTGGCGGACGGCGCTGGATCCGCCGGCCGGTGTAGTGGCCCGCTGCCCCGTTGCAGTGTATTCGGTGGCGCCGTGGGTCTGGCCGGAGATCAGGTTCAGTGCGCCAGGGGTGGAAGGGCCAAAGACCGTGCTGAAGTGGTTATCGCTCATCGAGTAGTTTTGGGCATAGTTCCACAAACCAGTGACGGTGTTGCCGTCGTAGTAATCCATCGTCAGGCCAGGGCGGCCGTACTGGTTGGAGCCGCAGGCGTCACGGCTGGTGAACTGGACGAACTTGTCCATCGCTCCGCCGTTGTAGGCCTTCTGCTCGGCGCCGTACCCGTGGTCTTGGTCGCAAGTGACGGCCTGCATCGGGGACAGACGCGCGGGCTGGACCGAGTTCGGGTTGTTCGGTGCCAGCAGGCCGGCGTTTGCCAGGGTATTGATGTCCTTAGGAGTGTCCTTGGCAGCAGTGAATGCCGGAGCGGGGGTTGTGCTGCCCTGCAAGGTTTCGCCCGAAGCGTTGGCGGCCTTCGGGTACGTGGCAAAGTAGTGGTCGAACGAGACGTTCTCCTGGAAAATCACGACAACGTGCTGGATCGGCGTGGCCGTGCCGCCGTGGCTTTCACCGGCGACGGCCGGCCCGGCGCCCACGCCGACCAGGCCGGCGGCAAGCGCCGACGCTGCCAGGGCTGTGGCGCCGGCGGCCGCGGTGATCCGCTTCCGAGTAAGTGTTGGTGCTGACATGGAATATCCAATCGTTCCTGTTTGTGCTAGCGCCAGCCGGCGTTCGCGTTTCGTACGGGCGACTCGCGTGCCATTGAGGCCGTATCGGGCCTGCAATGCGCGGATGCGGCGCGCTTACTTGGCGGGCGCGACAGTCGCTTCGTAGGTGAGGATTTCGGTGCCATTACCTTCGTCACCGTTATCCGGGGCCACCTTCATCGTAAGGTGGTTCCCGTCGGCGGTCATCTTGAACGGATTGCGGGTGGCAACATGCCCGGCGGTGGACCACTGCTGGAACGGAACGTCGCGGATCACGTTGTGGGACTTCAAGTCGATCATCGAGATGCCGCCGAGCTCATACGTGGCACTGGAGCCACCGGCCGTCGAGGTCTGCGGGAGGTTGGTGATCCCGTCGCAGAGCATCTTCGCGTTCGGGACGTACTGGCAGTCCTGGTAGTCGATGAAGAAGTTCGGGTTATCCCAGGTCGAGAGCTGCTTGCCTTGCAGGTCCCATTTGGCGAACCGGCGCGAGCCCCAGGTGTTGCCGACGAGGTGTCCTGTTGTCTTGTCCATCACGATGCCGCCGAAGTGGTCCTTGACCTCGAACTGCTTGTGGACATCCAGCGTGTTCGCGTCGACGCGGTAAATGATGGCGCTGCTGTTGGGCCGGTACTGCGCCACCGGGACCCAGACGTTGGTGCCGTCGAAATCAATCCCGCCCGGGTGGTACATGTCGCCCTCACCCAGGATAATGTCTTTTTGCAGGTTGCCGGACTTGTCCATGACGAACAGGTGACCGATACCCTTGCCGGGTGTCCGGTCGAACCCGTTCTGCGGCGTGGGGAACTTCACCGTCGGCTCGGTGATCTGCACGGCCGAAAGGAAAATGTGGTCCTTGCTGTAGGCGATTCCCTCGGTGTGGTAAGTCGGAAAGTTCAGCTTAAGCTTGGATGTCTGCTGCCAGACCGTGTTCCGGTCAACTTTGTTGAAGGCGTCTGCCAGGGCGGTGTTCGTGTCACCCTGTGCGTCGCGCTCGTTTCCGGATTCGATGCGGGTGTCCTGGTGCTGGTCATCATTGTTGTTGGCAGCCTGGGCGGCTGCGGTCCCGCCGATGGCGGACACGGCCAGAATGATGGCTGCGGCGGAAGTGAGGATGCCTCGGGTGCGAGTCGTGCTCATGGGTGGAGCCTCTCAAAAAGTCGGGTAGGGGTCTCATCGACAGTCCGCCACGTTACTTCCCGGTAATGAACCATCGGGGACTCAGCGGTTAACAGGAGGTTGCGGGTACCTCGCAAGAGTTGATATCGCCAGCCCCAGCCCCGACCGATGTCCATCAAGCTCCGATTCTTCGGACTAATTCGATGATTCTCGGGCCTTCGCAGTCGCGGTAACGGCCCCTCCGACTGTCAGGGTGGAATCTGAGAACATCATGAGCCACTGTCAAAAAAACGGAATTTCGCGCTATTCTGACGCCAACGCAGATCGTCGCATCAAATTTCGCGTGCCAGATGAGGACGGCAGACGGGCGGCCGCAAGTTGCCCCGTGCTGCCCGCCAGCCCCCGTCCAACGGCTGCTCTACGGCGAGGCGACCTTCCGAGAAACCTTGACGGGTGCGGCGTGTAGCGGACCCTCCTACGGTTTCTGCTCCTCGGCCATAGGCCGATAGCTACTTGACCAAATATCCATAATCGGCGTTTATAGGGGCTATAGCAGGTGGCAGTTCCGTCGGCCCATACCTGAGGGAGCCCGCCATGTCAGCCTATGCTGCGGGGGCTTCCTTGAAGGATCTCCCAAGCTCCTCGAGAAGTGCCCGGCCTGTTATGCGGGCTCCTCGGTGGATCAAGCGGGCGGTCAGGGCCGGTGCCGTGACGGAGGGTTTTCGGTCTTCGATCTGCCGATTAGGGCCTTGGCGGCCATCAAACCCATATTGTAGACCGGTTGAGCGATGACGGTCAGGGGCGGTGTTGTGAGGCGTGCCCAGGCAAAATCGTTATACATCAGGAACTATACCTCCGCCGGGATGGACAGGTTCAGTTCCTGTATGGCCTCCACAACGCTGAGCGCGATGACGCCGGCCCTTTTCCGGGCCGATTATCTCGAGAAGGTCTGGCACCTATAAATGCTCCGGCGTAGCGTTTATACATCCACACTGAGGCCGTTGGAGGAGCACGAAGTGGCCGGATGGAATTCTGACACAGCCGCAGGACCCCTCGGGGCGGGGACGGTCACGTTGGTGGCCGGCTCCTCCTTCTGCATCTCCTCCGCCGACGGGGATATTCGTCCCGAACTGCCGCATGGGGTCTTTCACTTGGACACGCGCATACTGTCGCGCTGGCATCTAACCATCAATGGCCAGTCACTTGAACCGTTGGCGGCAGAGACTAAGGAACCATACCGGGCCCTCTTTGCGTGTCGTGTTCCGCGCTCTGACGGATATGCGGACAGCGCTTTGCTGGTTGAGAGGCTGCGTGAGGTTGGAGCGGGGATCCTGGAAGAGATTACCGTCCGGAACTACTCGCTGCAACCGGCCCGGTGTATTATCACGCTGGTCGTCGAGTCGGACTTCGCAGACCTCTTTGAGGTGAAGGAAGCGCGGGTCACCCACCGCTGGAACGAGACGCGACTGCCGAAAGGCGACACCTTGGAAATCCGGGCTGAGTGGCAGGGGGTCCGAAAAAGCGTCGTGGTCAGCGCCGAAGGTGCCATCGCCTCGATTGATGCCTTGAGTTTCGATGTAACCGTTCCCCCTTCCGGCCACTGGAGCAGCCGCGCGAGCGTAGTACCAACGCTTGATGGGGCAGGGACCGTGGCCCCTTTTGCCCATCCAGCGCAAGGGGAAATGTCTCCCAGCGACCGGCGCCGCCAAGAGTGGGTGGCAAAGATCCCGGTCCTGCAGATGGGCAACCGCTCTATCGAAAGCACCCTGAGACGAAGCTACGAGGATCTGGGTGCCCTACGGATCCAGGATCCGGACCATCCGGAGAGAGTGGTGGTGGCTGCAGGAGCGCCATGGTTCATGACGTTATTCGGCCGCGACTCCCTGTGGGCTTCCGAGATGGCATTGCCCGTAGACCCTTCCCTGGCCTTGGGCACCCTGCGCACGTTAGCAGACCTGCAAGGGACCGCAGTTGATTCGATAAGCGAAGAAGAACCGGGAAAGATTCTGCATGAAGTCCGACTAGGCGTCTCCAGCGGCCTGGCCCTGGGTGGGAAGTCCGCATACTACGGCAGCGTCGATGCAACGCCGCTCTTTGTGGTTGTCCTGGGATCGGTCAGCCGCTGGGGCTTCGCCAAGGACACTATCTCCGCCCTCCTTCCCAACGCCGACCGTGCCCTTGAGTGGATCCAGGACTATGGCGACCGGGACGGTGATGGCTTCGTGGAATACGGCCGACTTAACGAACACGGTCTCATCAACCAAGGATGGAAGGACTCGTGGGACGGCATCAACTTCGCCGATGGCACCCTCGCTGAACCGCCTCTGGCGCTCTGCGAAGTCCAGGCATACGTGCATGGCGCGTATATGGCCAGGGCATGGATGGCTTACGACGACGGCGACCTTGACTTGGCAGCAGAGCTTCGGAAACGAGCGGACCTCCTTAAAAAACGATTCAACGAAGAGTTCTGGCTCCCTGACAAGGGCTATTACGCGGTTGCGTTGGACCGCGACAAACGGCCCGTGGACGCTTGTGCTTCTAACATGGGTCACTGCCTTTGGTTCGGACTTGTGGATGAGGACAAGGCCCCCTTCGTAGCTGAGCGCTTGATGTCTCCCGAAATGTTCAGCGGTTGGGGGGTAAGGACACTGGCCCGCGGCATGGGTGCCTACAATCCGGCCAGCTACCACAACGGATCGGTCTGGCCGCACGACAACGCGCTGATTGCGGCCGGGCTGTTGCGGTATGGCTTCGTGGAGGAAGCACAACGGATTTCCACAGCGCTGCTGGAAGCAGCCGAGTACTCCGGCGGACGGCTTCCGGAACTCTTTTGTGGCTTCGACCGCGAACAGTTTGCGCAGCCGGTTCCATACCCGACTGCCTGCTCCCCTCAGGCATGGGCTGCCACCACCCCGATCCAGCTGATCACTGGACTCATGCGTTATGACGCCCACATTTCGTTGGGCGGCCTCTGGCTGGATCCGGTGCTCCCCGAGTCCTACGGCGAACTGCACATCAGCAATGCCCCCATGGGTAATGGGCGCATCACCATAGACATCATCGGCTCGACCTCAAGCGTCCACGGCCTGCCGGAGGGCCTAACACTCCACCATGGCCAGCGGCCCGGATAACGGAGCTCGTGGAGAAGGCACATTTGCACGGCCCTGAAAGCCCCCGCACCGCGAAATAGAACAGCAGGTTTATCGGACCGCGGTTCCTTCGCGTGCAGCAGGGCAAACCCGCTTCCGCGAGGCAGAGCTTCCCAAGCGCCCGGTGGAGGTTCCGGGTGACAGCACTCTGTAGGCGATCAGCGGGGGTGTCTTGTCGGGTAGTTCAGACAGGCACTCTGGCAATGAATGCGCCCAAGGAGCCAGCGATGTCCATTCCGTCGGCAGGAATGGCGGCCAGTCGACCGGTTCGCGCTGCCAAGTGCTGGGGCACTTCCGGCTCGGGCTGCCAGGATTCCGGTGGCTCAGGTCGGCAGGAGGGTAGCTTCGCTTCACTTTTAGTGACGAGTGGCTTGGGACAACTCTGAGACTGACACTTCTGACTGGGCCCAGACGCCAGCCCTGCTTAGCCTTGATTCACCGATGCTGATCGGGGCGCGGTCGGCGGTTTAAACCGAGAATGCCTGTCTTTTCGCGGAAAATGGGGTTTGTCTAGAACACCTTTTCACCAAAAAGAGAGGCATCTCGTAGATGCAACTTTCCCATACCGG
>NZ_JBFTPV010000029.1:0-34543 GCF_056398665.1 Pseudarthrobacter sp. 01T43 | reverse complement strand
CCCCGGTATGGGAAAGTTGCATCTACGAGATGCCTCTCTTTTTGGTGAAAAGGTGTTCTAGACAAACCCCATTTTCCGCGAAAAGACAGGCATTCTCGGTTTAAACCGCCGACCGCGCCCCGATCAGCATCGGTGAATCAAGGCTAAGGCTGGACGAGTGTCAGGACTGTTTCCGGACGGACGCCGTCGAACTTCATCGCCTCGGCTGCCGTTTCAGATTCCATGAACCGCTGGAACGTTTCCATGTCGGGGACCTCGGCGATCAGGCCTACCCGCTGGCTTTTTCCCGGGTCGACGAACGTTCGAACCGTGATGCCCAAGGGCCCGAAGACTTCTACTCGCTTGGGTGAGTTGAGCCAGTGCTCAACGTCGTCTACCTCGTGGAAAATCAATAGAGTTGGCATCGTTGCCTTCCCTTTCCGGGGTTTGCGCCAGGAGCCGGGCTGGATAGGAGCCGTATGGGACATCCTGATCACGCTGAAAGTACCACGGCGTGGCATGCAGCGGTAGCGGGCCGGGTTGACGGTTCCACGCCGTCGGCAGTTCGCCTGATGGTGGCGAGGCTATTGATCCCTTATGAACGATCCGCAAGCATGAGTTATGGGATGGAGGCCTCGCCGAGGAAATTGAAAGGGACGCGGCCAACACCTGAGGGCGGGCGTGAAACGGCGGATAACGACCTGGATTAGTGCGCTGGCCGTGTTGGGCGCATGGTTCTCCGGAGCAATACCAGTGATCCAGGTGGCTCGCCCTCCGCTGTTCGGCGATTCCGGTGCAGGTCGTCTTGCGGCTTCCGTCTCCAGCCGGGCTGGGGGTGTCTGACAGACACTGCCGCCAGCGAACCGGGCTGCGTACCGTGGAACTCGTGGACATAAAAGAAGAGATCCGCGAGTTCCTGATCACGCGTCGTGCGAAGGTCAGCACGGAGCAGGCCGGCATCCCCAGCTACGGGGACCTGCGGCGTGTCCCGGGACTGCGCCGGGAGGAAGTGGCCCAGCTTGCTGGAGTAAGCACGGACTACTACACGCGGCTGGAACGCGGCAGCATCCGCGGTGTCTCAGATTCTGTGCTCGAGGCTGTGGCCTCAGCCCTTCAGCTGGACGAGGCCGAGCGAGCACACCTGATGGACCTGGCTCGGACGGCCAAAACCCCTTCGCGCCGTACACCCCGCCGCCCGACACGGCAGCGCGTCCGTCCCGGCGTGCTACGCCTGCTGGACGGGATGACCGGAGTAGTCGCCGTGGTGCAGAACGGCCGCGGCGACGTCCTCGCTGCCAACCTGCTGGGCCGGGCACTCTATGACGGGGTATTTAACTCAGCCGCGTCCTTGGCGGCGGACATTCCGGGCCGGCTGCCGAACCAGGCACGCTACCTCTTCCTTGACCCGAGGGCCGCCGATCTCTACCCCGACTGGGACGCGATCGCAGCAACCACGGTCGCGATGCTGCGCCTGGAAACGGGCCGGAACCCGCACGACCGGGCATTGAACGAGCTGGTCGGGGAGCTGACCACGGGCAGCGGCCTGTTTGCCGCGCTCTGGGCCGGGCACGACGTGCGGATCCACACCACCGGAACCAAGCGCTTCCACCACCCGGTCGCCGGCGACCTGTCCCTGCAGTTCGAGACGCTGGATCTCCCCGGGGACGAAGGGCAGACCCTGTACACCTTCACCGCGGAGCCTGGCTCCGCGTCCGAAAATGCGCTGGCCTTCCTCGCCAGCTGGGCGGCAGCACCGCCCGAAACAGCCACCGCCGGCGGTCCTGCCGGCGGATCCACCGCCCCCGCACGCTCCCACGCGCGGCCGGAAACACGCAACCCAGGAAAGACAGAACCTCAACATGACTGAGCAGAACACCACCATCGAGCAGCGCGGCAACACGGCCGGTAAGAAGGTCTGGTTCATCACCGGCGCCGGACGCGGACTCGGGACAGACATCGCCAAGGCAGCCCTCGCCGCAGGCCACGCCGTGGTCGCCACCGGCCGCAACCCGGACAAAGTCACCCGGGCTGTGGGCGAAAACGAAGACCTGCTGGCCGTGAAGCTCGACGTCACCGATCCCGCCAACGCAGCCGCCGCCATCCGGGCAGCCGTGGACCGGTTCGGCCGGATCGACGTCCTGGTGAACAACGCCGGCAATTTTTACGCCGGATTCTTCGAGGAAATAGCCCCGCAGGACTTCCGCGCACAGATCGAAACCACCATGTTCGGACCCATGAACGTCACACGCGCGGCCCTCCCGGTCCTCCGGGCCCAGCGCTCCGGCCTAGTGGTCACCATCTCGTCGACCGCCGGCATTGTTGGCGGAGAATTCCTCACCGCGTACGCCGCGTCGAAGTTCGGCGTGGAGGGCTGGGCCGAGTCGCTGGCCCAGGAGGTCGCACCGTTCGGCATCCGCAGCATGATCGTGGAACCGGGGTTCTTCCGCACAGAGCTGCTTACCCCGGAATCCACCAGCTACGCCAAGTCAACCATCGAGGACTACGCCGAGCGCACCGAACAGACGGTCAAGGCGTGGCAAAGCATGGACGGGAAGCAGGGCGGCGACCCGGCCAAGCTCGCCAATGCCCTGATCCAACTGGCCGAACTGGAAGAGCCGCCCCTGCGGTTCGCCGCCGGAGCCGACGCCGTTGGCACCTTCGAGGCGCGGGCCAAGGCGCTCCAGGACCAGGCCCATGCCCACCGGGAGCTATCCAGCAACCTCGCCCACAGCGACGCCTAACAAAACGGAAACCGACGACGGCGGGAGGTCCCGCCGTCGTCCGGAATCCTTTCGACGGGGGCGGTTTTCGTTCAACTGCGCAGCAGGTACCTGGCTACACCCTCGGGGTTGGCCAGGGCGAGGAGGTGGCCGCCCGGGATGGCGTCGGGTTCGATGCCGAGGCGTTCACAGGCGATCCGGCGCTGGAAGTCCAGGGGAAAGAACCGGTCTCCCTCGCCGGAAAGCACGCGCGTGGGGATCGAGGGCCAGGCCGTGAAGTTGCATACCGATTCGAAGGCGGCGTTTGCTTCGGGGCGCTGGTGCGGTTCTCCTTCCGCGGCGATTTTCGGGGGAACGTCGTGCAGGAAGTAGGTGTCTGTGTCGAACTCGGTGCTGTAGCCGTGGGCCTTGGCCGCGGTCTGCTGCGCTGCAGCCCATTCGGTGTTGTCCCACCACGCGCCGGGGGTCTCGTCCGGAACGGGGATCATCGCATTGACCAGCACCAGTTCCCCGACGGGGGCCTTTTCACACACCAACGGAGCGGTGAAGCCGCCCAGCGACTGCGCCACGAGCACCACGTCGTGATGCTCACCGATGCCTTCCACCACTAGGCCCGCGTATTCGGCGAGCCCGGCGCGTTCGTCGTCGCCGGGCAGATCGACCGCGACGGCTTGGTGGCCGGCCTCCTGCAGCAGGGGAACAACATGACTCCAGTACCAAGCAGCGCCGCCGGCTCCCGGGATCAGGACGAACGTACTCACTGCAGCGCCAGCCAAACGCCGACGGCGGGACCCCGGTCCCGGACGGGCAGTCGGCCTTCGGGCCGGTGTCGTTTCAATGCGGAGCTCATTCCACCATTCTCACCCCGCCGGGGGCATCAAGCTGGGTCCGGTGCCTCGCATAATCGCCATCGCCTACGTCTTCGCGACTTCGCGAGCATCCATTGCCTGGCTTCAGTGCGCGGTCCATTATAGAAGCGATGACCGCCACGGGCCGGAGCGCTCACCGACTGACGGATCAAGGGGGAGCACATGGGCAGCATGGGGTCTATTTCCCCGAACCGACGTACGCTGCTGAAAGCGGCCGGGGTTGGGGCGGCCGGCATTGCCGCCATGCCCCTGCTGTCCGCTTGCACCGGCGACTCCGCACAGCCTGCGTCAGCGGTGTCGGCATCACTGTTTCCCGCCCCGCCGGGACAGGTCGAACCACTGCTGGACCCGCCGAAAGTTACAAATGCTGTGGCCAAGCTCGACGGATTGATCCGGGACGCCATGGATGGCACCGGGCTCCCGGGGATGGCCGTCGCCGTGGTGTATCGGGACGAGGTGGTGTACTCCAAGGGCTTCGGGGTCCGGGAGGTCGGAAAGCCCGAAGAGATTGACCCTGACACGGTGTTCCAGTTGGCTTCTGTCTCCAAGCCCCTGGCGTCCACAGTGGTGGCAGGGGTGGTGGGGCGCCAGCTCATCAAGTGGACCGATCCCGTCCTTGAACGTCATAAGAACTTCGCGCTCAAGGATGACTACGTCACGCGGAATGCCACCTTCGCTGACCTGATGTCACACCGGAGCGGGCTGAAGACAGGTTCGGGTGACCTGCTGGAGGACCTCGGATTCGAGCGGGAATACATCCTCGGCCACCTCAACCAGGAGCCCCTTGATACGTTCCGGTCCAGCTACAACTACAGCAATTTCGGCTACACGGAAGCCGGCCAGGCAGCAGCCGATGCGATGAAAATGACCTGGGAAGATCTGGCTGACGAGATCCTCTTCCGGAAGCTGGGCATGTCCGCCAGCAGCTACCGCCACTCGGACTATGAGCGGGCCACAAACAAGGCCACCCTTCATGTGCCGCTCGGGAACAAGGAGTGGGCAGCGAAATACCGCCGCGACGCCGATTCCGAGGCTCCGGCCGGTGGCGCGAGTTCGTCGGTGCGGGACCTGGCACAATGGCTGCGGCTGCAGCTTGGAAACGGCAGTTACGGGGGCAATCCCGTGGTTGATCCGGCTGCCCTCCAGACAACCCACGTACCGCACGCGGTCTCCGGACCGGCGTCGGCCCCGGCTGCCCGCTCGCGTTTCTATGGGCTGGGCTGGAACGTCTCCTACGACGACCAGGCCCGTGTCCAGCTGGGACACTCCGGAGCGTTTAATCTTGGCGCAGCCACCGCTGTCTCGATGCTTCCCGGTGAACAACTGGCCATTGTGGCCCTGACGAACGGGCGGCCCCAGGGGATTCCCGAAGCAATCTGCGCGGGCTTCCTGGATACAGCCCAGCACGGATCGCCCACGGTTGATTGGCTGGCATTTACTGCCGGCGTGTTCAAAAAAATCGATGAGTCCGAGAAGCCTGAAGTCGACTACACCAAGGTTCCGTCTGCGCACTCTCCTGCCAGAACAAACGGTGCCTATGCAGGCGCCTATGACAACGCCTACTATGGCCGGCTTGTGGTCTTTGACGAGGGCGGGAAACTGGCCATGAGAATGGGGCCGGCCGGCAGCACCACGACTTTCCCGCTCACTCACTTTGACGGCGACACGTTTAGCTTCGAATCCATAGGAGAGAACGGCAACGGCCTGGCCGGTGCACTTTTTGCAGAAGCAAGCAGCGGCCGCTCACCGAGGGTCACCCTGGACTTCTACGACAGAACCGGGCTGGGGACATTCACGCGTGCCTCGTAATGCTCGGTGCCGGCACCGAGCATCAGTTGTCATCACCGCCTCCGAGCAGGTCCCGCAGCGCCCGCTCACCACGTTCCCGTGATCGGGATTCCGGGAGGGTTTACGTGCTGAGGTTCCAGTGGACCCGGATAGCCTCGGCAACGGGGTCGGCGGTGACGTCGACCCGGAAAGCAACGGGCGCGGTTCCTGTTTCTTCGATGACCGCGTCACGGTACACGCGGCCGCATGAGGGGCACAGGGTGTAGAGGTCCTCATCCGCAGGCCATTCCGCCAGCTCGGCGGGGCCGGAGATTTATCTCCGATGTAGACGGGGACGCCGTCTGAATTGGCCTGGATCAACCCGTCCTTGCTGACGGTGTTCCCGCATACGCAGGTAATGGTGGTGACATCATGATCGATGACGTCGGCGGTTTCAGTGTCCACGATGACCTCCCCGGTAATGGCAGAGAAGTGCCGTTCTTAGCTTATGCCTGCTGCTCCGCATAGTCGCTGCCGCCCTCACCCCAGCAGGTCGTCCTGATAGCACCAGCGCCAGTCTTCGCCCGGCTCGATGCTCCGCATGACCGGGTGCCCGGTGGCTTCAAAGTGCCTGGAAGCATGGGTGCCGGGCGAGGAATCACAGCACCCCACCTTGCCGCACTGCAGGCACATCCTCAGGTGCACCGTCGTTGTGCCTTCCCGGCGGCAGTCCGCGCAGTAAGCGTCGCGGGGCACCTCCAGGGAGCGGGCCGATTCGAGATGGCCGCACACCCCGCCCGGCCTCGCAATACCCTCCCCGCCGCCCTCGCCGGAGGTGTCCACCTCATCGAGCGAGACGTCCAGCATGGACTCCTCAACGTCCAGCCGATCGAGGACCGCGCTCAGGACCTCCTGCGCGTACTCGCCGCCGCGCCGCAGCTCCAGCACCTTGGCCCGTTCCGCTTCCAGCATGGCAAGCCGCAGCCGGGCGTAGCGCTCGCTGGGCGTGGCTGTTTCCGCGGACGGCCGGCCGAGCCGTTCCCAGGCAGCCAACCCGCGCTCCTGGGTGCGCCGTTTCAGCATGGCCACTACCTCCGGCGGATCGTCATCCGTGCGCAGTTCCTGCAGGCGGGCCACTCCGGCCGTGGTGGCCTGCTGCATCAGCGAAGCTTGGTTCAGGGCGTCCTCGCGCTGGTCCGGGCCCGGGATCCGGAGGACGCGCACCAGTGCCGGAAGAGTGAAGCCCTGCAAAGTCAGCGTGCCGGCCACCACCACCAGGGCAGCCAGGATCAGCACGGAACGGTGTTCCAAGTCCGCGGGCAGGACCAGCACCGCGGCCAGCGTGACCACGCCGCGCATCCCCGCCCAGGAAACAATGGCCGGGAACTGCCACTGCGGCGCCGGATCGTTCCGCCGCACTGCCGGAATCAGCCGGGGCAGGTACGTCGCAGGGAACACCCACACCGGCCGGAGCACCAGCACCGCCAGCAGGATAATGGCGCAGCCGGCCCAGATCCGGCCGGCGCCGAGGGAGTCGTCCTGGACGCCCTCGATGATGGACCGCACCTGCAGCCCGATCAGGAGAAAAACGGAGTTTTCCAGCAGGAACTGCACCGTGTTCCAGTTGCTGCGCTGGCTCAGCCGGGCGGCGCCGTTGGGCATGGACGGCGCCTTCGTGCCCATCACCAGTCCGGTAACGACGACGGCGAGGACCCCCGAGGCGTGTATCGCCTCCGCGGGCAGGTACGCAACGAGCGGCGCGATCAGTGACGTGGAAGTATTGATGGCGACGTTTCGGATCCGCTTGCGGAGCGCGGTCAGCACGTAGGCGGCAGCCATGCCCACCACCACCCCGCCCCCGGCGGCAAGCAGGAAGTCTCCGGCGATCCCCACCACGGATACAGAACCCGAGATGGCCGCGATGGCGGCGCGAAGGCAGATCAGTGCGGTGGCGTCGTTGACCAGGGATTCACCCTCAAGGATGGTGACGATCCGGCGCGGCATCCCCACCTTTCTCGCGATGGAGGTGGCGGCCACCGCATCCGGCGGTGCCAGGACGGCGCCCAGGGCGATCGCGGCGGCCAGCGGGATCTCCGGGAACAGCCACCAGACCACGAAGCCCACGGTGACAGTGCCGAAGATGACGTATCCCACCGAAAGTAGCCCGATGGCGCGGCGGTTGGAGCCGAAATCGAACAGGGAAGTCCGCAGCGCCGCGGCGTACAGCAGGGGCGGCAGCAGGCCCACCAGGACCAATTCCGGGTTCAGCTCAATGTGCGGAACGAACGGGAGGAACGAAGCGGCGACGCCGGCCAGCACCAGCAGCAGCGGAACCGAAATGTTGAGCTTCCGGCCCAGGGCGCTGCCCGCGCAGACCACCGCGACGAGAACCAGAAGTCCCAGTGCGATCTCCATGGGGCCATTGTCTCAGGCCTGAAGAAGAAGGCACCGCCCCGAACCCCGAACGACGGCGGGAAGTCCCGCCGTCGTCCGCTCATCACGGTTCTTGGTAGTACCGCACTTCAAACATCCTGGCCCCGTCCTCGGAGACCCAAGGGCCGTGTTCCATGCCCGGAGGCCGCACTGCCCAATCGCCTGCGCTGAACGTTCGGTTCAGCCGCTGATCGGTCACGGACCCCTCAATGATGAAGATTTCTTCCCAGCAGTCATGGGTGAGCACACCGACGGGGGAAGTATCCGTTCCGGCCTCGAACTTCAGGATCCGCGTGACGGCGCCGTTCGTGTCGTCGCGTGCCAGGACAGCTTCCGAGAGTCCGTCGATAGGCGGGCTGCAGGGCCTGAACTCAACGGATGAAGTGGCGGTAAATTCGATCTCCGGTTTTGCCATGGCTACCTTCCTACTTCCAGACTCCGGCTGTGCAGGCTACCGATACTTCGCTGTCAGCAAATGAATGCACCCTGTTCAACTGATTCTAGGAGGCAGCCTCCTGAGCCTCGAGCCTGTCCACATCGTCGGTCAGGACCGTTAACTCGACGCTCTCCGGCCGTTCGACGGTGCTGTGGATGGATATGGCCTTGCCGCTGCGGGCTGATTCGAGCACTGACTCCATGACCTCAAGGGCGTGGTAAGCCAGGGCGCCCCCCGCGCGGGGTTCCTCGCCCTGCCCGGTGGAGGCGAGGTCGGCGATGCCGAAGCCGCGTCCGGCGTCGACGTACCCGGCGGAGACCGGAAGGGTCTCCCAGCCGTCGGCACCCAGGGAAAACAGTTGGACCTCGCCATCAAAGTGGTTGGGGTCGGGCACCATCAGGGATCCCGTGGAGCCGTGGATCTCGATGTTCGGCGACTTCGACTTCACGGCGTCGAAACTCATAAAAAGGGTGGACAGCGCACCGGACGCATGGACCAGGACGCCGGTGACATGGGAGTCAATGTCCACAGGCACCGTCTCGCCGCGGCGGGGTCCTGAGCCGATAGTGCGCTCGTTGCGGGTGTGGCTTGCCGCGCCGATGACCGAAACCACTGGGCCCAACAGGGTCACCAGGGCGGTGACGTAGTAGGGGCCCATGTCCAGGAGCGGACCGCCGCCGGGCTGGTAGTAGAAGTCCGGATTCGGGTGCCAGCGTTCGTGCCCGGGCGTCACCATGGTGGCGGAGGCGGAGATGGGTGCCCCGATCAGTCCGTCGTCGATCGCTTTGCGCGCGGTCTGGATGCCGGTGCCCAGTACGGTGTCCGGGGCGCAGCCGACGGCGACGCCTGCCTCGCGCGCTGCGTCCAGGACCTGGCGCGCCTCCGCAGTCGTGGCAGCAAGCGGCTTCTCGCCATAAACGCTTTTGCCTGCGGCGATCGCCTTCAGTGCCACCTCGGCGTGCGCCGCCGGGATGGTCAGGTTCAGGACCAGTTCGACGTCGTCCGCCGCGAGAAGCTCGTCAACGGACACGGCACGCACGCCCTCGTAGTCGTCCGCCACCGCCTGGGCACGTGCCGGGTCCAGGTCCGCTACTGCCACGAGTTCGATGTCATTGAGCTTCCGGAAATTGGTGAGGTACTGCGCGATGATGGCGCCGCAGCCGACGATTCCTACTTTTAACGGCTTGCCCACAGCAGGCCCCTTTCGATGATGGTGCGGACGTTGGCGTCCTGGAGGATTTCGACGTGGTGGCCGGGAGTGGCGACGAAGATCCGGCCTTTGCCCCATTGCCGGGTCCAGATGGCCGGGGAAGTGACTTCGCGGTTCCACGGGTCCCACTCGCGGACTTTCTGTGTGGTGGTGGCGAGGACGTCAATGTAGTCGTCGGAGAGGACCCAGTACTGCTCGGTGACGAGGTCGAAGTCCTTGATGCCCTGGGTGATGGGGTGTTCCATCGCTGCAGGAAGCATGTTGACGGTATAGGGCACGTAGTTGTCGGACTGCCCGCCGATGCACTCGTCCGGGTGCTTGCCGGGGTGGCAGGCGAACTGGCCGCCGATCAGGTGCAGGTAGTCCGAGTTGTTCCGGTAGGAATCGGCGATCCCGCCGTGCCAGCCGGCCAGGCCTGTGCCGTTTTCGACGGCGGTACGCAGCCCGGAGAACTCGTCCTTTTCGATGGTGGTCATGGTCATGCACTGCATGATCAGGTCCACGCCTGCCATGTAGTCGGCGTCGGCATAAACCTTGGGGGATTCCTCGACGCGGACGTCGTAGCCGTTGTCTTTGAGGTAAGGGATGAAGAGCTCGGTGGCCTCGTACGGCTGGTGGCCGTCCCAGCCGCCGCGGACCACCAGGGCGTTCTTGCGTTCGGTCATTTGTGGTTTCCTTTGGTTGGCTCCCGGCCAGGTGGCCGGTGAAAAGTGGGCTAGCGGCTGGCGAAGGCCGCGTCGAAGGCGTCCGCGGGCGGGGCGATCCGGGCCAGCTCCTGCGCCATGGCCAGTGCCTGCGGGGCACCGATGAGGCGGTCCATGCCGGCGTCCTCCCATTCGATGCTGGTGGGGCCCTCGTAGCCGATGGCATTCAGGGTCCGGAAGATCCGGTTCCACTGCACGTCCCCGTGCCCTGCGGTGACGAAGTCCCAGCCGCGCCGGGGATCCGCCCACGCAAGGTGGGACCCGAGGCGCCCATTGCGGCCGTCCAGCTGGCGCACCGATTCCTTCACATGCACGTGGAGGATGTGGTCTGCGAAGTCCTGCAGGAACATCACCGGGTCCAGGTCCTGCCAGATGAAGTGGGAGGGGTCGAAATTCAGCCCGAAGCTCGTGCGGTGCCCGATGGCTTCCAGGGTGCGCTTTGACGTCCAGTAGTCGTAGGCGATTTCGGACGGGTGGACTTCAAGGGCGAACCGGACGCCCACCTCGTCGAAGACGTCCAGGATCGGGTTCCAGCGGTCGGCGAAATCCTGGTAGCCGGCGTCGATCATTGCCGCCGAGGCGGGCGGGAACATGGCGACGGCCTTCCAGATGGAGGAACCGGTGAATCCTGTCACGGTCTTCACACCCAGCCGGGCAGCTGCCCGTGCGGTGTCCTTCATGGACTCCGCTGCCCGGCGGCGCACTGCTTCGGGTTCACCGTCACCCCAGATTTCCGCGGACAGGATCCCTTGGTGGCGTTCATCAATGGGGTCATCGCACACGGCCTGGCCGGTGAGGTGGTTGGCGATCGCGAAGACCTGCAGGTTGTTCTTCGCCAGGATGTCGAGCCGGCCCTGGAGGTAGTTGTCGTCCTCCGCCGCGCGCCGGGGGTCCAGGTGGTCGCCCCAGCAGGCAATTTCGAGCCCGTCGAAGCCCCACTCGCCGGCGAGCCGGGCCACCTCCTCAAACGGCAGGTCGGCCCACTGGCCGGTAAAAAGCGTGATTGGTCGTGTCATCGGGTTTCCTTGGTTGTACTGGCTTTGGGCGGCGTTGCTCAGACCTTTTGCCACTGGCTGGAGTTCGCAGCGCTGGACTCCACCGCGGCCAGGACCCGCTGGACCTGCAGGGCGTCCGCAAAGGACGGCTCGGGCTGGCGGCCTTCACCGATCGCGGTGACGAGGTCCACCACCTGGTGGGTGAAGCCATGCTCGTAGCCCAGGCCGTGGCCGGTGGGCCACCAGTTGCCGACGTACGGGTGCTCGGGCTCGGTGACGAAGATCCGCCGGAATCCGGCGTCCGGGGATTCGGCGGCATCGTAGAAGGACAGGACGTTCATTTCCTCGAAGTCGAACGCCAGGGAGCCCTTGGTTCCGTTGATTTCGAGGCGCATCGCGTTCTTCCTGCCCAGCGCATAACGGGTGGCTTCAAAGACACCGATCCCGCCGCCGTCGAACCTTGCGCTGAAGATCGCCGCGTCGTCGACGGTGACGCTTCCGCGGGGCGCGTCACTGCTGAGGTCACCATGCCCGCCCAGGCCCACGAGGTCACCGGCCAGCGGGCGCTCCGGGACGAAGGTCTCCAGCAACGCCGAGACGCCGGTGATGCTTTGGCCGGTGACCCACTGGGCGGCGTCGATGCTGTGCGCCCCGATGTCACCGAGGGACCCGGACCCGGACTTGCTCTTGTCCAGCCGCCAGGTCATGGGGGCGTTCTCATCCGAGAGCCAGTCCTGCAGGTACTGGGCCCGGACATGCCGGATCTCGCCGAGCTTGCCCTGTTCCACGAAGCGTTTGGCCAGTGCCAGGGCGGGGGTGCGGCGGTAGCTGAAGCCGCACATGGAGAGGATGCCCTGCTTGGCTGCCGTCTCCGCCACGAGGGTCATCCGTTCGGCCTCCTCGACGGAATTCGCCAGCGGCTTTTCGCACAGCACATGCTTGCCGGCTTCGAGGGCGGCAATCGCAATCTCCGCATGGGTGTTGCCGGGGGTGCAGATGTCGATCAGGTCGATGTCGTCGCGCTCGATCAGGCGCCGCCAGTCCGTCTCGACCGATTCCCAGCCGAGCTTGTCCGCTGCGGCGCGCACGCCGTCGGCATTTCGTCCGGCAACCGCAGTGAGCTGGGGCTGCAGCGGCAGGTCAAAGAAGCGTGGGGCAGTGCGCCAGGCGTGCGAGTGCGCGGCTCCCATGAAGGCGTAGCCCACCATGCCGACCCGCAGGGGTTGGGTTTTTGTCATCGGAAGTCCTTTCGTGGAGATCCTGGTGTTACTTGCTGAAACCGGCGGTCAGGCCGCTGAGCAACTGCCGGCGGGCCACGACGTAAACCACCAGGAGGGGGAGGGTTGCCAGGACCACGGACGCGAGAATGGCCGGGATGTTTACGCTGAACTCTCCCTGGAACGTCCAGAGCGAGAGCGGCAGGACCCTGGTTGCGGGGCTTTGGGTCAGGATCAGCGGGAAGAGGAACCCGTTCCACACGTGCAGGGCGTTGTAGATGCCCACGGTGATGACGGCCGGCTTGGTCATGGGGAGGGCAAGGCGCCACATCATGGCCCAGTCCGAGCAGCCATCCAGCCGCATCGACTCAAACAGTTCGTTGGGGACGTCCCGCATGAAATTGGACAGGATGAGGACACTGACCGGGATGGCAAAGGCCACGGACGGCAGGATCAGCGCCAGCAAGGTGTCATACATGTGGGCCTTGGTGATCATCCAGTAAATGGGAATGATGGTGGCGTGCAGCGGGATCGCGAGGCCAAGGAGGAAGAGGTTGTTCGTCAGGCTGAGGAACCGGCTCTTGCCCCGGACGATCGCGTAGGCGGCCATGAAGGACACCAGCAGGGCAGGGAGCACCGTGCCGAGGGTGACGATAAGGCTGTTGGTGAAGTACCGGACGAAGTCGTTGTCCAGCACCAGCTGGTAGTTGTCCAACGTTGGCTCCGCAGCCGGAAGCATCGGGTTGGAGGTAAAGAACCCGGCCTGGTTCTTGAAGCTGGTAATCACCACGTAGTAGATCGGGATGATGATGACCGCGAGCCAGAGCCAGCCGCCCAGTCCGCCGAGAAGGTTTGGACGCTGCCGTCCGGGGCCCTTGGTGCGGGGCGCCGGTGGTGCGGCGATGCTGCCCCTGGTCGGGGACGGGGGGATCGGGAGTTGTGTCGTGGACGCCATCAGGCACCTTCCAATTGGCTCGCGTTGCGGTTCTTGCCGCCCAGTCGCTGCAGCAGGAGCGCCAGTCCCAGGCCGATGACGACGAGCATGACGCCGAGGGCGCTCGCAGCACCCATGTCATTGGCTTTGAAACCTGTCAGGTACATGTGCAGCGGAAGCAGCCGGGTGCTGTAACCGGGTCCGCCGCCGGTGAGCACGAAGATGAGGTCGAAATAGGCCAGGCTGCCCACCACCATCAGCGTGGAAGACGTGATGATGGTGTACTTCAGCTGGGGCAGCGTGATGTTCCAGAACTGGCGGAATCGTCCTGCGCCGTCGATTTCGGCTGCCTCGTAGAGCGACGTGGGGATCTGGCGTACGCCGCCTTGGTAGATCAGGGTGTGGAACGGGACAAACTGCCACGCGATCACGAAGACCACCACGAACAGGACCAAGTCGGAATTACCGAGCCAGTCCTGGGCCAGGATGGGCAGGTTGAACCCGGGGCCCAGGCCGAAGTTGGGGTCAAGCAGGGCCTTGAAGGCGATGGCGACTGCTGCAGACGAGAGCAGCAGCGGCAGGAAATAGAGGACTGCGAGGGCCGCGCGATATTTCTGTCCGCCGGCCGTGAAGACGCCCAGCAGCAAGCTGACCGGTGCCTGGACAATGAACGAGAAGAACATGATCTTTGCTGTCACCACCAGCGCATTGCCCGTCACCGGATCCGTCAGGACCGTGGTCCAGCTGGACAGGCCTTCCAGCTTGATCTCATTCAGTCCGTTCCAGCTCGTGAAACTGAGGAAAACGACGCCGATCAGCGGGATAACAGCAAATGCGAGGAAGAAGATCAGGGCCGGGGCCGCGAGCCACCCCGAGGGGCCCGCATCGCGGACCCCCCGGTGAGAAGAACCAAGAGCCGTCATGGTCTCTTACTTTCCGATCGTGGCGTTCATGGTGCTGGCGAACTGCTCCGGGCTGATCTTCTTCAGGAAGATCTGGTCCAGGTTAGACAGCATGGCGTCGCCCTGCGCCGGGCTGAGGGCCTGGTCCCAGGAGAGCGTGAAGCTGGGGGCATTCTTGGCCATTCCGTAGACGAAGGTCAGGAAGTCCTTGTCCGGCGAGGCTGCGAGCTTGCTTTCAATGCCCTGCACCACAGGCACGGCGCCCGAGCTGATCAAAGCGTCAGTGTTCGCGTCGGTGAACATGCCGTCCTTGACGTAGTCCAGGGCCGCCTTCTTCTGGGCATCAGTGGCCTTGGCCGAGATGGACCAGAAGTTGGACGGGTTGCCGACGACGTTGGCGGGGTCCCCCTTGCCGCCGGCAACGGTTGGGAAGGTGGTGAAGCCCAGCTTGCCGCTCTTGACGAAGTCCGCGGCATCCTTCTTCATGCCTTGGTAGATCCAGCCGCCCTGCAGAATCATGGCTGCCTTGCCGGTGTACATCAGGGCCTGGTCGGCGTTGCTGTCAGCGGCAACGGACGAGAAACCGTTGATGAACCCGCCGGCGTCCACCAGTTCCTGGATCTTGGTCAGTGCCTGGGTCACGGCAGGATCGGACCATGCTCCGGGCTTGTTGGCGGCGATGTTTGCGAAGACCTCCGGGCCGCCGATGCGCTCAACGAGGTACTCAAGCCACATCAGGTCCGGCCACTTTGACTGGCCGCCGAGCGAGAAGGGGGCAATTCCCGCTTCCTTGAATTTCGGTACGAGGGCCATCAGTTCGTCCCAGGTCTTCGGGGGCTGGGCGCCCACCTTGTCGAATACTTCTTTGTTGAAGTAGAGGACCACCGGCTGGACGTTGTTGTTTGGCAGTGCGTAGGTCTTGCCATCCACCTCGCCGTTCTTCAGCACTGAGGGGAGGTAGCGGTCCTTGACCTTCGGGTTGTCCTTCAGGAAGTTGGTCATGTCGTCTACCTGGCCGGCGTCGACATACGACTTCAGGACTCCGCCGCCCCAGCCATAAATGAAGGTGGGGCCTTGGCCGGCACCGACGGCGGTCCGGACMTTGGTTTTGTAAGCGTCGTTGGCGAAGAAGTCGAGCTTGATCGATTTGTCCGGATTCGCTTGGTTCCAGTCATCCACAGACTTCTGCAGGACGGGCTGGTTGCCGCCGGTGAGACCCCACATGGCGGCCGAGTCACTGCTGACGTTTGAACCGGCAGGACCCGCAGAACCGCAGGCGGCCAGGCTGATTGCCATTCCTGCGGCGGAAATTGCCAAGGCTGCCGAGCGCAACTTTCGAATTTTCATTTCGCTTCCGTTCATCTTCCGGGCTCAACGCTGGGTCCCGGTAACGTGTGAAGTGGACTTTCGCTGTCTGCTTCGAGGCGGAATGCCCACATCACTCTGGTCTGGGGTCGCACTACAGTCCTTTCGAAATATTTCGAAAACTTGCGACCGGTGAGGTAAATCTAGCGGTGAGCCGGATCACAGTCAAGGGCTGCATCTTCTTTCTTATGCATGCAGTTGCTCAGCTTCTATTGACCGGAGGTGGGATGAGCGGCAAGATAAGACCTACGAAATATTTCGAAAGAACGGAACTATCCCTTGGCTACAAGCGCTCGGCCCGAAAAAACTACCCTGGCTGCCGTCGCCCTCCAGGCTGGGGTGTCTGCGCCGACAGTTTCGAAGGTGGTCAACGGGCGTGAAGATGTAGCGCCGGAAACCCGGGCCCGCATTCTGGTCGCCTTGGAGCAGGCGGGGTATCAGTCGCCTGTGCAGCGACGGTCCGCTGCCAAGGCCAGCACGGTGGTTGAGGTGGTCATCGACGTGCTCGACTCTGCTTATACCGTTGAGGTCCTCAGCGGGATACTTCAGCTGGCTGCAGCTGACGATGTGGAAATTCTGGTGAGCGTCACCGGACCGCCGGCCTCAAAGGGGCACAGCCCCGAGCGTCGGGCCCAGCGCATCATAGACGAGGGCAGGGCCGGGATGATCGTGGTGACCTCCGCCTTCAGTGAGGCGCAACTGCATGCGTTCCGCCGCCGCCATATTCCCGTCGTTGTGATCGACCCGCTCAATCCGCCGCCAGCTGACGTGGTCAGCGTAGGAGCAACGAACTGGGCCGGCGGCAAGGCCGCCACAGAACATCTGCTGGGCTTAGGCCACCGGCGCATCGCCTACATCGGCGGCATAGAGAAGGCCGAATGCAACCAGGCGCGGCTGCACGGCTATATGGCCGCCCTGACGGCACAAGGCTTACAGGTGGATCCCCAGTACATCTTTTCCGGCGGCAGGTTCCGCCGGGAGAGCGGAGTCGCGGGGCTTAAGGCACTGCTGAGGCTTGATCAGCGGCCTACGGCCGTTTTCGCCGGAAGCGACAGCATCGCACTGGGTGTGCTCGCTGAAGCAGGCCGCCACGGAGTGAGGATCCCCGATGACATCAGCCTCATTGGCTTCGACGGAACCATCCAAGGCGAGCAGTCCATCCCGGCGATAACGTCCGTGGCCCAGCCGCTGGAGGAGATGGGGCGCGCAGCGTTGCGGTCACTGCTCCGCCAGGCCCGCGGGGAGGTCCTGGACGCCTACCGCGTCGAACTGGCCACCCACGTAGTCGTCCGTGACTCCACAGCCGCCCCCGCGGGGGCTTAATAACGCTGGGAAGCACTTTCTTGAAAGGAACGCGCCATGTCACCCATCGTCACGCCCAACCGAAGCCTGATCACCCTCGAGGCGGGGGACTACAAGGCCACCGTCGCCACCGTAGGAGCAGGCCTGGTGAGCCTGTCCTTTCAAGGCCAGGACATCGTACTGCCCTTCCCCGCGGACGAACTGCCGCCCGCCTACGCGGGAAAGGTCCTCATGCCTTGGCCGAATCGGGTGACCGGCGGCGCCTACATCTTCGCCGGCCAACGCTACGAGCTTCCGGTGAACGAGGCGGCTACCTGCAGTGCGCTGCACGGGCTTGCGCTCTGGGTTGAATGGCACGTGGAGCAGCGCTCAGACGCTGAACTGGTGCTGACCCACCTGCTCCATGGGGAACCCGGCTATCCGTTCCAGCTCGCGCTCTCTGCGCGCTACGCGCTGGACGCAGGCACGGGGCTGCACATCGAACTTGGTGCGGCCAACTGCGGGACGGCAGCCGCCCCCTACGGCTGCGGCTCCCACCCCTACATCACCGTGGGCGGCGGGAACATCTCCAACTGTGAACTGAGCTTCAGGGCCGGCAAAGTGCTCCTGACAGATGAAAATCTCCAGCCCACTGACCTCCTCGAAACCTCGGATACGGACTTCGATTTCTCCGAGCCCCGGGTGTTGGCTGCCCAGTCGCTCGATCACGCCTTCACGGCCCTCCCTCAGGGGAAATGGAACGTCATGCTGCGCAACCCCGCCCTGAAGCTTGCGGCAGTGCTGGAAGCCAGCGGAACAGAGGCGCCCTGGGTTCAGCTCTATTCCGGAGAGCTGCGTGGCCGGAACGGGCTGGCGGTTGAACCCATGACCTGCCCGCCTGACGCGTTTAACTCCGGCCAGGACCTTATTGCCCTGGAATCCGGCCAGTCCCATTCCCTTGCCTTCCGCATCCACGCTGTGGAGGGATAGCGCTACTCATTAGGGGGGTGTGATTGGCCGGATATGGGAGGGTGCCGACGCTGGCGGGGTTGGCCAGAAACTGCGTGAAGGCCAGTTCGGCCGCTCCGAGCATCATCAGGTCCGTGCCCAGTTCTGCCCGATAGATACGCACTTGGCTGGCTGGCCCGTCCAGGGCCTGGGACAGCAGTTGGTTCTCCAGCGCTCCGGGGGAGAGGGAGTGCAGGATGCCCAGGAACCCGTCGAGCACGATCGCTTCGGGGTTAAAAATGTTGACCGCGTTGCGCAAGGCTATTCCGAGGTAGTCGAGCTGGCGCGCCACTTCTTCAGCCACTCCGGCGTTGCTGCTTTTTCTGAGGGCCTCTTCCAGCTGGGCTGCGTCTCCGCCGGAAAGCCCGGCAAGGTCGAAGAGCCGGGACTGGGAGACCTCGGTTTCAAGGCATCCGGTGGCGCCGCAGTGGCAGGTGCCCCCGGCTGTCCGGACGAAGGAGTGGCCGAGCTCTCCCGCGTAACCTGAGGTGCCGCGCAGCAGCACGCCGTTGCAGATCACGCCGCCGCCGATGCCGCTCGCGCCGCCGTTGAGGTAGATAAGGTTCTCGGTGCCGGCGCCGGCACCGAAGATCAGCTCAGCCTCTGCCGCCATGGAGGCGTCATTGGCGGCTTGGCAGGGGTAGCCGGTTGCTTCGCTGAGCATGCTGGCGACGGGCTCGTTACGCCAGCCCAGATGTGGGGCGTGCCGAACGACGCCGTCAGCACGGTTGACCAGCCCGGGCACGGCCATGCCGACCCCCGTTATCCGGTAAGACGCCTCAAGCTCGGTGCGCATGCCCTCGATGACGGCCGCGGCGATGTTAACGGCCTCCCTGGCTGTAGGAATCCGATCCGTGGCAAAGCGGACCTTCTTTTGGACTTTGCCGCCAAGGCTCACGAGTCCGATGGTCACGGCGTCGATCTCGGGGTTGACGGCGAGTGCGGCCGTGGATGGGCTCGGGTGCACATCGGGGCTGGGCCTGCCCACTTGGGCTCCGCCGGAGGGCGGCGTCTCGTAGACGAGCCCTAAGGCGCCCAGTTGGCCGATCAGGGTTCCCACTGTTGATCGGTTGAGCCCGGTCAGCCGGGTCAGTTGCGCCCGGCTGAGGACGCCGTGGTGGTGGACAAGGGATGTGATCAAGGCCAGGTTGTTCCGCCTCGAAGGGTCCGGCTCGCCGGCCGGCAGCGCCTGCGCCTGCGCCTGCGCCTGCGCCTGCGCCGAAGCGGTGGAAAGCGTTGATCCGGGGGACGAACGGGTTTGGGACGTGATCATCAGGATGACTGGCCGTTCCCGAAGATAGTGCGGTTGAGGAAATCGTTGCGGAACTTGCCGGCGGGATCCAGGCCGTCCGCCAGGGCAATGAAGTCGTCCATGCGCGGGTACAGCGGCCTGATGGCGGCGGCTTGGGAGTTGAACAGCTTCCCCCAGTGGGGCCTGGCTGCGAAGGGGGCGAGCTCGGCTTCGAGCAGGGAAAGCACGGCCTGGACGGCGGGCTGGTCCTGGCGCCAGGTGAAATGCAGGCCGATGCCGTCCCGGCCGTAGTTCGGGCTCAGCCAGAGCTGGTCTGCCGCGACTGTGCGGATTTCACCGACGAGCAGCAGCGGGGTAACGATGTGGGAGAGCTTCCTCATGGTTCGGATGGCGTCCGTGGCATGCTCGCGCGGGATCAGGTATTCACTTTGCAGTTCATCGCCCTTGCTCGGGGTGAACTCCATGCGGAAGTGGGCCAGCCTGTCCGACCAGGGCCCCGGAATGCCGAGCTGCTGTGTGCAGTTGCTGCCGGATACGCCGGGAAGTGGATGCCTTGCCTGCGTGGCGGGGACTGCACCGAAGAAGCCGGGTGAGCGTCCGCCAGGCCGCAGATCGCCGGCGCGGCTCTTAAGCCAGGCCTGTTGCGCCGTCGTCCCGCTCCAGTCGGTGAACAGACTCACGCTGTATGCGGAACCCGTTACCTCATCAAAGTCCTCCAGGACCTGATCCCAGTCGAGGCCCTCATGGACCGTTTGGCTGACCTCGAACGTGGGTTCAATCTTCAGGGTGAGGCGGGTGACGATGCCCAGGGCCCCCAGTCCCACCACCATGCCCTCGAAGTTTTCATCCCCTTCGCGCGCGGCGAAGATGTTGCCGTCAGCGGTGACCATCTCCAGTCCTGCGACAGCGGTGGCCAGGTTGCCGTTGGCATCGCCCGAGCCATGCGTCGCCGTCGCCACCGCTCCGGCAACCGAAATATGGGGCAGGGAAGCCAGATTATGCAGCGCAAAACCGCGCCGGTTAAGTTCAGCTGCCAGGGTCCCGTACCGCGTCCCCGCACCGACGGTCACCGCCATGTTCAGCGGGTCCACGGTAATGTCTTCGGCCATACGGTCCAGGACCGCCAACGTTCCCCTGGTGTCCGCGATGTCGTTGAACGAATGGCGGGATCCCAGCGCCCGGACGCGGTCTGCGCGCAGGATCAGCTCCTGCAGCTCTTGCAGGCTGGCCGGATGGGCAATGACGGGAGCCCGGTAAGTGTGGTTGCCGGCCCAGTTACGTTCGGTCACTAGCTGCTGCATCGGGGGCTCTCGTCCTTCGGGTCTGGCTTCATGGCGCGATTTGGTGTGATGCCAAACATAACAGGGCGATGGCTTGAATGCTACGAAAAGTCCGTAACGCAAGTTGGAAATAAGTGCTTGACATCACAGGAAGAACGAATATGTTTGTTATCGAAACATATTCGTTCGGGACGCCCTGAGGCGTTCTTCCCCCCACGTAGCAGCCACCTAGCATCGGAGCATTTCAATGACGATTCAGCCCACGCGTGAAGATAAATTTTCCTTCGGCCTCTGGACCGTGGGTTGGGAGGCCCAGGACCAGTTCGGGTCCGCCACCCGGCCGCCGCTGGACACGGTCGAAGCCGTCAACCGGCTTAGCGACCTCGGTGCCTACGGCCTGACCTTCCACGATAACGATCTGTTCCCCTTCGGGTGCTCGGCCGGCGAGCGGCAGCGGGAAATCGACCGTCTCACGGGGGCCCTCAAAGCCACCGGAATGGTTGTTCCGATGGTCACCACCAACCTGTTCAGCCACCCTGTCTTCAAGGACGGAGGCTTTACCAGCAACGACCGCGGTGTGCGCCGCTTCGCGCTGCGCAAGGTCCTGGAAAACATCGACCTGGCAGCCGAGCTGGGTGCGGAGACGTTTGTGATGTGGGGCGGCCGCGAAGGCAGCGAGTACGACGCCGCCAAGGACATCCGCGGCGCGCTCGAACGCTACCGCGAGGCCGTGAATCTGCTCGGCGACTATGTCACCGACAAGGGATACAACATCCGCTTCGCCATCGAGCCGAAGCCGAACGAACCCCGCGGCGACATCCTCCTTCCTACCCTGGGCCACGCCCTGGCGTTCATCGAGACGCTGGAACGGCCGGAGCTCGTGGGCATCAACCCGGAAACCGGCCATGAGCAGATGGCGGGGCTGAACTTCACCCACGGCATCGCCCAGGCCCTGTACCAGGGCAAGCTGTTCCACATCGACCTCAACGGCCAGCGCAGCATCAAATTCGACCAGGACCTGGTCTTCGGCCACGGCGACCTGCAGAATGCCTTCTCGCTCGTGGACCTCCTGGAAAACGGCGGCCCCGACGGCGGCCCGGCCTATCACGGACCGCGCCACTTCGACTACAAGCCCAGCCGCACCGAAGACATCAACGGCGTATGGGACTCCGCCGCGGCAAACATGCAGACTTACCTGCTGCTGAAGGAGCGGGCCAAGGCCTTCCGCGCGGATCCGGAGGTGCAGGCGGCCCTTGAGGCGTCCCGGGTTTCCGAGATCAACCAGCCCACGCTCAACCCGGGCGAAGGGTACGAGCAGCTGCTCGCGGACAAGTCCGCTTACGAAGAGTTCGACGCCGATGCCTACTTCGGTGGCAAAGGCTTTGGTTTTGTGAAGCTCCAGCAGCTCTTCATCGAGCACCTGCTCGGGGCCCGCTAATACCGTGATGGATGTTCCCGTGAACCTCGTTGCCGGGGTGGATTCCTCAACCCAAAGCTGCAAGGTCCTCATCGCCGACGCCGAAACCGGCGCCCCCGTCCGCGAGGGACGTGCCGGGCACCCTGACGGCACCGAGGTCCATCCGGACCATTGGTGGCGGGCTTTGGCGGAGGCCGTTGACGACGCCGGCGGCCTGGGCGACGTCAGTGCGATCTCCATCGCGGGCCAGCAGCACGGAATGGTGCTGCTGGACCGGGACGGCATTGTTCTGCGCCCGGCGCTGTTGTGGAACGACACCAGGTCCGCCGCAGCCGCGGCCCAGCTGATCGCCGAGGTAGGCGAAAAGGAGTACGCCCTGCGGACAGGCCTGGTGCCTGTGGCCTCCTTTACAGCCACGAAGGTCAGGTGGGTCCGGGACCACGAGCCGGAGATTGCGGCGCAGGTTGCCGCCGTGGCGCTGCCGCATGATTGGCTGACGTGGCGTCTGCGCGGCTTTGGTCCTGCAGCATCCAGCCCCTTGGGCCCAGATCTTGAGGAGCTGACCACCGACCGGTCCGATGCCAGCGGCACGGGCTATTGGAGCCCGGAATCCGGCGCCTATGACCTGGAACTGTTCAAGCTGGCCTTCGGACGGGAAGCCCGTGAAGCCGGGAGTCCTGACGGGCCTGGCAGCATCATTGTCCTGCCGCGGGTCCTGGGCCCCGGTGCTACGGCCGGGCAGGTTCATCCAGCTTGCTTCGCCGTGAACGGCGGGAGCGCGTCCGCGGCCGGCCCCGGTGCCGGTTCCGCAGGCGGCAGCATCCGGGTTGGCGTCGGAGCCGGCGACAACGCGGGAGCCGCGCTCGGCCTGGACATCGGCCCCGGAGATATCGTGGTCTCGGTGGGAACCAGCGGCACTGTCTTTGCGGTCACGGCCGATCCCTGCATGGACGCCACCGGCACCGTTGCGGGGTTCGCCGACGCGAGCGGGGGCTACCTCCCCATTGCAGTGACGCTGAACGCGGCCAGGGTCCTCAGCTCCATGGCCGGTTTGCTGGACGTCGATTTCGACGGCCTGGCCCGGTTGGCGCTGGACGCGGAGCCCGGCGCGGGGGGAGTGGTGCTGGTGCCCTATTTCGAGGGTGAACGTACGCCCAACCTGCCGGAGGCGAAAGCAAGCCTGCATGGCCTCAGCATCGCATCCACCACCCGCAGCAACATCGCCCGGGCAGCTGTCGAAGGCATGCTGTGCGGACTGTCCGGGGGTATGAACGCGCTGCGTGAACTGGGAGTGCCAGCACGTCGCCTGCTGCTGATCGGCGGTGCGGTGCAGAACCCGGCTGTGCAGAAGATTGCGGCGCAGGTCTTTGACCTTCCCGTGGTGATCCCCAGCCCCGGCGAGTACGTCGCGCGGGGGGCGGCCGTGCAGGCGGCCTGGACCCTCACCGGTGAGCGGCCCCAGTGGCCCGTTGCAATGAACAGCACGCCAAAGCCGGACTTCCAGCCGCTCATCGGCGTGAACTACAAGAACGCGGGCGGCCTCCTTGACTCCGGTGTCTGAGGCTCGGGCGTTGTCGGTAAACCGTGCGCGCCGGGACCATGGTCATTGACGGCCCCATGCCGACCGGCCACCATAAGTTATGAGTGAGTCCGGAGCTGATACGGCAGGGGCCCCTCTTAACGACGGAGGTGTCGGGGAGATCGGCGTTTCCGAGGCCCCCTGAGTACTACTTTCGCGGCTAAGGGAGCGAGGGAATCACCATGACGGTTGCTGAAATCCAAGTGGACCAGCGCGTGATCGGGATCGACTCGCGTCGCTTCGCGTCGGTGGAGAAAGCGCTGGTGGAGCTGATCACGAACAGCGATGACAGCTACGTCCGGCTGGAAAAAACAGGCGCGGCAGTGACCGGCGGGATCCGCGTCGGCTACGAACGCCACCTCGCCGGGGCAGTGCTGACGGTCAGCGACCAGGCAGAGGGCATGTCGTTCGAACAGGCCGGGCGCATCCTCAGCTACGGCGGCGCGCACAGCCCGCTCTCCCGCGGCGAGGGTACCGGCCGCGGGTACTTTGGCCGCGGACTCAAGCAGGCCATCTTCGGCCTGGGCCACGGCTGGATCGAAACCATCCTGAACGGCCGGTTCACCCGCATCGACGTTTTCCGCGGCGAGAACGGCGGCTACCTGTACGACGACGACGGCACGGACCGCCGTGCGTTCCCTGCGGACTACGCCCGGCTCGGGATTCCCGCGGATAGGGCACCGGACGCCGCACGGGACGGCACCCAAAACGCAGCCGGGCAGGGCACCCGGGTGACGATCGTCGTCGACAATCCGCATGTCACCATTACCCAGCACGCCACCTTGCTGCAGTCGCTCTCGGACAACATCTACCTGCGGGATGTGCTGGGCCGGCGCGACGTGGAGCTGGTGCACGGACGCCCCGGCGCCGACGATTACGGCAGTGACAGCATCCGCTTTCAAGAGCCCCCGGCCACCGTGCTCGTCGGCCCCGACCAGCCCGGCAGCTTCAGCGTTGCCGGCGAGGAGTATCCGTTCACGGTCACGCTCAAGCGGGCCCAGGGTGTGGAGCTGACGCTTAGGGGAGACGAACGGACCGCCGGCCTGCTGGTCGAATCGGGCATGGCCGTGCTTGACTGCCAGCTGTTCGAGTATGAGAACCAGGTGGGCACTGAATACCTTTTCGGCACCGTGCGGTGTCCTGCGCTGACAGACATGCTGGGCCGCGGCAAGGCAATCATCAGCGACGAGCGGGAGGGCCTGAATCTCAAGGACCCCTTCGCCGCGGCATTCTCCCGGGCCGTCAGCCAGATGATCGCCGGTCCCGTGCAGGCCGAGAAGGAGACGCTCACGCACCTGGAACGCGCCACCACCTCCGGGCGCACAGCCGAGATGATCGAGCACCTGTTGCAGCACATGAGCGAGGCGGCCGTCGTCGACCTGGGGCTGGAGACGGCGCCGGCGCTCCTGAACAGGGACGGCACGACGGCGGCCGAGGACTTACCCGCGGCCCTGCGGTTCACGACGCCCTTCTACTACCGCCCGCCCGGGCATCCGTTCCATATCGCGCTGCTGCTGGATCCAGGTCAATTGCCCGACGGCGGGACGCTCACCTTCGAAATGGGCCTGCCCGGCTCGATGCGGATTGAACCCGCTCCTTCCCCCGTCCCCATAAATGCCCTGGGGGAGACGCGGCGGCTTGAGTGGACCGTGACCGGCGGACAGTCTGACGACCGGGGCGAGATCACCGTCCGGGCCGGCGACTACTGGGCGCTCTGCGAAATCGTCATCGCTGAGCACGCCTCCCGCCGCAGCGCCGACCAACCGCCGCACCACGCCACCGCCGCCACTGAGGCGACGCAGACCGCGGCACACCGCGAGGTCCACCGCGCGAGCCGGGACCACGGCGTCGACCTCTTCACCGGCTACGACTTCCGTAATCTGCACAACAGCGCGGACCGTGCCGTTTACAGCGCGGGGGAGCGCATGGTCATCATCAACACCGCCGCGCCCACGGTCCAGTTGTACGTCGACGGCCGCGGCCGCTTCCGGGATTCCGCCCGCCTCCTGCTCGCAGAGCTGTTCCTGGACGTGATCTCCGACGAACTGGCCAGGCGCCGCGTGGAACAGCGTGGCCACGCCGCGGACCTCGAGGCCTTCCAAGCTGCCAAACGGGACATCATCCGCCGCTACGGCAGTGACATCCACCGCACGTTCCTGGGGTGAGGTGCCGCGGCACCCGGTCCGGGTCTCAGGGCGCCTGCAGCACGCCGACAGCGGCCACCAAATACGGCACCGGATCCAGATCGGTACCTGCGGCCCACCGCATCCAGGCCTCAAACGTCGCCCCGAGATACGCGGCACACAGGTACCCGGCAGCGTCCTCGCCAACTCCGGCCGCAACCAGATATGCCCGCGCCCGCTCGCGCTGCGGCGCCAGGGATTCGTAGCTTCGGCTGGACAGCTCGGGGTGTTCGGCAATCAGCCGCAGGCGCCCGCGCGTCACGGATAAATCCGGAATGGCAGCAACCCCCGCAACAGCCGCCGCGCGCAGCCCCGCCAGCACGCCGCCGTCGGACGCGCCACCAGCGCTCGCCGACTCGAGAACCCGGCCCGACGCCTCGATCACAGACTCCATCCCGCCCCAGATGAGCTCGGCCTTGCTGGAGAAGTACCGGTACAGGCTCTTGCGCCCGATTCCCGCCTCGCGCGCGATGTCCTCCATGGAGGTCTGCTCGTAGCCGCGCTCGGCGAACAGCCGGAACGCGATGGCGGCCACGGCGTCGGGATCAATCGTCGCCGGACGCCCTGCGGGCCGCGGAACGTCGGTCGGCCCGGTCTCCAAAGGCATTCCGGCAGTATTCACCCTTACATAATGACACAGCGTGTCATAAGGTGGACGCATCACCGTCAGCAACGTCTGGAAGGACATCATGGGCAACGAAGTGTCATGGCAGGAAGTCACCACCGGCGGCCGGTTTGCGGGCAAGACAGTCATTGTCACCGGCGCCGGCTCGGGCATTGGTCAGGCCACCGCCTTGCGCGTCGCCAAGGAAGGCGGCCGCGTCATCGCCGCGGACATCAGCAAGGAACGCCTCGACGCCCTCGTGGAAGAGAACGCCGGCTTGGACCTCATCCCGGTGGCCGGCGACATTTCCACCGAAGAGGCGGTGGCCGCCGTTGTCGCCGCCGCCAGCGGTCGCGTGGACGCCTTGGCGAACGTCGCCGGCATCATGGACAAGTTCGCACCGATTCACGACGTGGACGATGACACGTGGGACCGGGTCTTCCGGATCAACGTCACCGCCCTCATGCGCCTCACCCGCGCCGTGGTGCCGCTGATGCTCGACGCCGGCACGGGCTCCGTGGTCAACGTCGCCTCCGAGGCCGGCCTGCGCGGTTCCGCCGCCGGCGCCGCCTACACCGCGTCAAAGCACGCCGTGGTTGGCCTGACCAAGAACTCGGCCGTGATGTACGGGCCCAAGGGCCTGCGCTTCAACGCAGTGGCTCCGGGCGCCACGATCACCAACATTGTTGCCGATTGGGGATCGCAGCTGGCCGCCGAACGCCTCGGCCCGCTGATGCAGGCCAACATCCCCGCGCCAGCCACCGCCGCTCAGCTCGAAGCATCGATCACCTTCCTGCTCAGCGACGACGGCACCAACGTCAACGGCGCCATTCTCGCGTCCGACGGCGGCTGGTCGGCGCTGTAGGGACGGCGCACCAAAACAAGGTGATCTGCTTCCATCTTCCGGGTGGAGGGGCCGGGAACATAGGCCGGACGGACAACGCAGCGCGGCCGCCCTTCGGCCCTACCGGGATGACGCTGGAAGGTCTATCTTTGGCCTGACACAGCCCGAAGGAAAGGAACAACGATGTTCACCTTGCAGATCAGCTATCCGGTCCGGGACTACGAGGCTTTCAAGAAAGTATTCGACACCGATCCTGCAGGCCGCGCCGCCTCGGGCGCCAGGTCTGTCCGCCTGTTCCGGGATACGGAGGACCAGAACAACGTGGCCGTCCTCCTTGACTTCGACACCAAGGATGCTGCGAACGCCTTTCTGGAACGGCTCCGCAGCGACGTGTGGGACAAGCCGGAGGTCATAGGGCAGCTGATGACGGCTGCTCCCACAGCCAGGCTCCTGGAGGAGACGGCCCGCGAAGGCCAGGGCGCGGGCTGACCGCTGAGCATCCGGTGCTCACGGCCGCCTAAATTCTCATTGTGGTGGCTGCCCAACTGCGCCACCATGATCCTATGGATGCTGAAACACCTCGCGCGGCGGAGCTGAATCTTCCCCAGGCCTTCCTGCTTTTGGCCACAAACGACAAAGTCGGCAAACCTGAAGTGCCGGTGTTTGCGCTCAGAACCACGGTGGCTGGCGCAATATTGGCAGAGCTGGACCTGCTCGGTGCGATTGAGCTGCAGGGAAAGCACGTCAGGGTCACCGGCGCTGCCCCAACAACGGACTTCCAGCACGAGCTGGACCTCATCCGGGACAAATCCCGGCCCCACACCCCCAAGACGTGGGTCTCCATGCTGGAGGGCCGTGCCGAAGTGCATCGCGTCTATGAGGGGCTGGTGTCACTGGGCATCGTGGAGCATGTCGGGGAAAAACACCTCAGTCGGTTCCGGGCCGTGCGATACCCCGAGAAGGACCACGCCCCGGAGGCGGCGCTCCTGGAAAAGATCCGCGCCGCACTCAGCGGTGCACCGTCGGATCTCGAGGCCCCTGATACTACGGAGACTGATGCCGGGGCCGCCACTGCCACGCCTGGTTCCAGGGCGCCCGAGCCCAGGACCATAGTGCTGATCGCCCTGCTGCAGGCGGCCGGACAGCTCGGCAAGCTCTTCCCCGAAGCGGATCTGACCCGGCCGGATGAGTTGGCCAAAGACTACTGGCCGTCCCGCGCGGTGGAGGACGAACTTCGCATGATCAGGCTGGCGGAGCAAGAAGCCGCGACTTTGTAAAGCTGCCTGAGATCGCTGCGCGCGGGACACAGGGGGGCAGCACCAAACGCAGGGGCACGACGGCGGGAAGCGCCGCCGTCGTGCCACACCCCCGTGTTCAGGGCAGTTTGTCGAGGTGTCCTGCTGGCGCATTCACAGGTAGCTCTTGACGCTTGCGCGCAGGGCTTCGGTGTGTTCGTAGATTTCTTCCAGCGAACTGATCGGGACTCGAGTCTCTTCCTTGTTGTCATCGAATATTCCGAGGTACTTCTGGGTGCGGTTGAAATGCAGCCGTGCGATGGGTTTGCGGTTGTTGTCGTCCAGCAGCACCGCAAAATACGACTTGGCATCTCGCTGCGCAACGCGGGCTGGCTTGACCTCACTGCAGACAATGGCCCTGATTATCTGGTAGCCCTCGATTTCCTCCAATGTTGTTTCCAGGCCATCCGCCTCGGCCAGATCGGCCTCTGCAACTGGTGCGCTGGTGACGCTGGCAGCCACGGTTGAATCGTCATTCTGCGGAAAACCCGGGGCTCCGAGGGCCTTCTTCAGACGTTCATTAACTTGGTCGTTGAGGAACTGCTTTGACGCCTTTGTTACAAGGGCGGTGAACTGTTCCCTGACCTTTTGGGTGTAGGGGCCCTGATACACCCGACGCGTCAAGAACTTGATCCATTCATCCTCGGGCTCCTTGAATTGCGCAGCCAGGGTCCTTTTGAGTTCCCCGATGTATTTCAATTCACCCGCGGCACTGATGATCGAGTCGAGGTCAAAGACGTCTTTGGACAGTTTCTGCAGTTCCGGAATGAGGGACTCATCGATGTCACTCAAATCGAGCACAAGGAACGGCTTGGCATCCATGCGGTTTGGCGCGTCGAGGTCAGTGAAGAACTGGTACACCTCTCCGTTGGTGAGGATTGCGATCCTGGCGTTGGTGACGGCAAAGTACCGAAACAGTTGGGACGCATGCTCGATCTTGACTGGCTCCGTGGACTTTTTGCACTCGATCAAGATCTGTACTTCGCCATCCTTGACGATCGCGTAGTCGATCTTTTCGCCTTTCTTGAGCCCCACGTCCGCTATGAACTCCGGGACGACTTCCAGGGGATTGAAGACGTCGTACCCGAGGATTGTGGAAATGAAGGGCATTACGAAGGCATTCTTTGTCGCTTCTTCCGTTTGGATCACATCTGGCTGCTGGCGCACCTTTGCTGCAATCGCTGAAAGCTTTTCTGCAAACTCCATTAGTCCCCCTTGAAAAATGTTGGTGCTGCTAACCGTAGCGCAGGGAATGGCATATTGATCTGGGGCGCCCGTCCGGATCTCTCGGTCGCGGAATATTTTTAGGGGCCGATGACTCGCGGCATAATACGAGCTCCGGTCCGAGGCTCACATTCGCCGAGTTCAAATGCCGACCGACGCAACCGGGCCTGCAAGGGGGGCGCGTCTAAGGGCCCGATAGATTCGTCTGCGTGGGGGACAACAACAGCACATCCGGCGAAAGTAACGTGCCGAAGCCTGCCCGGTTCCCAGCTGCCGTACTGCCCATAGTGGGTCTCGTGGCGGTGGTGGTGGGTGGCCTCGTCGCGTGGAGCAACGCCAACGCCCCCTTCTGGTTTGCCTATTCGCCGCTGAGCAACCAGCCCTTCGCGGGGAACGGCGTGGCCTTCGTGAGCCAGGGGACGCAGATCGGTTCGGCGGTCGGCAGGTTTCTCCAGTTGGACTTCGTTGGGCGGAAGTTTTGCATTTTCTGCCCAGCGGAAAATTGCCGGAACATTTCCCATTCGGCGGTTGTGCGGGAAATGAGAAATTCCGTGATGGTGGCCACCAAGCGCCGACGGGAACGCCGGTAGAAACCCCGTGCCGGGCCAGCCTGGACACTGCTGGAGGCCCTCCTGGCACTCCTGCGGGCTTTTTTCGGAAACTGGCATAAAAAATATAAGTGTGTATGGTATCGGGTAGATACACAGCATAGAAAGGTGTGATTCCACATGTCAGGAAAATCGCCCAAGAGTGGCAGCTCCAAAAAAGCGGGAAAGTCAATTCTCGAAAAGCGAGCCGAAAAACGAGCTAAAACTGAAACTAGCGAAATTCAGTTCATAAAGCCGCGCAAAAACCAGCGCTGATATACCGCGGGCAGCCGACTGCGCGACTCCTAGACCCACTCGGCTGCCCGCCACCCACTTCTCGCTGCCACTTGAGGCCGCAACTGAGATCAACGTTTCAGTCACAAGGACATGACCATGAAGACCACCTTTAATGCCCTGATCGTCCCTGCCCACCTCACGCAACCGGTGCGCATCGAAACCGTGGACACGGACATGGAAGCACTGCAGAAGCTGGTTGCAGGAAACATCGAGTCCATCACCAGCAGAGACTGGCACGTTTACTTGAACGACGAGGGAAGCCGCCTGCCCCAGAACGTGCGGGCCGAAGTACTCGCCCGCGAAGCGGGAATCGCCCTGGACGACACCCTCAACGGGACGGCGGTGTTCCTCGGCCATGGGATCCGGGGACACGAATCAGACGCCCCCGGCCACCTGATCCGGCTCGCCGAGCAGCTGTTCGACGCGCCGCTGGCGGCCTGATCACTCCGGCGTAGCCGCCCGGGCCGCCACAGACTCGGGCCGGGGCTGGGAGGAGGCGCCGCCGTCGGGCATCACTTCACTCCCGGCCGCCGGCTTCCGGAACCGCGGCGCCGGAAGCGTCAGAACGAACAGACTGGCTGCGATCATCGCGGCGCCAAGCCAGCCCAGCGCAGGTAGGCGTTCTCCTACCACTACCACAGCGAGGACGGCCGCCACCACTGTCTCCGAAAGGGACAGGGTGGTGGCCGTGCTGGCGCGGACTCGGGCCAGGCCCCAGCCGAACAGGACGTAGCCGGCGAACATGGGGACGAGCGCCATGTATGCACCCACCGCCACGTTCTGCCAGGACCCGATGAGAGGCGCCCCGGTGGCCGCCAGTACCGGCATGAGCAACAGGCCGCCGGCTCCGAAGACCGCGCCCATCACTGCCCGTGATGGCACGCCTGTGTTAATGACACGGTGCGCCGCCCACGAATATAGGGCGTACGTCAGTCCGGCCACAAGCCCCAGCGCGATGCCTGCGGGAGTGGACCATCCCGGCGCCGCGGCCACGGCGGAATCTGCGCTGCCGGCGTCGGCGATGCATAGGAGTGCCGCGCCAATCATGCCCAGTACGGCGCCGCCAACCCAGCGGCGGGTGAAGGGCTTCTTGTCCACAAAGCGCTCGATGATTGCTGATGCCAGGGGCGCCGACCCGATGGATATCACCGTCCCCACGGCGACCCCGGCTAAGTGCATGGACGAGTAGAAGGCGAGCGGGTATGCAGCGACGGCCAGCGCACCCAGGGCCACCGTTCGCCACCGGCTCCGCAGGCTGGGGCCGTAGGCCTTCATGGGCCGCGCCGCAATCGCCGCCTGGAGAAGGCCGCCGAAGCCCATGGCCACCGCACCGATCGCCAGCGGGCTCACGTCCGGCGCAAAAGTGGCGGCCGTCCCGGTGGTTCCCCACAGGACAGACGCGGCGAGCACAAACAGCGCGCCCCTGGTGGCGCCGTGGAAATCCGTCGTCTTCACAGGGCGCCGATCAGCGTGGTCGCGATCCCGCGGGCTTCCAGGACGCAGCGATCATCACCTTCCAGGCCGGCGCGGATCATGGAACCTTCGAGCAGGAAGGCCAGATGCCGGGCGAGGGGAACGGCCTGCCCCGCCGGCGCCGGCAGTTCAGCCAGGTGCTCGGCCAGGAATGCCTCCACCTGCTCCTTGTGCCGCCGGACCACCACGCGCCCGGGGTCACCGGCGGGTAATTCAGCGGCAGCGTTCAGCAGGCCGCAGCCGCGGAAGCCGTGCTCGTATGCGAGGCCGGCGTGGTCAGCGTAGGCGTCAAATACGGCCAGCACGCGGTCCTTCGCAGTCGTTGCATTATCCAGCCTCGCCCGGTACAGCCCAAGCCATTCCTCATGCCGGGCGTACAGGTAGGCCGTCACCAGGTCGGCCTTCGATGCGAAGTTGTTGTACAGGCTCTTCTTGGCCACGCCGGCCTCGGCTGTGATGGTGTCGATGCCTGTCCCGGTCAGGCCATAGGCGTAGAACCGCCTGGCCGCCGCCTCGAGCAGCGCCTCCCGTGCTGGCCTTCGGGAGGGTCGGGTTGCCGCTACGCCTTGCTTCGCCGTCATGGCCGGTCCTCACTCACGGGAATGTAGGTAGACCAGTCTACCTACATTGGCGCGAAAAATGTTCGACGGCGGCCTCCCTCAGTCTTGCTCCCCGCGTGAGACTGCCTTCCCGGCGCTGGAATACAGTGGGACGATTTCTGTATGAGCGAAGATTACGTTGACAGCATTCAGGACCATGGCCCGCACCAGCACGCGCACGTGGCGCCGACGACGCAGCAAATGCGGACAGTGGGTCAACGCCGCCGCGACGCGGAGGAAAAGCTTGAGCACCATCTGCAGGAAGCCCGCCACAAGGACGACCCGCATCCTGACGAGGATTCCGAGTCCGGGGCTGGTTCGGTAGGGAGTGAAGACGTCGCAGCCAGCCAGCACGATGACTCACTGTCCGCAGCTGACCGTGACCACCTGATCGCCAACCCGGTGGTCACTGAGGGTGGGGCAACCCCGGACGACAAATGAGCCAGGGCCGCCCTTCCAGTGGAAGGACGGCCCCGAACGGCTCTAGATGATTAAGTCCTATTGGATTTAGTGGTCGTAGGCGATCAGGGAGCGTTTGCGGGGCGCGTCGGTGAGCCAGTTGTGCCAGATGCCGGCTGCAAGGGCGAGTAGCCTGGCTCCGACCCGGGCGTAGACGCCGTCCACGGTGCGTCCGCCGTGGTTTTCGAGGGTGAGTTGGCCTTTGAGGGTGTCGAAGACTGACTCGATCCATTGCCTGATGCCGCCGAGTTTGCCGAAGCGTGGCTTTTCGTCCTTACGGTCGGGTCTGATGAGGTGGGCGCCGAGATCGTCGGTGATGAACCGTTCGAAGTCATTGCCGGCGAAGCCTTTGTCGCCCAGGATGACCTGGCCGGCGCGGACCAAGTGGTGGTCCTTTTCCAGCAGGGCCTGGGTGACTTCACGTTCCCCGACTTTCGGGTTCGCCAGGCCCCAGATGACCGGCATCCCTTCCGGGGTGCTGATCAGGTACAGGCGGAAGCCCCAGAAGTAGCGGGAATGCGAAGCGCAGTAGCCGTAGCCGGCATGCCCGGCAAGATCGGAGCGTTTGACGGTTTCCCGTGACATTCCGCAGGGCAGCGGGGTGGAATCGACCAGCCGGAGCACGTCGTGCCAGGACGGAGTGTCCTTGGCCAGGGCCGTGATGGTCGCGGAGATCAGCGTCCCGGCGGCCCGGAGCCGTTTGTTATAGCCGGACTGCTGCGGGATCCCGGGGAACATCCCGGTCAGGTGTGTCCGGGCGTAACGGATCCACCTGGTTTCCGAAGAGTAACCGAGCAGTTGCTGCGCTACCACCAGGCAGAGCAGCTCGGCATCCGAGAGCCCGGGCTTACGCCCGGGCCGCCGGTCCCGTGACACGCCAAGATCAGGCAGGACACGGTCGGTGAGAAGGACATAGAGTGTGGTCAGGAGAGTGTTTAGTTCGGGGTTCACATACCGGGTTTAACACTCTCCGCCTTACTTTAAAAGGAACCCCACCGGTCCAGGTAATAGGACTTACTCATCTAGTTGAGCTCAGGTGTTGTGGATGTTGTCCTTGGCGTCGGTGGCGCGGTCTTTGACGTCGGCTGCTGCTACCTGGCCTTCGGCTTTGACGTTTTGGGTGGCGTCGGTGGCGGCTGCTTGGACGTTGTCCATGGCTTCGCGGGCTGGTTCCTTGAGGCCTTGGGCCATGTCTTTGGCGGCTTCGGTCAGCTCGGTGGTCATGGGCTCGGCCGCGGTTTTGAGGGCGTCGGCTGCTTCGCGTTCTTTTTCTGTGGCGGGGATCAGGGCGGAGAGCAGCATTCCGGCGCCGAATGCGATCAGGCCTGCGGCCAGGGGGTTGCCCTGGGTTTTGGTTTTGACCTGGTGCGGGGCGTCGCCGATCGCGGCGCCGGCGTCGTGCAGGGCGTTCCCGGCGTGGTCGGTGCGGGTGTGGGCGCGGGTGGTGAGGTCATCTGTTGTGCCCATGACTTTCTCCTTCACTCCGAACACCGCATCCCGGACTTTGTCGGTTTGGCGGTGGACGATGTTGGACGGGGTGACTTTGTCTGCCACGGCGTCAACGTTGGTGCCCAGGCGGGCGCGGGTTGCTTCAATGTCTGAACGGATTGCGTCCGGGTTGTCGCTCATT
>NZ_JBFTPV010000028.1:0-36684 GCF_056398665.1 Pseudarthrobacter sp. 01T43 | reverse complement strand
ACGGAACGATTCCGCCGCGGCCGGCCCGTCCTTCAGGATCGCCGCCGCCCGGGAAATCTCCGCACGCGACAACGGATCCAACGGGTGCGATACCCCAACCTCGGCGTGAATTTCAGTGTTGAGAGTCATGGTTTTCTCCTTGGTTCTTTTCAAAATGAGGGCTCACGGGATAGCGGCCGGCGCCGCTTCCCCGGCTGATGCCGGCTGAATTGCCATTGCGGAATAAATAGCCGCAAAGATTCGCGGAATAACAGAACTACTCATCTTTAGTTTTGTCAGAACTGTCAATTCCCTTGTCCATACGATGCTGCGCTAAAGATCACTCCCGAGTCCGGATGAGGCTAGAGAAGGGATCACTTGGAATCGACATCCTCAATTTCAGAAGTGTCAGTCGAGCTCTACTCTGAGCACTGCTGGCGTGATGTCGATCACTTGCATTCCGTCTGTGGAAGAAAAACTACGTCATGCAGCACACCCGGGGCGAGCCTTTTAGTGATCTCTGCGTGGGAAATTCGCGGAGGCATTTTCCCGCCCCAGTTAACATGTTGGAAACATTCGGGAGTGGGCCGGGAAGCCTTAGGGCGTGGGAAAATCGATCCAGATTTTTCTCACTGCAGTTAACATGCTGGAAACATTCACAAACGCTTCCGCGGGCGTCATCGAGAGCAGGGAATGCTAATGTTTTGCACCTCCGGCCAGTGACTCTTGTCACGCGAAATCAACGACGAGCCCGCACGCCGGAGGGAAAGTTGGTCCCAGTGTCTGCCCGCGGTGATCGCTTCATCACGCCCCGCTCTCCAGTGGAGGGTCTGAGGCGCCGGAAGCTTTCCTTCCTGCCGGTGTTCGCGCAGTCAATAGCCAACGTGGCACCCGCGGGTGCGATGACGGTCATTCCGGCCCTGATCTTTCCGGGCCTTGTCTTTGGGTCCGACGGACCGAACCTTGTGCTGACATTCGGTGTAGCCATGGCGGTCATGATCCTGGTTTCCTTATGCCTGAGACCAATGGCAAAGCGAATGGCTGCCGTCAGCGGGCTCTACAGCTACACAGCCAAGGGGCTTGGCCAACGGACAGCTATTACCGCCGGCTGGTCGGCCATCTTCGGGTACGGTCTTGTGGCCATGGCCAGTCTGTTGGCTGTTGGTACATATGCCGTTGAGCTGTTCACTAACCTGGGCATCCCCGTGGCCGATGCAAGGTTAGTCACGGCGCTGGTCATTCTTGCGGCCGCAGGTGCCGCCTGTTTCCTTATGGTGAGGGGGATCCAGTTATCCGCGTGGTCCACACTGTTAATGGAAACCATTTCAATCGGGATCCTTGCCGTCCTCATGGTGGTCTACTTCGCCTTCCACGAGCCGGACGTCAATCTCGGGACTGTGTTTGCGTGGAACGGAAATTTTGATTCGTTATCGATCGCAATCGTGGTGGCTGTCAGCGCCTTTGTTGGCTTTGAAAGCCCGACCACGCTCGGAGGCGAGGCGCAGAAACCCTTCGTCAGCGTTCCACGGGCCATCACCTGGACCCCCGTTCTGGCGGGCGTTCTCTATCTCCTCGCCGCGACCGCCCAGGACGTAGCCCTCAGAGAGGCCCCGGCAAGCATTACAGCCAGCCCTACACCGTTGTCTGACCTTTTTTCGCAGACCTCCCCGGTGTTCGCCGCACTCCTTGACCTGGGAATCACTGCATCGTGGTTTGCGTGCGCCATCGCATCCGTGAACGCTCTGGCCCGGATTTTCTTCTGCATGGGCAGAGAAGGCGTTGCCCCACGGGCAGTCGGCCGGACGCATCGCATTTTTCGGACGCCCTCGACGGCGATCCTGGCCGTCATGCCGATTGTTGCCATCGTTCCCATCGCGATGGTCATCTCCGGAGCACGACCTGAGCAGGGCCTCGCCAATCTCTTCACGCTGGGCGCCTACGGATACCTCGGGTCCTATGTCCTGGCCAGTGCGTCCCTGCCCTTCTTCCTGCGCCGGATAGGGGAGGGCACTTACGCCAGTTGGATACTCGGAGCCACCACTTCCCTGGTCCTCGGTGCGGTGCTCTGGACGGCTGCGACGGTAACGATTCGCGCAGGCAACATGCAGACCGTCATTTACGGCAGTGTGCTCCTCGCAAGCGTCATTTTCGCCACCTACCTTCGCATCCGGTTACCTGAGCGGCTGGCGGGCGTTGGGATCTACGACGAGACCCGGGAATCAGACCTGTTTCATGGCGGCCCGGTCAAATGAACTACAGGCCAAAACACGCCGGTTCCGGCCCGGCGTCAAACTCGCTCAGAATCCTGGAAATCGTGGCACGCTTCGGCACCGGAACAACGGCGAAAGAGATCACTGATGGCCTGCGTATGCCTCCGGCGACCGCCTACAGGCTCTTGAATGCGCTTGTCGGAGACGAATATCTGGTCCGCACTTCTGATCTCCGTGGCTTCGCACTCGGACACGCGATTTCAGATCTGGTGACTGCTGCGGCCCCGCCCACCGTTCCCACCGCCGCCCGCGCCGTCATAGAAGAGTTTCGGCAGGGAAACCGTTTCGCGGTGCACCTCTTTGTGTTCAGGAGTGCTTCCCTCAGGATCGCCGATGAAGATCCTGATTATCCGCTCCACTCGGTCTTCGAGCTGCTCCGGTACCCGCACACCTCCGCAGCGGGGAAACTGATGCTCGCTGAACTTGGTGATTCGGTCTTCCCGCTTCCGGGCGGTCAGTTGGTGAAGTTGACGGAGCAGACCATTACCGATCATGGCCGGCTGGACGAGCAACTCGCGGAAATAAGGCTCACAGGCCAGGCCTCGGAAATCAATGAATTTGAATCAGGATCCGCCAGCCTGGCCCTTCCGGTACGAATGCCCAACGGGTCAGCCGGCGGGGCACTCTGTCTCTCCGGCCCCGCAGAACGGTTCGCCACCATCTGCGAACATGCCGAAGCGGCCCGCGAGCTGACGCTTCGGCTGGCACCTCTCCTGTTCTGACTGCCTGGAACGGATCCACAGAGACTCCGGGAAACCGTGAGCAATCGCCGGCATCTGCCAGCGCGGACACACACCGGCATGGCCCGCGGATATTCGGCATAGGATCGATAGCCGGACCCATTGAAAGGACCATCTTGGCCAAGCTCTACTTCCGCTACGGCGCCATGAACTCGGGTAAATCCACCGGACTCCTGCAGGCGGCCTTTAACTACGAGGAGCGGGGCCAGCGCGTCCTGCTGGCCAAACCCGACGTGGACACCAAGGGTGACACCGACATTGTGTCCCGGCTGGGGATGACGCGGTCCGTGGACTTCCTGATTGCGCCAGACACGTCCGTCCGGGAACTCTTCGCCGCCCATGCAGCCGGCGATGACCCCGATGCCCTCCTGGAGCACGTGGATCAGAAGCCGGTGGCGTGCCTGCTGGTGGACGAGGCACAGTTCCTCACCCCGGACCAGGTGGATGACCTGTTCCGCATCGCCATCCTGGACAACGTGCCGGTGCTGGCCTACGGCATCCGGACGGACTTCCTGACGCACGCCTTCCCCGGATCGCGCCGGCTGTTGGAGGTCGCCCACACGGTGGAGGAGCTCAAGACGATCTGCCGCTGCGGGCGCAAAGCCATCTTCAACACCCGGCGCGTCGGCAACGACGTGGTCTTCGACGGCGACCAGGTGGCCATCGACGGGCAGGACGTCTGGTACGAATCCCTGTGCGGCGCCTGCTACCTCGAGGCATCCGGCGGACGCCTCGGCGCCTAACGGGCCGCTTGGCGGCTAACCTGCGGCCCGGCGTTAAGGCCGAGCCGCATGTCAGCGCCTAGCGGACCCCGGGCCAGCCAGTGTATGCCTCGGCCAGGTAGGCCATGCCGTGCTTCGAAGAGACCACCGAGCTAAGTTCGCCGAGCTGGCGGGCGCGGGAGAAGTCATCCGCTTCAGTGGGGGTGTGGAGCATGGTGGTCATCCAGTAGGAGAACTGCTGCGCCTTCCAGACGCGCTCGAGGGCGCTGTCGCTGAACGAGTCCAGCAACTGCGTGGAGCCGGACTTGTAGTAGCTGTCCAGTCCCTCAAAAAGCATCTTCACGTCGTGGATGGCCAGGTTCAGGCCCTTGGCCCCTGTGGGGGGCACGGTGTGTGCGGCGTCGCCGGCCAGGAACAGGTTTCCGTAGCGCATGGGGGTGTGCACAAAACTGCGGAACGGCAGGACCATCTTGTCGATGACGGGGCCCTCCTTCAGCTCGAAGCCGTTGCCGTTGACCCGGCTGCGGAATTCAGCCCAGATCCGGTCGTCATCCCACTCGGCCACGTTCTCCTTGGGATCACACTGGAAGTACATCCGCTGCACCGTCTCGGTGCGCTGGCTGATCAGGGCAAAGCCGTTGTCCGAGTTGGCGTAGATCAGCTCGTCGGAGCTCCGCGGGGCCTCCGCCAGGATGCCGAACCAGGCGAACGGGTACTCGTGGAAGTACCACTTGCGGTGGGCTTCGGGGATCTGGAAGCGGCAGTGGCTGCGTGAACCGTCCGCGCCCACCAGGAACTCGGCCTGGATCTCAAACTCGACTCCGTCCGAGTCGGTGAACCAGACCTTCGGTTTGCCCTCGAGGTCGTGGACGGTGGTGTCCGTGACGCTGTAGCGGACGTCGCCGCCGTCGGCCTTCCGCCGCGCGGCGAGGTCCAGGAAAACGTCCGTCTGGGGGTAGAGCCACACGGATTCGCCCACGAGGTCCTTGAAGTCGATGCGGTGGCTTTCGCCATTGAAGCGCAGCTCAATGCCGTCATGCCGGTCGCCGTCGCGCAGCACGCGGTCCGAGACGCCGCTGTCCACCAGCAGGTTGACGGTGCCGTGTTCCAGGATTCCGGCGCGGACCGTTTCGGAGATGTCCTTGTGGCTGCGCACCTCGATGACGGTGGATTCGATGCCGGCCTTGGCCAGGAGGTGGGAGAGCATCAGGCCGGCGGGGCCGGCGCCCATGATGGCCACCTGGGTGGTGATGACTTTACGTTGTGCCATGGTTGGTCCTCGCTTCGTTGCGGGGGCTCTGACTGCCTGCAGAGCCTGGTGGTTTGTCTGGCTTTCAGTGTGCAGCGCGAAAGGTGATTGGCGTAACACCCATTCCGTTCAACGGAATGTGGGCCTAGATTCCGGCGTCGCCGAGCCTGCGGGCGATGCCTCGCGCTGCTGTCTGCAGGGCGGGCACCAGGGCCTGCAGCCGCATCTCCCGCAAGGGGACGACGACGCCGAGCGCGGCCACGGCGCGCTGCCGTCCGTTCAGCACGGGGACGGCTATGCCCCAGGTGTCGGGGTCCACCACGCCCGCGAGCTGGGCGAATCCTTGATGGGCCGCTTCGCTCAGCAGGGCACGAACCGCATCCGCTGTCACGCTGCCGCCGGGATCGGAGAACTGGTCAAGATACGCGGACTGCACGGACTTGTCCTGGTGGGCCATGAGTGCGAGCCCGGCCGAAGACACGTGGACGGGCATCCGGCCGGCCACCCTGGCCCGGTTGGCAACGGATCCGCGCCGGGAGAGCCGCTCCACAAAGAGCGCTTCCCAGCCGTCCAGAACCGCCAGGTTCACGTTCTGGTTCAGGACCTGCTGGATGTCTTCCATGAACGGCATGGCGGCCTGCCGCAGCGCCAGTGTGGGCGAATTGCGGTTGACCAACTCCCACAGGCGCAGCCCGGGCCGCACCGCCCCGCCGTCGACCGTTTCCAGCAGGCCGTGCGCGGCTAACTGCCGTACGAGCCGGTGCGCGGTGGTCAGGGGCAGCCCTGCCCGGTCCGCAAGCTCGGACAGCTGGAGGCTGCTGACGCCCTCGGGGAAGGCTGAGATCACCCGGACCACGCGGTCCACTACCGAGTCACCGGACAGCGAGTTGGCCATGGCCGCTCCTTCCATTCAATGGTGCACCCAGCCAGATTACACTCGACGGCGCCGCCATAGGGCCGGCGCCAGCACCACGGCTACGCCGACGGCGGCGCCGATCACCGTCTCGATGATGCGGTCGCGCAGCAGGATAGTGGGCGACGCCGGCACCACCAGCAGGGTGGAGATCAGAGCCAGCGGTGTCACCACGACCTGGGCCAGCACATATTGGCGGGCAATGAAGAGTTCAGCGCCGAACTGGCATAGGGCGATGACCAGCACGATCTGCCACGGAGCGAGATTCAGCAGCAGGATGGCGGCGAGCAATGCCAGGCCCAGCACGGTGCCAATGATTCGTTGGATGCCCCGCCGGACCCGGTGCCGGGTGGTGTGCCCCACCAGCGGGACAACAGCTGCGACCATCGCCCAATAGTTGTGTCCGAACCCGAGCCAATGCCCGGCCAGAGTGGCCAGGGAACCTGCCACCCCGGCGGCCACAAGGTAGCCCAGGCCTTCCAGCCACGCCGTCCGTTCCTCGCCATCCGCCAGCCGGATCGGAGCGGGCCACACCCAAGGCGCGCGGTGGCTGGGCAGCACGCGCGAGGAGAAGCCGATCACCAGCGACAGCGCAGTGGTGAGCACAGCCACCAGCATGGCGTCCAGGATTGGCGGCTGGTTAGGGATGGAGGCGATGGCCGCAAACGCGAAGATGTGGAAGAGCGAGCCTGCCGGGCGAAGGCGCAGCAGGGCGATGGCCACGGAACAACCGCCGGCCACCAAGGTGGTGGCCACAACCAGGAGCCAGGTGGTCACCGCCTGGTCCAGCCCCCAGGCGTCCCCCATCCTCGCCGCGAGGGCAGCCAAAAACATGACCAGCAGCATCAGCAGGCCGGCCCGAAGCTGCACCACAAACCGGGTGCCATGCGGAACATTGCGTCCGTAGATTCCCGTGAACGCACCGAAAGAGGCGAAAATTGCCACGTCCAGCCGGCCGAGCAAAAGCAGGGTGATCAGGGGAACAAATATTCCAACGGCGCAGCGCAGCGCTGGCTGGTGATCGTTGTTGGCCGGCGCAATGCTGAACATTTCAGCGAAAAACTTCACGTTCCGAGTGCCTCTTCCTTCGGTAGCCCGTGCAGGAGATACCCGCCCTGGAGCGGCAGGACCAGCACCCCTCATCCTATGTCCCGGACCTTTCCCACGTTCGGAACGGCAAGGCAACACCCCCGTAACACCACCACGCAACGCTTGAGCCATGAAGCCCACCGCAAGTAATCCAGCCGCCTCGGATTTGAGCTGTGAAGTCTGCGGCCTGATGCCCGAACCCACCAAGACCCGACTGACCGTGGCCAACGTGGCCGTGATGCTCCCGATTGAACTGCTGGTCCATGCCGTGGTGGTGGAAACGCCCCTGCCGTACCTGGCCAAGGTGCTGGTCCTCACCCTCACGGCCACCGTGCTGGTGATCTGGGTGGCCGAACCCTCCGCAGCCAGAATCCTGCGGGGGTGGCTGCACGCGCCGGCGCTCCGGCACCGGAAGAGGCTGGGCAGCGCACCGGCACTGTGGCGGGCCCGCACGGTCCTGCAGGACCAGCCGGGCTCACTGCAGCGGGTCACCAAGGCGCTGGCCCGGCTGGACACCAACATCCTCAGCATCCACGTCCATCCGGTCGCCGGCGGCGTTCTGGACGAGTTTGTGTTGTCCGCGCCGGGCGACCTGAGTGAACGGCAACTGCTGGAGGCACTGGACGACGCCGGCGGCTCCCGCTCCCACGTCTGGCCCACCACCGCTCTTGCCATGGCCGACGGCCAGACCAAGGCGCTGACCTTGGCGGCCCGGATCGCCGACGCGCCGGACGAACTCCCGCTCGCGGTGGCCGAACTGCTGCGCGCCAGGGTCCTCACCCCGGCCGAAGCTGCCGTGGAAAAGCACGACGCCGGGACCCGGCTTAAGATCCCCACCGCCTGGCACGGGCCCCTGACCTTTGCCCGTCCCGGCGAACCGTTCACGCCCGCCGAGTCAGCCCGCGCGCACCGGCTCGCCGAGCTCGCAGAAATCCTGGCCCACCGTCCGGCCCCGGCCCACCTCATGTAGGCCGGCCCACCCCAACCAGGTAGCAGCAGATGTCGTTCCAAGCCCTCAAACCGACACCTGCTGCTACCTGGTTGGGCGGGTTACATGCGGACGGTGAGCGCCCCGGGGTCGATGGTCATCAGGACGTGCTTGCCTTCGCCGTCATGGTCGCCGTCCAGCTGAAAATCGTCGTTGTGTTCCAGCGTGATCTCCACGGATTTCCCCTGGAAATACTCCACTGCTGTGTCCTTGCCCCGGCCTTTGCCGATCATGCCGGCGATCACCGAGAACCAACCCAGCTTCCCCTGTGGTGCCAGCACTGCCACGTCCAGCAGGCCGTCATCCATTTTGGCATCGGGGAAGATCTCCAGCCCGCCCTGGACCTTGCCGCAGTTGCCCACCATGACGCTGCGGATGCCGCGGTGCACCACGGATTTACCGTCGATCACAATGGTGGCCTTGACCGGTTTGCCGGGCAGGTTCCGGATCCCCGCGTCCACGTAGGCCAGCCAGCCCACCTTGTCTTTCAGGTCCTCGTTGGTGTCGGCCATGATGGTGGCGTCGTAGCCCACGCCGGCCATCACCAGGAAGAGCTGCTCCTTGTCGGGGTCGTTCCGGCGGGCGCGGATGACGTCGATCTTTCGCTCGGTTCCCGCCAGCGCCCCGGCCATGGCCCCGTCAAAGTCCGCGACGTCCATGCCGAGGTTTCGGGCCAGGAGGTTTCCGGTGCCGAACGGAAGCAGCCCCATGGGCACATCCCCGCCGGCCAGCACCTCAGCCACACACCGCACGGTACCGTCGCCGCCGGCGGCAATAACGACGTCGGCCCCTTGCTTGAGCGCTTCCCTCGCCTGGCCGACGCCCGGGTCCTCCCTGCTGGTCTCGAGCCAGATGGGCTCACCCCAGCCGTTTTCCGAACAGTGCTTGGCCGCCAGGGCCTTAACGTCGACTTCCACCGGCTTGGCGGGATTGATGATGATGGCCGGACGCTTGAGGTCCGTGGAGCCGTTGGCAGTCATGGTGTCCTTCGATGAAGTTGAATACGCTTGTGGAAAGGCTACTTGCTACAGCGCTTTCACGGCGCCCAGCACCTTGGCCAGTGAATCCTTGGCGTCGCCGAAGAGCAGGGATGTCTGCGGTTCGTACAGGAGCTCGTTCTCAATCCCTGCGAAGCCGGGCCGCATGGAGCGCTTCAGGAAGATCACCTGACGGGCGTCGGCCACCTCCAGGATGGGCATGCCATAAATCGGCGAGCCGGATGACGTCTTTGCGGCCGGGTTCACCACATCATTGGCTCCGACCACCAAGGCGACGTCGGCCGTCCGGAATTCGGAGTTGATCTCGCCCATCTCCCTGAGCGACTCGTACGGCACGTTGGCCTCGGCCAGGAGAACATTCATGTGCCCCGGCATCCGGCCGGCCACCGGGTGGATGGCAAAGTCCACCTCAATGCCGCGTGCTTCGAGGGCCAGCGCCAGCTCCGCGGCGGTGTGCTGTCCCTGCGCCACGGCCAGTCCGTAGCCCGGCACAATGATGACCCGCTGCGCGTAGCCCAGGAGTACCGCCACGTCCTCGGCGCTGGAGGACCTGACCGGACGTTCGCTGACGGCGGTGGATCCCGCCGTCGAGCCTCCCTTGAAGGCACCGAACAGGATTCCGGCCACACTGCGGCCCATCGCCGCGGCCATGGCCCGGGTGAGGATGGTGCCGGAGGCACCCACCAGCGTGCCCGCCACCACCAGGAGCACGTTGCCCAGCACCACGCCGGACGCGGCCACCGCAAGGCCGGTGAAAGCGTTCAGGAGTGAGATGACGATTGGCACGTCGGCCCCGCCCACGGGCAGCACCAGCAGTGCGCCGGCAACAAGTCCCAGCACCAGCAGCAGCACCGCGAGCGGCAGGGAACCGGTGAAGACGACGGCGACGGCGGTCCCTACCGCGGCGAGCAGCACCACCGCCATCACCACGGGGAGCCCGGCGAACACCACCGGGCGGGTGGTCATCAGTTCCTGGAGCTTGGCGAACGTGACGCCCGATCCCGCGAAGGACACGGCCCCCACCAGGAGGGTGAAGACGATGGCGAGCCGCACCCAGGGGTCTTCGTTGTGGCCAAGTTCCAGCAACGCGACGAGTGCCGCGGCACCGCCGCCGACGCCGTTGAACAGGGCAACCAGCTGGGGCATCTGCGTCATTTTCACCCGCCGCGCCACGGGCGCGGCTACCGCCGTTCCCACCGCGATGGCTCCGATGATCCAGGGGATGTTCTCCAGCCTGGCCGACAGGAACACGGTGACGACGGCGAGCAGCGCACCGAAGGCGCCGAGCAGGTTGCCGCGGCGGGCGGTGCGTGGAGAGCTAAGGCCGCGGAGGGCCAGGATGAAGAAAACTGCGGCGGCGAGGTAAAGGAGGGAGGTCCAGACCGGATCGAGGAGGCTCACTTTCCGTCCTCCCTGCGGGCCCGGAACATGTGCAGCATCCGGTCGGTGACCACAAAACCGCCCACCAGGTTGGCGGTGGCCAGCACCACCGCCAGCAGTGCGACGGCCAGGATGCCCGGGTCCGTGGCCTGGCCGGCAACGATAATGGCACCCACCAGGATGATGCCGTGGATGGCGTTCGCGCCGGACATGAGGGGCGTGTGCAAGGTGCTGGAAACCTTCGAGACCACCTCGAAGCCCACAAACACCGCCAGCACCGTGACGGTCAGCAGGCTCATGCCGTCCATCAGATTCCCCCCTCGTTCTGGAGCTGCGCTTCCTGGACCCTGGGCGCATGGTCGGGCAGTGCCGGGATGACCGCCGCCAGAGCCTCGGCCGTAGGCAGGTGCCGCACAGCGCCGTCGTGCGTGAGGCAGGCACCGGCGATCACGTCGTCGCCGAAGTCGGGCGTCACTTTGCCGTCCCGGATCATCAGGGCGAGCAGGTTGGCAACGTTCTTCGCGTAGAGCCGGGACGCGTCCGAGGCCATCGCGGACGGTGCGTCCTTCAGCCCCACCAGGGTGACATAACCCTGGCCGTCGGCGGTGGGCAACAGGATGTCCTCGCCGGGAACAACACCCTCCACGTTGCCCCCGGACTCTGCGGCCAGATCGACGACAACCGACCCGGGGCGCATGCCCCGCACCATCTGGCGGCTCACCAGGAGCGGGGCGCGCCCGCCGGGGACCGACGCCGTCGTAATCAGGACATCAGCCTGGGCAACATGCGGGGCGAGGAGTTCGCGCTGGAGGGCGCCGCGGTCGGCGCTGAGTTCGCGGGCGTAACCGCCGGAGGCCTCCGCCGTTTCCAGGTCCAGGTTGATGAAGGTTCCGCCCATGGACGCCACTTCGTCGGCGGAGGCGGGCCGGATGTCGTTGGCGGACACGCGCGCGCCGAGCCTCTTTGCCGTGCCGATGGCCTGCAGCCCGGCGACACCGGCGCCGAGCACCAGGACCCGGGCCGGCGGGACGGTGCCGGCGGCGGTCATGTACAGCGGGAAGAACCGGGGCAGCCTGATGGCGGCTTCCAGCACGCAGCGGTAGCCGGCAACCAGGGCCTGGGAGCTGAGCGCATCCATGGACTGCGCGCGGGAGATGCGGGGCACCAGTTCCATGGCGAAGGACGTGACGCCGGCTTCCGCGAGTGCCTGCACAGTTGCGAGCTCGGACGACGGCGAGGCCAGGCCCACGGTGACAGCGCCCCTTCTCAGCGCCTTCGCCGTCGCGGGTTCCAAGGGCCGCACGTGGGCAAGGATGTCCAGCTCAGCGGGGTCGAGGGCCCGGATGATGCGGGCTCCGGCCTGGGCGTACTCGTGGTCCGAGTGGCCGGCGGCGGCACCCGCATCCGCTTCGATCAGGACGTCCAGGCCCAGCCCCGCCAGTTGTTTGACTGTTTCCGGTGTGGCGGCAACACGGCGCTCACCCTCATGCCGTTCCCGCGGTATGCCCAGTTTCAACCGCCAGCTCCCTTACGGACGTAGTTGGCTTGAGTCTATGACGCACCGAGGAGTTTTTGTCCAGATATTCACACTTCCGGGTCCCGAAGCCGGGATTATCTGGACAAAAACTCGTGGCGGTCAGCCGCGCGCGGTCAGGTCCGCCGAGATGAGCTTGGCCGTGGCCACAATTTCCTGCGCAACGGAGGCCAGGTACGCTTCCGGGTCCGGCTGGGCCGCCACGGACTGGGCCTGCAGGGATACGTTGACGGCGGCCACCACCTTGGTGGGGCCGTCATAGACCGGAGCCGCAACGGACATCAGCCCCAATTCAAGCTCCTGGTCCAGCAGGCACCAGCCTTGGGCCCGGACCGTGTCCAGCACCGCCACCAGCTCCGGAACGGTTCCGAGCGCCCGCGGCGTCAGCGGCCTGATCTGCGCGTCGGCAAGGTAGGCCTTGAGCCGGGCGGCCGGCAGGGCGGCAAGCAGCACCCTGCCCATGGACGTGGCGTAGGCGGGAAAGCGGGTGCCTACCGTGATGCCGACGTTCATGATCCGGCGCGTGGTCACCCGGGCGATGTAGGCGATCTCCGTGCCGTCCAGCACGGCCGCGGAGGTGGACTCACCCAGTTTGAGGGAAAGTTCCTCCAGGTGCGGCTGGGCGAGCTGCGGCAGGGACAGCCCGGAAAGGTAGGCGTAGCCGAGCTGCAGGACCTTGGCGGTGAGCGCGAACGTCTTGCCGTCGGTCCGGACGTAGTCGAGCTCGACCAGTGTGTGCAGGAACCGCCGCGCGGTGGCCCGGGTCAGGTCGGTCCGCGCAGCCACCTCGGAAAGGGTCATCAACGGATGGTCGTTGTCGAAGGCACGGATGACGGCCAGCCCGCGCGCCAGCGATTGCACGTACTGGTCGCTCGCCTGCGGAGCGGCGCGTGCAGCTGCTGGTGCGTTGGTCATGGTTACCAATCCTAAAGGGGTGGGCGGGGTCAGGTTTCGCTCCCCAACCACCGGCGGCGAGGCCCATTCTGCGTCCCAAGACGCGGCTTTGGAACGTGGAGCGGGCCTCGCAACGGGACTAAGCGGCTGCCTTCAGCGGGACCGGCACCAGTTCCTGGAGTTCCTCCAGGGTGCAGCCGAACGTCTCGCGGACTGTGACGCCGTCGGGCCCGGTCAGGAACACGGCCTTGTCTGTGTAAACGCGGGTGACGCAGCCGACTCCGGTGAGCGGGTAGGTGCATGCTTCCACGATCTTGGAGGCGCCTTCGCGGGTCAGGAGCGTCATCATCACAAAGACGTCCTTGGCGCCGGTGGCCAGGTCCATGGCGCCACCGACGGCGGGAATCGCGTCAGGCGCGCCGGTGTGCCAGTTGGCGAGGTCGCCCGTGGCCGAGACCTGGAAGGCGCCCAGCACGCAGATGTCCAGGTGGCCGCCGCGCATGATCGCGAACGAGTCAGCATGGTGGAAGTAGGACGCCCCCGGGAGTTCGGTGACCGGTATCTTGCCGGCGTTGATGAGGTCGCCGTCGATCTGGTCACCCACGGCCACGGGACCCATGCCGAGCATGCCGTTCTCCGTGTGCAGGGTGATGTTCTGCTCGGGCTTGAGGTAGTTCGATACCAGGGTGGGCTGGCCGATGCCGAGGTTCACGAACGAGCCGGGCTTGATGTCCCGTGCCACGAGCTCGGCGAGCTCGGCGCGGCCCAGGGGCTTGTCACTGGTCTGGAGGGAAGTTGCGGTGCTCATGCTCAGGCCACCTTCACGATGCTGTTGACGTAGATTCCGGGGGTGACCACGTTTTCCGGGTCGAGTCCGCCGGTGGGGACAATTTCGGACACCTGGACCACCGTGTGCTTCGCGGCGGCGGCCATGATGGGGCCGAAGTTCCGGGCCGTCTTGCGGTACACGAGGTTCCCCACGCCGTCGGCCTTCAGGGCCTTAATCAGCGCGACGTCGGCGTGGATGGGGGTCTCGAACACCTGACCGCGGCCGTCGATGATGCGGGTTTCCTTGCCCTCGGCCAGCATGGTGCCGTACCCGGTGGGGGTGAAGAACCCGCCGATGCCGGCACCCGCGGCGCGGATGCGCTCGGCCAGGTTGCCCTGCGGGACGAGTTCCAGCTCGATCTCACCAGCGTGAAACTTGGCGTCGAAGTGCCAGGAATCGGACTGCCGCGGGAAGGAACAGATCATCTTCCTGACCCGGCCTTCCTTGATCAGGAGCGCCAGGCCCTGATCGCCCTGGCCGGCGTTGTTGTTCACCACCGTCAGGTCCTTCGCACCGCAGTCCATCAGTGCGTCGATCAGTTCGAACGGCTGCCCGGCGTTGCCGAACCCGCCGATCATCACGGTGGAGCCGTCCTTGATGCCGGACACGGCCTCGTTCACGGAATCAACAAAATTCAGCATCGTTATGCCTTTCCAGCAGTGACGTTTTCGAGGACAACGGCCAGGCCCTGGCCCACACCGATGCAGATCGCGGCGACGCCCCAGCGTTGCCCGGAGGCCTGCAGGGACCGGGCGAGGGTGCCCAGGATCCGGGTGCCGGACGCGCCGAGTGGGTGGCCCATGGCGATCGCGCCGCCGTGGCGGTTCACGATGGCGGGGTCGATGCCCCAGGCGTTGATGCACGCCAGGGACTGTGCGGCGAACGCTTCGTTAAGTTCGACGGCGCCGACCTGGTCCCAGCTGATGCCGGCCTTCGCGAGGGCCTTGTTCGCGGCCTCCACCGGGGCGTAGCCGAAGAACTGGGGATCGTTGCCGTGCGCGCCGCGGCCGGCGATGCGGGCCAGCGGCTCTAGCCCCAGCAGCCCGGCGGCATTTTCGGACCCGATCCAGGCTGCGGAGGCGCCGTCGGAGAGTGGGGACGCGTTCCCGGCGGTCACGGTGCCGTTCTCGGCGCGGAACACCGTCTTCAGCCCGGCCAGCTTCTCCGCGGAGGAGCCGTCGCGAATGCTTTCATCCCGGACCAGGTCCGTGCCCGGGACCGGGGCCACCAGGTTGTCGTAGAAGCCCTCATCCCACGCGGCGGCGGAGAGGTTGTGCGAGTTCGCGGCGAACTCGTCCTGCTGATCGCGGGTCACGCCGTACTTTTCGCGGAGCCTCTCGGTGGCCTCGCCCAGGGAGATGGTCCACTCCTTGGGCATGGCCTTGTTCACCAGGCGCCAGCCCAGCGTGGTGGAGGCCAGGGTCATGTCACCGGCCGGGTAGGGCTTCTCCGTCTTCGGCAGGACCCAGGGGGCGCGGGACATCGACTCGGCCCCGCCCACGAGCATGAGCTCGGCGTCGCCGGCGTTGATCTGGCGCGAGGCGATGATCGCCGCGTCCAGGGAGGACCCGCACAGCCGGTTCACGGACGTGCCCGGGATCGAGACCGGCAGCCCCGCGAGCAGCGTGCCCATCCGGGCGATGTTGCGGTTCTCCTCGCCGGCACCGTTGGCGTTGCCGAACACGACCTCATCGATGCGCTCAGGGTCCAGCCCCGGAGCGCGCTTCACGGATTCGCTGATCACGTGCGCGGCAAGGTCATCCGGGCGGACGGCCGCGAGGCCTGAGCCGAACTTGCCGAACGGGGTACGCACGGCGTCGTACACAAATGCCTGGTTCAAAACTTCTCCTCAATTCGGTGCGTGGATTCCCAACTAGGTAGCAGTTGATGTCGTTTTGAGGGCTCATAACGACATCTGCTGCTACCTAGTTGGGCGGGGTGGGGGTGTCTGTCGCGGCAGCGTCGATTTCGCGGAATACCTGCTGCGCGGTCTTGAAGGCSGTRTTGGCGGACGGGACKCCGCAGTAGATGGCCGTCTGGAGCAGGATTTCCTTGATCTCGTCCCTGCTCAGGCCGTTGGTGAGAGCCGCGCGGATATGCATGGCCAGCTCTTCCCAGTGCCCGTGCGCCACCATCGCAGTGATGGTCACCGCTGAGCGCATCTGACGGGAGATGCCGGGCCGGGTCCAGATGCCGCCCCACGCAATCCGCGTGATCATGTCCTGGAAGTCCTCGGTGAACTCGTCCTTGTTGGCGTTGGCCCGGTCCACGTGCGCGGCGCCGAGCACTTCGCGGCGAACCACCATGCCGCCGTCGTAAATCTCCTGGCTGCTGGCCTCCGGTTGGACCACGCCATGCCGTTCAGCGCCGCTGAGGCTGCTCACTTTGCTGCTCCCCGCGATTCAGTCCAAGAGATGAGGCTCCGCAGCAGTTCCGCAACGTGGGCGGGTGCCTCGGCGGGAGCCAGGTGGGCCACGCCTTCCAGGGAAACGGCGTTCGCCGTGCCTCCCCCGGCGGTGATGCCGGCCGCGATTTCTTCCGCGAACGACGGCGGCACAACAGTATCCGCCACACCGGCAACAGCCTGCGTGGGGACGGAGATGCTGCCGAGCTCGGCGCGCACATCGTAGGCAGCCAGGGCTTCACAGCAGAACGCATAGCTGAAGCGGTCAGCGTCGCGCAGGGAGTGCAGGAGCCGGCTGCTCAGGTCCGGCTCGCGGTCCATAAAACCCGGTGCGAACCAGCGTTCCGCCGATCCCTGGATGACCACGGGCGTGCCCTGGCCGCGCACCAGTTCCGCGCGCTCCAGCCAGCCCTCAGGGGTGCCGATCTTCGCGCCGGAGCACTGGACGGACAGGCTCTTGAGGCGTTCGCCATGCTTGATGCCAAGCTGCAGGCCGGTGGCCCCGCCCAGCGAGACACCGGCGTAGTGGAAGGACTCGCCGGGGGCGATCGAGTCCGCCAGGTCCACCACCGAATCTGCCAGGTCGGCGACATCGAAGGTCTCGGTGGCCTTCGGCGATACGCCGTGGCCGGGCAGGTCCCAGGCCACAACGTCGTACTCATTGGCCAGCAGCGCCGCCGTCCCGCTCCAGAGGGCAGCTGAGGAGGTGCCCAGGGAGGGGCCAACCACCAACAGGGGGCGTTCGCCAAGGGCTCGTTGGGGCGAAAGCAGAACTGCCTTCAGGGTCGGTTTAGCCACGGTTGGCTCCATTCTGGTCGGGGTTTACTGATGACGCCGGGTCTGCAGTCACGGCAAGGGCTGGGGCGAAGTCAGGGTACTCGGCCAGGATGCGCCGGGAGATCTCGGCTGCCTGGCCGAGGTAGCTCGCGGGGTCAAGAAGTTCGTCGAGGCGCAGATCGGTGAGCGCGCCCGCGGGAACGGCCTCGCGGAGCAGCCGCCGGTAGGTCGAACCCTGCTCCGCAGCAGGCGCGGCAAGGGTCGCGTCCACCACGTCCTGCAGCTGCTCCTTGCCCGTGCGGCCATCCTTCTCCGCCAGGAGCGGGGCGACGGCGGCGCCCACCCCTTCAGCCAGGAGCAACGGTCCGGCCAGGTCGAGGTTGCGGCGCAGGGCAGCCGGGAAGACCTGGAGGCCTTCGGCCAGCTCGCGGAGGTGGCCAGCCGCCCCCAGGGCCAGACGAAGGAGGTGGCGGAGTGCCGGCCATTCGATGTGCCAGGCGGCGTCGGGGCGTTCGTCGTTGAAGTTGGCGGCGGCCAGGTGCAGTTGGGCCAGAAGCTGCGGAGCCTGCAGGGCTGCGCTGCGGATCAGGACGGACAGCACAGGGTTCTGCTTCTGCGGCATCGCGGAGGACACGCCACGGCCCGCAGCGCGTGGTTCGGCGAGTTCGGCTACTTCAGGCCGGCTCATCAAGAGGACGTCCGTGGCGATCTTGCCCGCAGCACCCAACACGGCGGCCAAGGCGTTGCCGAGGGCCGTGACTGCCAGCCGGTTCGTGTGCCACGGCGCGGGGGCAGTGGCCAGGCCCAGTTGTCTGGCCAGGGAATCGGCCAGGGTAAAGGGGGTGGCGGATGCGCCGGCGGTCAGCACGGTTCCGGCCGCCAACGTTCCAGCGGCCCCGCCGAACTGCACCGGGAACTGCACGGTTTCCAGTTGGCGTCCCGCGGCGGCCACGCCGTGGAACCACTGGGCCGCGCGCAGCCCGAAGGTAAACGGGAGGGAGTGCTGGGTCAGGCTCCTGCCCACTCCCAGCGTGTCCGCATGCTTTTCCGCCAGGGCGGCAAGCGCCGTCGTTGTGCTTTTCAGGTCGGCAACCAGCGCCTCCACAGTGTTCCGCGCCACCAGCATCAGGGCCGTATCAAGAACGTCCTGGCTGGTCAGCGAGGTGTGGACGGCTTTCCCGGCACCGATACCGGCCGCATCCAGCGCCGACACCTGCTTGCGCAGGTCCGCCAGCAACGGAATGACGGGGTTGCCGCCGCCCTGGGCCCGGAGCGCGACGTCTGCTGCGTCGTAGCGGCCCGCTTCTGCCGCGGAAGCCACGACGGCGGCGGACCCGGCCGGCGCCAGCCCCGCCTTGTCCAGCACCGCAGCCCAGCCGGACTCGACGGCGAGGATCGCCGCGAGCACAGCCCGGTCGCCGGTCAGCGCCGCCACCAGGGGCGACGCCGAGACGGGACTCAGCAGGCCGACGTCGCCGTCGGCCGCGCTTCCGAAACCCAGGGCGGCATCAGTCACTGGAAGTCCAGGAAGACTGTTTCGCCCTCACCCTGCAGCCGGAGATCCCACGTGAGTCCGCCGTCGGCGTCGCGGCGTGCAATCAGGGTCTGCCGGCGTTCCGGATCAAGGGAGCTCAGCAGGGGGTCCTTCGCCAGGGCCTCCTCGTTTTCCGGCAGGTAGATCCGGGTGAAGAGCCGGTTCATCAGGCCGCGGGCAAAGACCGCGACGGAGATGAACGGGGCTGCACCCTCCTCGGTGGGGCCGGGGTTGACGGTAGTGAAGGTGAACACGCCGGTGTTGCCCACGGCGCTGCGGCCGAATCCGGTGAAGGTGTAGCCGTCGCGCACCAGCGATCCGGTGTGCTGCGGGACCTTGCCCTCGGAATCCGCCTGCCATATCTCCAGGATCGCGTCGGGGATCGGATGCCCGGCGCCATCGTACACGGTGCCCTGGAGCCGGATGGAGCCCGGGGAGCCGGGGGCCAGCAGTTCGCGGTCCTTGTTGTAGGGCAGGGCGTAACCGTAGAACGGTCCCACGGTCTGGCCGGGGGTGGGAGTCAGCTTGGTGGGGCTGGGGTTACTCATGGTCGTCTCCTTCTGCGCCGAGGGCCTCGTTCTCGGTCCAGGTCCGCTTCGACCCGGTCAGCACGATGTCCCAGTTGTAGGCGAGGGCCCACTCGGGTTTGGTCTGTTCGTGATCGTAGGTCGCGACAAGCCGGTCGCGGGCGTCCTGGTCCACGATGGACTGGTAGATCGGGTCCAGCGGGAAGAGCTGGTCACCGGGGAAGTACATCTGGGTGACGATCCGCTGCGTGAACTCCTGCCCGAACAGCGAGAAGTGAATGTGGGCGGGGCGCCAGGCGTTGAGGTGGTTCTTCCACGGGTAGGCGCCGGGCTTGATGGTGATGAAGCTGTAGGAGCCATCGGCCCCGGTGATGCAGCGGCCCACGCCGGTGAAGTTGGGGTCCAGGGGTGCGGGGTGCTGGTCACGCTTATGGATGTAGCGGCCGGCGGAGTTCGCCTGCCAGATCTCCACGAGCTGGCCGGCTACCGGGCGGCCGTCACCATCGAGGACGCGTCCCGACACCACGATCCGTTCGCCCAGCGGTTCACCGTTGTGCTGGATGGTGAGGTCCGCTTCCAGCGCGTGCACGTCCATGTGCCCGAACGCCGGCGAGTACAGCTCGATGGTCTCAGGGTCCGCGTGGTGCAGGTCCTTGGTGGGGTGGCGCAGGACGCTGCTGCGGTAGGGGGCGTAGTCCAGCCGCGGCTGGATTTCAGCCTTGGCGCCGTTCTTGAGGGCCTGGGCGTAAGCATCGCCGAGCGCCTTCATCTCGGCGCTCAGGTCCGCCTGCGACTCTGCGGCGGCATCCAGGGGTGCGTACTGCTTCGGTGCGGCCTCTGTGGCGTCATCGGACACGTCCTCGGTGAGCGGATCCGCGTTGTAGGTTTCGAGGTTGATTCCTTCAGGCACAGCAGCCTCCTTTCATAGGGTGTTGGTGTTACTTGGCGGGTACGGGGTTCAGTCGGTGCAGGAGGTCGTACTGGACTGCGTGGCGGACAGGGGCGTTGGGCGCCCCATAACCGTCATAGGTGCCGCGGCGTTCCACCATCTCGAAGAACACGCTACCCACGGTGGCGGTGTAGAAATGCAGGAACTCGCCGTCAGCGTCGCGGTCGTACAGGAGGTTCAGCTCCTGCAGCGTGGCCAGGAAGTCGGGGTCGAGGCCGAAGCGCGCGTTCAGGTCCTCGTAGTAGTTGGCCGGGATCTGCAGGAACTCGAGGCCCCGGGCCTTGCAGTCCCTGGCCGTGGCTACCAGGTCGCCCACCGCGAAGGCGATGTGCTCCTGGTAGGTCCGCCGGGCGCCCGTTCCGGACGGATCCGGTCCGGAAGCGCCGTCCTGCTGGATCAGGGGTGCCAGGTTCAGCACCAGGCGCACGGCGCGGTCGCCGGTAGCCATCACCTGCGAACGGACCAACCCGGTGGGGCTGGGGACCTCGGCGAAAGGTTGCGGTTCCAGTGCCAGGGCGCTCGTGTAAAAGAGGACGGCCTCGTCAAAGTGCTGCCACGGCTGGGCGAGATTGACGTGGTCGATCACGGCGGTGGCACCGGCGGCGGGAACTAGCAGCCCCTCACCGAATTCGCTGCCCTCACCGAATTCACTCGTCCAGGCGGCGGTGCCGTCGGGACTGCCCTGGCACAGGAAGATCTCCGTGGAGTCGGGCGCTGCGAAGCCCTGGAACACCTCCTCGTTGGCCTGGCTTTTGCGCGGAACCGCGGGGGCCTTGAGTTGCTGGGCCCGGGCTGAGGCAATCACCGGGGAATCGACGTCGAACCCCAAAGCGGCGATGGCGGGCGATGCGTCCGCCCTGTTCACGGGCGAATGAGGCGCCGCCTCGTTGACGATGACCCGGGCATGGCCCATGGTCCACAGCTGCACGTCCTTGGTGCGGTGCCGGCCGTTGAATTCGAAGCCGAGCTGGCCCAGGACAGTTTCCAAGCCCTTGGTGTCCGCGGCCCTGACCTCGGCAAAGTTGTAGCCGGCCGGTTCGGCCACCTGCGGAAGCGTGGCCAGTTCCATGGGATAACGACGGCGGCCAGGGGCCGCAGGAGCACCAGCAACAGTGCCGGGGGCACCGGCGGCCGTGGCGGCGAGGACCGGCACGTTGGCATTGAGCCATTTGGCGCTCTGCTCCTCCAGCCAGATGAGCGAGCGCATGCCGTCCACGGCTGTGCGCTCGACGTCGGACTGCCTGAAGACGTCGTTGAAGATCTCCAGTGACACCGGCCCGCTGTACCCGGCACGGACCACGTGGCCCATGAACTTGGCCAGCTCAAACTGTCCCTCGCCCGGGAACACCCGGTAGTGCCGGCTCCAGGACAGGACGTCCATGGAGAGCTTCGGCGCATCCGCCACCTGGACGAAGAAGATCTTCTCCGGGCTGAAGGCTTCGATGGGCGCCGTGTCCCAGTTGCGGGAGAGGATGTGGAAGGAGTCCAGGCAGGTACCCAGGTTGGGGTGGTCCACCGTCTCAACCAGCCGGTGGGCGTGCTCGTAGTCGTTGACGTACTTGCCCCAGGCCAACGCCTCGTAGGCGACCCTGACGCCGTGGTCCCCTGCCAGCGCCGCCAGCCGGCCGAGCTGGTCCGCGCGGAGGTCGTCGCTGTCGATGTTGGCCGTGGCCACGTTGGAGCAGACCAGGATGGTGTCCATGCCCAGCCGCGCCATCAGCTTGAACTTTGCCTCGGCGCGGCGAAGGTTGGCGGCCAGGAGGTCCTCGGACACGCTGTCGAAGTCGCGGAACGGCTGGTAGAGGTCCAGGGTGAGGCCCAGGTCTGCAGCCATCTTGCGGACGTCCTCAGGAGTGAGGGGCGAGGTGACGAGGTCCTGTTCGAAGATTTCAATGCCGTCGAAGCCCGCGATGGCGCAGGCCTGCATCTTTTCCTTCAGCGTGCCGGAGAGGCAGACTGTGGCGATTCCGGTGCGCATCAGGCAGCCACCTCTTCCTGGGCCACGAGTTCCAGGAAGTGGCTGCGCATACGGTCCGCGTCGGCTTCCATTCCGGTGAAGATCCGGAAGGAGTCCGCCGCCTGTCCCACGGCCATGCGGCCGCCGTCCAGGACCTCACAGCCCTTGGCCCGGGCGCTCAGTACAAGCTCGGTTTCGATGGGCCGGTAAACGATATCCGCCACCCAGTGCCGGGATTCGAGCAGGTCCAGGTCCAGCGGGACTCCCGGATGGGCGGCCATGCCAACAGGCGTGCAGTGCACCAGGCCGTCAGCCAGCGGCATCAGCTGCGGCAGCTCCGCCGTCGTACGCGGTGTGATGGTGCGGTCCGGGAAGAAACCGGACAGTTCCGCAGCGCGCGCAGCTGCGCGTTCCAGGTCCATGTCCACCAGCTCCAGTGCCTTCACGCCGGCGGTAAGCAGGGCATAGGCGACAGCGGATCCGGCACCTCCCGCGCCGAGCTGGACCACGCGGTCCAGCTGTGCGCCCGGAAGGCCGGACGCCAGGGCGGCGGCGAACCCGGAGAAGTCGGTGTTGTGGCCGATGAAGCGGCCGTCTTCGATCACCACGGTGTTGACGGCGCCGAGCCTGCGGGCATCCGGCGAGACTTCGTCAAGGTACTGGAGGACCAGCTGCTTGCAGGGATGGGTGATGTTCAGTCCGTTGAAACCAAGGCTGCGGGCGCTCTTGAGCAGTTCCCCGACGGAGTCGCCTGCCAGTCCCAGTTCCAGCAGATCGATGGGGCGGTACAGGTAGCGCAGGCCTTGGACATCGCCTTCGCGTTCGTGCATGGGTGGAGTGAGTGACGGCGTGACGCCGTCGCCGACCAGTCCCACAAGGTAGGACTCAGTTCGATTGCTCATCCGGGCAGCTCCTTTGATACGGCACGTGACGGGCGGCGGCGCTCAAGGCGGACGCGGCGGGCCAGGTGATAGGGATTACAGTACAGCAGATGTTCACTTATCGCACGCTTGTTCTACATGCGAACATTAGGATGTTGCTTACCGCTGCGGCAGCCGCGCGGCGAGTTCGGCGGCGGCATCCCGAAGCAGGGGAACGTGCGCCAGGAGCGCTTCCACGGTGAGGCGGAACACGGGTACAGCGGTGGCGAGCGACGCGAAGGCGTGGCCCTGGGAATTGAGGAGAGGCACGGCCACGGCGCGCATCCCGTCCTCGTTTTCCTCGTCCATCACCGCATATCCCTGCCGGCGGACCTGCTCCATTTCGGCCCGGAAGGCGGCGCGGTCGGTGATGGTGTGCCCGGTGAGCGGTTCCAGTTCCAGTTCCTCGATCAGGGCCTCCCGCTCCGCATCCTCGGCAAACGCCACGAGGACCTTGCCCACCGCGGTGGCGTGCAGGGCACCCAGATGCCCGGGGTCACTCGTGACGCGGAACATCTGCGGACCGTCGACCTTATTAACAGTCAGGTGATGGTGCCCGTCGCGGACGCTGAGGATGGTGGCTTCCCCCGTCTGCTCGGTTACGCGGCGAAGGACCGGCATGGCCGCCCCCGCGAAGCCGTGATGGTTCGAGACGCGCTGGCCCAGCTGGAAGATGCGCAGGCCCAGGTGGTAGCGGCGGCCGTCCGGCTCGTAGTCCACGAAGCCGTCCCGCGTCAGGGAACCCAGCAGGCGGTAGGTGGTACTGAAGGGGAGTTCGGCGCGGCGCGAGATCTCAGCGGCACTGGCACCGCGGGGCTCATCTCCCAGGAGCACCAACAAGCTCAGGGCCTTGCCCACCATGTCGGTGCGGTCTCCGGACCGGGACGCCTTACCTTCGCCCGGGCCGGGGGCCGGGCTTGGGCCCGGGTCCGGGTCCGGGCCCGGCCGAGGTCCGGGGCTTGGGTCCGGCCCTGGTTCCGGCGCGGTGGAGACATCATCCTCGGTTGTGGCTTGGTTCACACTCATAACTCGATGTTGCCACATTGTGAGAGCTATTTCTAGATGGTGATTATTTTCTTGACAAGTGACAGTGCTCACAGCCATCATTGCTATATCGCACAAGTAGCTCTCACCATGTGGCTACTAGTCCGGGTCTTTCAACGGACACCAGCCGCACCGCGCTCCGCCACCACAGGCAGTGCGGCTGCGCTTCTCCAGATCCATCCGCGACAACGTCGTCACATCAAAGGAACTCCATGAGCCAGACACTTCCGTCCGCGGGGCCGGGCACCGCTGCCCCGGCCGGGACGCCAAAGAAAGCAGCCCTCGCCAGCTTCCTGGGCAGCGCCGTCGAATACTACGACTTCTTCATCTTCGGTTCTGCGGCCGCCCTGATCTTTCCTACGGTCTTTTTCCCGGACGCCGGGGCCAACGCGGCCATCATGTCCTTCGCCACGTTCGGCTTTGCCTATGTGGCACGGCCGGTGGGCGCCGTCATCCTCGGCCACTTCGGCGACCGCGTGGGGCGGCAGAAGGTCCTCATGTTCACCCTGGTGCTGATGGGCGCGTCAACATTCCTGATCGGCTGCCTCCCCGACTTCAACACCGTCGGCTGGTGGGCTCCCGTACTGCTGGTGCTGGCACGCCTCTGCCAGGGCCTGTCCGCCGCGGGCGAGCAGGCAGGCGCATCCTCGATGACGCTGGAGCACGCCCCGGACAACCGCCGCTCCTTCTTCACCTCCTGGACCCTCACCGGCACCCAGGGCGGCCAGATCCTCGCAGCGCTCGTCTTCATCCCTGTCCTGGCCCTCCCGGACGACATCAAGTACGGCATCGGCTGGCGCATCCCGTTCTGGCTCAGCGCCGTCGTGGTGATTGTTGCGTTCTTCATCCGCCGTACGCTGCACGAACCCCCCGCCTTCGCGGAGGCGCAGAAGACCGCCCAGATCGCCAAACTTCCCGTTGCCGATCTCCTCAAGGGACACTGGCGCGACGTGCTCCGTGTTATTGCCTGCGCGTTCATCGCCGCCGTGTCCACCGTGTTCGGCACACTGGCCATCAGCTACGCCAAAACCGTCGCTGGCGTGGACGGCACCACCACCCTGTGGCTGGTAGTCGGTGCGAACCTGGTAGCCCTGGGTACCCAACCGCTCTTCGGCCTGCTCGCCGACAAGATCGGCCGCAAGCCTGTCTTCATCTACGGAGCCGTGGCCAGCGCCATCCTCACCCCGTTGTTCCTGCTGAGCCTGGAATCCGGCAGCGTCCCGCTGATGTTTGTCGCCGCAATCGGCTTCTTCTCCTTCGGCTACGCGGCCTCCAACGCGGTCTGGCCGTCGTTCTACGCCGAAATGTTCAGCACCAAGGTCCGCTTCTCCGGCCTGGCGATCGGCACGCAGCTGGGCTTCCTGATGGCAGGCTTTGCTCCGGCCATCGTTGCGGCGATGGGCGGCATCAGGCCCGGCGGCTGGGTCCAGATCAGCATCTTCACCGCAGTGATCTGCGGCATCGCGGCAATCTCCGCCCTGACGGCCAAGGAAACCTTCAAGGTCCCCACCAGGCAGCTCGGCCTGAACTAGGAGGTTCACGCTCCAGCCCGGATGTGAACCCGGAAAGCCCGCCATTCCCCCGAGTGGTGGGCTTTCCTTGGTAAAAAATGGGCTATTCCGGCAGCAAAAAGTACGACGGCGGGGCGGCCGCCGGGGTGCCTATGGCCGGCCGGCGTCCAGCACCGAGGCGAGGTCGAAGGTGACCGGTTCCTCCAGCTGGGCGTAGGTGCAGGACTCGGGATCCCGGTCCGGCCGCCAGCGCGAGAACTGGGCTGTGTGCCGGAAGCGCTCACCTTCCATATGGTCGTACCGGACCTCAACCACCAGTTCCGGCTTGAGCGGCACAAACGAGAGGTCCTTGCCCCCGCTCCACCGGCTCCCTTCAGCCTTGCGGGGCGTGCGCTCCCCTTCCGCCTGTTTGGCCCAGGCCCACGGGTGGTCATCGAAGTCAGTGACCAGCGGCTGGAGTTGTTCGAAGAGTTCCTGCCGGCGCTTCATCGGGAAGGCGCCGATCACGCCCACGCTGGCCAGGCCGCCGTCGTCCTTGTAGAGGCCGAGCAGCAGCGAGCCGATAGCGTCCGGTCCGCTTTTGTGCACCCGGTAGCCGGCCACCACACAGTCGGCGGTGCGTTCGTGCTTGATCTTGAACACCACGCGCTTGTCCGGCTGGTAAGTGCCCTCCAGCGGTTTGGCCACGATCCCGTCCAGGCCTGCGCCTTCGAACTGCTGGAACCACTGCTCGGCGGTTGCCTTGTCCCGGGTCGCGGCGGTGACGTGGACGGGCGCCTTGCTGCCGGCGAGCGCCTCTTCGAGGGCGGCCCGACGATCCGCGAAGGGCCGTCCGGTGTAGTCATCGTCCCCCAGGGCGAGCAGGTCAAAGGCGACGAATTTGGCAGGCGTCTGCTCCGACAGCAGTTTCACCCGGCTGGCGGCGGGATGGATGCGCTGCTGCAGGGCGTCGAAGTCCAGCCGTTCACCGGAGGCTCCCACCAGGATGATCTCCCCATCCACCACGCACCGTGGCGGCAGATTCTCCTTCAGGGCAACCACGAGTTCCGGAAAGTAGCGGGTCATGGGTTTCTCGTTGCGGCTGCCGATTTCAAGGTCGTCACCGTCACGGAAAATGATGGACCTGAAGCCGTCCCATTTGGGCTCGTAACTCAGTTCGCCGTCCGGAACGCCGCTGACGGCCTTGGCGAGCATGGGCGGGACAGGAGGCATGACGGGAAGTTTCATAGGCAACATTCTTGCCCGGGGGCCGCGTTGGCGATAGGCCTAGGTTTGAGGTCGCCGCACGTCAGCGGCGAGGAGCAGCTCGGACTCACGGAGTATGCGCGCCGCCGCCGCCGAGTCCACCATGACCGTTTTGCCCCGTGAGCCCAGCCGGACTTCGTGACCGGGGCCCGGGCGGGTCCCGGGGTGGGCCCCTGGGATCACGCCCTCCGGCAATGCGTGGGCAAGCTCGTGCCGGTCGAGCTCCTGGTCCTGGATGCCCACGGCGAGTGCGCTCATCAGGTCAGCGTCCTCCGGCGTGGCAAGGTTGCTGCCAATGAGTTGGACCAGGACCTTGATCCCGGCCAGCCGTCGCTGCGGATCGGCATCGTCCAGGGCCGAGTCGATGCCCCACTGGGCGCGCTTCCACCACTGGTCCCGCTTGTCTGCGTTCGATTTCTGCCGGTACGTCAGGAAGGCCACCAGCACAACGCCAAAGGTGGCCAGCGGGGCCACTGCCGCCGCGCCCTGAATAACTGTCCAGACCCCGCCTGCGAATTCCATGCCACCACCTTATGCGCCCGGTTCTCCGCATCGGGCGCATTTCGGCCGATGATCCTGCCGGCACCGAAACCGTACCGGCGCAGAGAACTAACAGGGCCATAACCATCACGAAACCGGGCCGCAACAATGCGCAGCCACACTGGAGGTGCCGGCAAGTGCAGGCACCAGCTCCAGCCAGGAGGCCACCATGTTGAAGGAAGCCAAAGCCCATGTGACCCGGGTCCGCACCCTGGACCAGCTCCACCGCGGCGACGAAATCGAAGCCCGCTTGTCGGTGGGCCCGAACTACGACGACGTGGTGGTCCGGCACGGCAGGGTGCAGGAAACGGCGCCGGGCATCGGCGTCGTGTGGATCATGGACCGCCACACGGGCCTGCGGAAAGCCATCAATGCGGACGAATGCAGCGTATGGCGGGTCGCCTGAGGCTAACCGCCGGCCACTGACTGGACGACCAGCACCTCCTGGCCAGCGGCCACCTCGGTTTCGAGACCCTGGAGCCTGCGAACTTCGTCGCCGTTCACGTAAATATTCACGTAGCGGCGAAGTGCCCCGGTTTCGTCCCGCAGGCGCCGGGCGAGAACCGGATAGTCCCCGGTCACTGTTTCGAGCAGCTTCCCCACGGTCAACGGCCCTTCGGCGGGCGCAGTCAGGATGGACTGCCCGCCGGCCAGCGAGTGGAGGACACTGGGGAGCACCACCCTGATGTCAGGCACCGTGGGCAGCTGCCGGAACCGGCAGCACCGCGTCGGAGATCACGGCCGCCCGGACGCACAGGACGTCCGGCAGGTGTGATGCCACCTCGGTGAACGTTTCGCCTTCGTCAGCGCTGGCGTAGACGGTGCCGCCGCGTGTGCCGAAATAGACGCCGGCCGGTTCAGCGGAATCAACCGACGCGGCGTCGCGCAGCACGCTGTTGTATTCGCTGGCGGGCAGCCCGGAATCCAGGCGCTTCCAGGTGGCACCGGCATCGTCCGTGCGGTGGACCGCGAGCTTACCCTCCGGCGGGATCCGCTCGCCGTCAGCCTTCAACGGCACAACCCAGGCGGTCCCTTGCCGCCGGGGGTGCGTCAGCATCACAAAACCGAAGTCGGCCGGAAGGCCTTCAGCGATGGAGTTCCAGTTGTCGCCGTTATCGTCCGTGCGGTACACGCCGTGATGGTTCTGCGCATACAGGCGACCCTCGACGGCGGCATCGGCCGCGATCTTGTGCACGCACTGCCCAAACTCGGGGTTGGGATCGGGCATGAAATAGGCCGAGATCCCCTTGTTGCGGGGCTCCCAGGAGGTGCCGCCGTCGAGCGAGCGGTACACGCCCCCTGTGCTCATGGCGATGTGGACATTGTCCCCCGCGGAGTTGACCACGATGGAGTGGGCTGCGGCGCCGCCGTACCCGGCGCCCCATTCGCCGCGGTGGGGATGGTCCCAGAGCCCGCGGTTTAGCTCGAAGTGCTCGCCGCCGTCGGTGGATTTCCACACCGAAATGGGCTCCGCCCCTGCCCAGACCACGCCGGGCCGCGACTCAGCGTCCGGGTAGATCTGCCAGATCCGTTCCACCGCCGCGCCCGCGTCCTCGGGAAACGTGATGGCGCCCTTTTCGGGCTCAGACCACGTGGCGCCAAGGTCATCGGAGTGCGCCACCGTGGGGCCCCAGTGCTCGGATCTGACGCCCACCATGATCCGGGTCCGGCCCTCCCTGGTGTCTATGCCGATGCTGGGTATTTCGCTCATCAGGAAGTGCGGGCCGGAGAACGACCATTGCTGCCGGTCCTTGCTCGTGGCCAGCCAAAGGCCTTTTTTGGTGCCGATCGCCAGAAGAAAACTCGCGGGGGTTGCCATGCACCCATGCAACCATTCCCGGCCGGGAGGCCGCAACGGTTTTTTCGGCTATGTGGGGTTACCCGGCCTGGCGCGTCGACAGCTCAATCGACAAATTCGGACTGGGTCTCGATGAAATCCCACTCCGCCTCGGTGAGGACTTCAACGGGGGTTCCGGGGTGCGGCCCGCCCGCTTCGGCGATGCCCTGCAAGATCTGCAGCGGCAACTCCCCCGCCCGCAGGTTTTCCCGCAGCCATTCCTTGGTGTCCAGGTTCACGTCCAGCCACCACATGTAAATTTCCATGCCCCGTCACGCACCTTTCGCCCGTCACGCACCACTCCTATGACTCAACGTTAGGCGCGGGCAAGTCGCCGTTCAAGGGGTCCGGCTACCGGCGCCGGCACGAGTGTCCCTTCCGGAAGGGCCCTATCACTTCTGCGTAGGAACAGGTATCTCCGCAGGTCAGAGCCGGTCAAAGTCGAGTACCCGCTACTCAGGACCCGCACCCGCCTGCAGGCCTAGCCTGAAGTTTCAAGCAAAGCTGACCGTGCTGGGGCACAAAGCGTCTGCTACTCCCCTCGCCATGGTCCGTTTCACACAATCTGGGAGAAACACCATGAAACGTCGAGCCTTACCGATTTTGGGGGTCGCGGGGCTGGCATTGCTCAGCGTTACGGCTCCGGCCCAAGCCGCTGCCGACAAAGTGGACATTTGTCATGCTGGAAAGATGATCAGTGTCAGCCTCAATGCAGCTGCACTTAACGGACACGCCGGTCACAATAAAGACATCATCGCACCCAGCGAGTTCCTGCCCGCCGGGCTGAACTGGGTCGCCGGGCAGGGATTCGCACTGTGCGGCGCAGTTGTGACGCCGCCCGGTGAGGAACAGCCTCCAGTGGACGAACACCCACCTGGCGAGGAACAGCCTCCAGTGGACGAACACCCACATGGCGAGGAACAGCCTCCAGTGGACGAGCACCCACCTGGCGAGGAACACCCACCCACCGAAGAGCAGCCTCCAGTGAAGGAACAGCCGCCAGCAGTGGTGCCTGAAACTCCGGTTACGCCCACACCACCAGCAGTGGTGCCTGAAGCCCCGGTCGTCCAGACGCCTGCGGCGGCGACGCCTGCCGGACTGGCTGCCGCCCCCCAGGTCGCAGTCGCCAAGGTACCGGCGGCGGCTGTCAGCCGCGGCACCAATCAAGGCTTCAACGCGCAGACGGCCGTAGGCGTAACCGAGGGCAGCAGCACGTGGCTGGCCGGACTGGGCGTACTGCTGGGCGCGGGCGCCGTGGTCTCGGTGCGGCGCAAGTCCCGGACAGAAGCGCCGGCGGCGGGCTGACGCCGCCCGAGCGGCCGGCAGATCTACCGAGGGCGTCCCGCCAGACCCGGCGGGACGCCCCCGCCCGTTTTCCCCGCCATCGCACCTGATGACCCGCACCTCACCACCAGCACCTGCCCGTCCCGCAGGGAAAGGGACCACCATGCCGAAGCAGCCTGGCAGGCATAACGCCCGCGCACGCCTTTTGCGCGCTACCAAATGGAACCGGGTCCGGGGAGTGAACCGGGGGGACCTCGCCATCCTTCTGTGCGGCGTACTGGGTTTCCTATCGCTGACCTTTGGCGGCCCCTTAGTCAGCCAGCTGGACGCTGGCAACCACGGGGCTGCAGGTGTCCGCGCAGCCGAAGTTGCGGCACCATCGGCTGCACCGCCGTCGTCCCTTCCCTGGCCGCCATCCACCCAACCTGCCGGCACTTCTGCACCCACGTCCGGCCTCACGCCCGCTGCGGCCGCCCCCGGATCAGCCCTCCCGGACGCTTCGGCGCCGCTTCGCATTATTTACCCGAAAGCGGCAATCGATACCGCGGTCCACCCGCTCGAACCGGATGGCCCGGCCGTTGCCACCCGCACCCTGGTGCCGCCAACCACCATGGACGGCTACTGGCTCACTCCGTTTGGGAACCCGGGCAACGGCTCGGGCAACACCACCTACATCATCGGGCACAGCTGGGAAGGCCGGGACGCCCCCTTCAACCACCTCAGCTCGGGGGCAGCCGACGGGGACGAGTTCAACGTCGTCACGGCAACCGGCAGCATCCGTTACCGGGTGGACAGCGTCACCACGTACCTCAAGGCCAGCCTCAAGGACAGCCCCATCTGGGACATGGTGCCCAACCGCGTTGTGCTGATCAGTTGCTACACGGAAGATCCGTGGGGCAAGAACGTGGTCGTCTCGGCGTCGCCCGCGGCCGCCTAGCCCGCCCGACACCCCGGGGGCCTGTTCATTGACGGGTGACAGGCACAAAATGGGGCTATGACTCCTGAACGCTTCAGTGGGCCGCCCCCGCTCCTGGTGGGGGTGCTGCCCAACCAGCATCCGGAAGTGCTGACGACGGCAGCAAAGCTTGCGGCACGTCTGTCGGCACCACTGCTGTGTGCCTACGTTGACGAAGCCAGCTACCTGGTGGAATGGGACCCGGGCCGGTCGGCGCACCGCCTGTCGCTCCACCCCGGGAAGGACGACGAGGACATCCGAGCCGTGACCGCGGGCATAAAAGCCGCGATTGAACGCACCGTGGCCAACGCCGGCACCGCCGGCGTGCGCGTGGAGTGGACCCTGCGCACCCTCGCAGGCGACCCGGCCCGCGCCCTCGCCCGGCTCGCCGCCGAAAGCAACGTCCCCATGATCATCGTGGGCACCTCCGAACGCGGCCTGTCCCACCGGGTCTCGGAGATGCTCAACGGTTCGGTGGGCCTCTGGCTGACCCATCATCAGAGCCGGCCCGTGCTGGTGGTCCCTTACCGGATGCCGGCGCACGAGGACCGCGAATAGCTCCTTGGAAGCCTTCGGCCGCAGTCGTTAAGGCGCTCGAGATAATAAAGTGAAAGTAGTTATTCGAGGTGGTGGCGGATAGCCATACCGGCAAGTAAGCTGGTTCAAGCAGAGAGATCCGGCCACGGGGCCGGGCAGATCTGCCCAAAGACTGCTCCGGAGTGCGTATCCCCCAATAACGCACTCCGGAGCTTTTTTGTGTTCAAAACCGACCCCCGCCATACCCCAGGGGGGTACTTGCTTATATACCCCCTTGGGGTATAGGTTGTATGCATGGAATCCCCCCAGGCAACCGTCCAGGGCCATGCGGCCCCCGAGTCCGCGCCGCCGCATGGATACGCCGCCAACAAAGACGCCTATCTGCGAAGGCTCAAACGGATCGAGGGTCAGGTCCGCGGCATTGCCCGGATGGTGGATGAGGACAAATACTGCATCGACATCCTGACCCAGGTTTCCGCCGTCACCAAGGCACTACACGCCGTAAGCCTTGGACTCGTGGAAGAACACATCGGGCACTGCGTGGTGGGTGCCGCCGCGGAGCCTGACCCTGACCTGCGGGCCGAAGCGATTGACGTCAAGGTCAAAGAGGCGGCGGAAGCCATTGGCCGCCTCCTGCGCTGACACCAGGGCCACCACCGACACCAGCCTGCCCGCCAACCATGGTCCGGCCATCCCGCCGGCCCTCTTAAAGGAGCAACCATGAGCACCGTCTCCACCACCGTCAGCGTTTCCGGCATGACCTGCGGGCACTGCATTTCCTCCGTCAGCGAAGAAATTGAGTCCCTCGCCGGAGTTGAGGGGGTCGACGTCGACCTCAACGCCGGGGGCATCTCCACCGTCACCATCACCTCCAGCCAGGAGCTGTCGCCCGCCGAGATCGGCGAAGCCGTGGCCGAAGCCGGCTACCTGGTTGTGGCCAACGACGCGTAACTACCTAGAAATCAGGCGATCCACCGTGCGCACGGAACACCGACCGAACCATCCGGGCAGCCGCGTGGTTGAACTGGACATCGAGGGCATGACGTGTGCGTCGTGCGTGAACCGTGTGGAACGGAAGCTCGGAAAGCTCGACGGCGTGGAAGCCTCCGTGAATCTCCCCCTGGAGTCCGCCCACCTCACTGTTCCGCGCAGCATCACGGACCAGCAAATCGTGGACACAGTCAACGCCACCGGCTACAAGGCCACCATCCGCACACCTCCCGCCCGCACTCAGGACCTGCACGACCATGAAAATCACCTGGCCCACGGCGGGACGGCCGACGAACTGAGGCCGCGGCTGATCGTGGCCGCAGTCCTGACGGTCCCGGTGTTCCTGATCTCGATGGTCCCGGCCCTGCAGTTCCCCAACTGGGGCTGGGCGGCCGGCCTGCTGGCACTTCCCGTGGTGAGCTGGGCGGCCTGGCCCTTCCACCGCGCGGCCGCCGTCAACGCACGCCACCTGGCGTCCACCATGGACACCCTCGTCTCCATCGGAGTCACTGCCGCGTACCTTTTCAGCCTCTGGCAGCTGGCACTGGACCCCCGAATGACCGAACACCCGGCCATGGAGGGAATGGAAGCCGGTGGCCTGTACTTCGAAGTCGCCGCGGTGGTCACTACCTTCCTGCTCTTGGGCCGGTTCCTCGAAGCCAACGCCAAACAGAAGGCCGGCGACGCGCTCAAGGCACTGCTGAACCTGGGCGCCAAGGACGCCACCGTCCTGCACAACGGCGCCGAGCATCAACTCCCTGCCGATCAGCTCCGCGTGGGGGATATCGTGGTGGTCCGGCCAGGCGAGAAAATCGCCACCGACGGCGTGGTGATCGAAGGCAGCTCCGCCGTCGACGCGTCGCTGCTGACCGGGGAATCCGTCCCGGTGGAGGTGGGGCCGGAAAGCAAGGTCACCGGTGCCACCATCAACACCTCCGGACGCCTCCTGGTCCGGGCCACCCGCGTGGGTTCGGAAACCACGCTCGCCCAGATGGCACGGCTGGTGTCCCAGGCGCAGACCGGCAAGGCCCCCATAGCCCGGCTGGCTGACCGGATCAGCGAGGTTTTTGTCCCTGTAGTGCTGGTCATAGCAGTGCTCACCTTTGGGCTGTGGCTCGTCGTCAGCGGCCCTGCGATTGATCCTGCCGAGCTTCGGGCCGCTTTCACCGCCGCCGTCACCGTCCTGGTCATCGCCTGCCCTTGCGCACTCGGGCTCGCCACGCCGGTGGGCCTGCTCACCGGAACCGGGCGCGGAGCCCAGCTGGGAATCCTGATCAAGGGCCCGCAGGTCCTCGAAGACACCCGGACCGTGGACACCATCCTGCTCGACAAGACCGGTACCGTCACCAGCGGAAAGCTTTCGGTGGATGACACCTCGGCGTTTGATGGGCACCAGCGCCGGGACGTGCTGCGGCTCGCCGGTGCAGTGGAAGCTGCCTCGGAGCACCCCATTGCCCACGCCATCGCCGCGGCGGCGCTGCGGGCAGAAAACGGGTACGACGACGGCGGGCCGCTTCCCGCCGTCGAACACTTCCGTTCAGCGCCCGGAGGCGGAGTGGCCGGAACCGTGGGAGGTCGCGTCATCCTGGCGGGCCGCACGGGCTGGCTGAGTGAGAACGGCATCAGCATCGCCCCGCTCCAGCAGGAAACGCTTGCTGCCGCGGAAGCCAGCGGCGCCACGGCCATCTGGGTGGCGGTGGATGGGGTGCCCGCCGGCATCATCAGCCTTCGGGACACCATTAAACCGGGATCGGCGGCAGCCATCGCCCGGCTGAAGAAGCTGGGACTGCGGCCCATCCTGCTGACCGGGGACAACGCCGCAGTGGCCGCCCAGGTGGCCGCCGCCGTCGGCATTCCCCCTGGAGATGTTTACGCCGGAGTGCTGCCGGCCGGAAAAGTCGAGGCGGTACAAAAGCTCCAGGCCGGCGGTGCCACGGTGGCCATGGCCGGCGACGGTGTGAACGACGCCGCCGCACTGGCTCAGGCCGACCTCGGCATCGCCATGGGCTCAGGCACCGACGTGGCCATTGAAGCGGCGGACCTCACCGTCATGGGCGACGACCTTGGCCAGGTGGCTCAGGCGATCGAACTCTCCCGGCGGACTCTGGCCACCATCAAAACCAACCTGTTCTGGGCGTTCTTCTACAACGCCATCGGCATTCCGGTGGCGGCCCTGGGTCTCTTGAACCCGATGATTGCCGGTGCCGCGATGGCCGCCAGTTCGGTCCTGGTGGTGGCCAACTCGCTCCGGTTGCGCAGCTTCGGCAAGTAGTCTGCGCTGGGCCCAAAGAGGTAGCAGTAGATGTCGTTTTGAGCGCTTGGCTTCATGCGGTGATCGCAACACCTGACTATTGAGGGGTGTTGATTTCCATGGCGGTGTTCTCGAATCGGTTAGTGGCTGAGGTCGTTCAGAAGTTTTGGCAGCAGGTGGCCGACGGCGGTGGGTACGTTGATGCCGGTGCTGCGGTCGGGTGGTCGGTCACCACTGTCCGGAACGAGCTCCGTTCCGCTGGTGGGGTCCGGCCACGCCGTGGCCGTGCCCTGACCGGACGGTCTCTGACGTTTCGGGAGCGTGAGGAGATAGCTGTCATGCGCGCTCAGAGACTGACTGTCCGGGAGATGGCCCGCCGGCTGGGCCGGGCGCCCTCGACAGTGTCGCGGKAGCTGTGTCGTAACGCGGACCGGCCCTCTTCCTACCGGGCGACGACCGCCCATGYCCGGGCCCAGGAACGCGCTGCTCGACCGAAGGAAGCTAAGCTCGTGACCAACGCGAAGCTGCGCGGCGAGGTCCAGGACGGGCTCAAGGCACGGTCATCCCCGCAGCAGATCGCGGGTCGGCTCCGCAAGGATCATCCGAATAACCCGGAGATGTGGGTGTCGCACGAAACGATCTACCAGTCCCTCTACGTGGAGTCCCGCGGTGCGCTGAAGCGCGAGCTGGCCAAGAACCTGCGCACCGGCCGGACCCTGCGCAAGCCCCAGCGCAGGCCCAACGAACGCCGAGGCCGGATCCAGGACATGGTCATGATCGCCGACCGTCCCGCCGAGGTCGACGACCGTGCCGTTCCTGGCCACTGGGAAGGGGACCTCATCCTGGGCAAGGACGGCAAGAGCAGCATCGCCACCATAGTTGAACGGACCACAGGGTTCCTGATGCTGATCCACATCCAGCAGGGTGTGAACCGGGTTGAAGCCGTGAGGGACGGACTGATCGCCAAAATGGGTGCCCTCCCGGACCACCTGCGCCAATCCCTGACCTGGGACCAAGGCACCGAAATGCGCCGCCACAAGGAAGTGAAGATCGCAGCCGATATTGATATCTACTACTGCGATCCGCACTCACCCTGGCAGCGCGGCTCGAACGAGAACATGAACGGGCTGCTGCGCCAGTACTTCCCCAAGGCCACCGACCTGAGCGTCTACAGCCAAACCGACCTCGACTACGTCGCCCACGAAGTCAACAACAGACCCCGCAGCGATTCGACTTCTGCACCCCCAATGAGATGATCAGAACCTTCCTGTTGCGATAACCGCCTGAAACCGCCCGCTCATAACGACATCTACTGCTACCTAGTTGAGGGAAGGGCCCTGCTCAGGCCGTGCCGAAGCGGACGGCGGCCCGGGCCTTGGCTTTGGCCGCCTCCTCGTCGCGGTCTTTGGCGGGCGCATGCGACACCAGCGAATCCAGCAGGTGCTGCGTGATGTGCGCGATCTCGTGCACCGCCGCTTCGAAGGCGTCCTCATTGGCTTTGGACGGCTTGGTGCTCCCGCTGATCTTGCGCACGTACTGCAGGGCGGCGGCGTGCACTTCCTCGGAGGTGGCGTGCGGTTCGTAGTTGTGGAGGGTTCGGATGTTCCGGCACATACGGCCATGCTAGGCTCTGGAGCGCCTGGAATCGACCCCCTGTCCCGTGCTGTTCGAGGGTCCCGCCCCTGTGGAGTGGCGGATGGGCAGCGGTGCCCATCGACGGGTTTCCGGGGCCGGGTTAGGTTGGGGGCAATGGATCTTCCGGATGAGCCGGGGGCCGCGGGGGATGCCGATCTGGATCGGATCCGATGACTTATGAGGAGAAACTGATGGCTATTTG
>NZ_JBFTPV010000027.1:0-56158 GCF_056398665.1 Pseudarthrobacter sp. 01T43 | reverse complement strand
TCGCTCCGGAGCAACTTTTCAAACTTACCCGGTTCCCCGCCCCAATGCAAATCCATCTTCCAGGACCCACACCAGCAGAAAACACCATCCCCCACCAAACCGAGGCGCTCAAAAGAACAACCAACAATTGGTCTTGAAATAAGGGGGGGTTTTGCCGCCCGCGGTAACCAGCTACAAGCTGTTCCCCTCGCGGCGACTTAGAAAACAATACACCCACCCAACCCCCACCGCAAATCGACCCTGGAGGAGGTCCTGATCCTTGTGATTCCGCGGGAAAGCCGGCCATGGGCACCCCGGTGAGCCATCCGCCGTCGTACTCGGGTTCTGTGCGCTGCCCCACAGTACTGAACGTCCGTGCGGAGCTCCATCACCGGAGCGCAAGATCGGGCGCCGACAGCCTTAAACGCAGAAGGGCCGGCAACCAATCGGTTGCCGGCCCTTCTCAAGCAGCTGGAATCAGCAGTGCTGAATTACCAGGAAGACTTGGTGATGCCCGGGAGCTCACCRCGGTGAGCCATGTCGCGGAAGCGAACACGGGAGATACCGAACTTCTGGAAGGTACCGCGSGGRCGGCCGTCGATGATGTCGCGGTTACGCAGACGGATCGGGGASGCGTTGCGGGGCAGCTTCTGCAGGCCGAGGCGWGCMKCTTCGCGTGCTTCGTCRGTCGMGTTGGSGTCAACCAGRGYCTTCTTCAGTTCGAGRCGCTTKGCAGCGTAACGCTCAACGATGACCTTGCGCTGCTCGTTGCGAGCAATCTTGGACTTCTTAGCCATGGTTTAGCGCTCCTCTCGGAATTCGACGTGCTGGCGGATCTTGGGGTCGTACTTCTTCAGRACCAKGCGGTCCGGATCGTTACGACGGTTCTTRCGGGTTACGTAGGTGTAACCSGTKCCCGCRGTCGACTTSAGCTTGATGATCGGACGTACGTCCTTGTCYTTWGCCACTAGAGCTTCACCCCRCGAGCCAGRAYTKCGGCGACGACTACGTCGATGCCGCGTACGTCGATGGTCTTGATGCCACGTGCAGAAACCTGCAGCGTGACGTTACGGCGCAGGGACGGAACCCAGTAGCGCTTCTTCTGAATATTCGGGTCGAACCGACGCTTGTTGCGGCGGTGCGAGTGCGAAATGCTGTGCCCAAAGCCCGGCTCGGCTCCGGTCACTTGGCAGTGTGCTGCCATGACTTCTCCTCAAGAATTGAAAGTAATGATCCGCATATCTGCTGCAGGATCATGCGTCTAAGAGCGACCCAAAGTGATCAGGGTGAACGGTTAGTTACGCAACTTGAGCCCCTAACTACCGGCTACCCTGGAGAAATTTACCGGGCCACCGGAGCAATTGCGCACGCTCCGCGCACTTAGCGCCTACCAAGTCTACGAGTTCAGGCAATTAAAGACCAATCCGGCGACGAAGGGTGTACGGCACTTTCCATAAGGTCACAGCCCGCAGCACCTTGTTTTCACAGCAAAATGAAAGCTTCCGGGCGCACCTTTGAAGCATGAAGACACAGCTCCTGCCGACCACTCCGGCGACAAGCCGCCCCGGCCAGCCCGGGCTCCCTTCCGCTTCCCGCGGACGAACCGACCGGGGCTTCGCAAGGCAGTACCGGCTGCGAATGCTGCGGACCGACCTTCTCACCGTTATTGCATGGACTTCGGTGGCGGCTGCAGTGGCCCTCTGGTTGGCCGACGGCGGCGCATCAGCGATTAGTTCGCCGGCCGCGTTCTTCACCGCCGCGGGAATCGTTGCGGGGCTGGCGGCCATGGACCTTGTCCTGCTGATGCTGCTGCTGGTGGCCCGCGTTCCGTTCATCGACCGGACCGTAGGCCACGACCGGGCGCTGGAATTCCACGGGAAACTCGGCAAACCCTCGCTCTACCTCCTCTTGGCACATGGGCTGTTGATTGCCGTCGGCTATGGGATGGCTGAAGGGCTTGACCCCATCAGCGAATCAATCGCGTTGTGGACGCTGGTCCCGGACATGTGGCTTGCATTCGTGTCCATGGCCCTGTTCATCGCGGTGGTGGTGACGTCATTGGTGGCCGTCCGGCGCCGTTTCCCTTACGAATTCTGGTACGTGGTGCACCTGCTGACGTACGCCGCCGTCGGGACCTCCCTCCCCCACCAGTTCAGTGTGGGCGCGCTCTTCGCCGAAGGCACGTGGCAGCGGTGGTACTGGCTTGCCGTCTGCATCGCGACCGGCGCGGCACTTCTCTACTACCGGGTGCTCCAGCCCCTGGTAGCCACCACCCGGCACCAGCTGACAGTCAGCAGGGTCACCGGCATGGCTCCCGGCGTCGTCAATATTGAAATGACGGGCCGCCAGCTGGACCGGCTGGCGGGCGCCGGTGGAAGGTTCTTCATCTGGCGGTTCCTGGCCCCCGGTCAGTGGTGGCATCCCCACCCGTTCAGCCTCTCGGCGGAACCGGTCTCCTATGGCCCCGACGGCGAAGGACGGCTCCGAATCACGGTCCGAAACCTGGGCCGCGGATCCGCGCAGCTGGTCCGGCTGCGGCCGGGGACCAGGGTGGCCCTGGAAGGCCCCTACGGCTTGTTCAGCACTGCCGCCAGGAGCCGGGACAAGGTGGTGTTGATCGGCGCCGGCATCGGAATTACCCCGTTGAGGGCGCTCCTGGAAACCACCCCCTTTGCGCCCGGCGAGGCCACGGTGCTGCTGCGCGGACACTCCGAACGGGAGCTATACCTCAGCGAGGAAGTCATGGAAATCAGCAGGAACCGTGGGGCCCGGCTGTTCCATCTCACCGGTCCCCGGGCCAGGCGGACGTCCGGCAGCTGGCTCCCGGAAGACGCCGTCCGCAGCGGCTACAACCTCAAGTCCTACGTCCCTGACATCGCGGCCGCGGACGTCTACATCTGCGGCCCGGCTCGCTGGGCCAGCAACGTCATCGCCGATGCCCATGCCGCGGGCGTGCGGCCCGACCAGATCCATCACGAAAGGTTTGACTGGTGAAAGCACGCGGAACACTCTCAGCAGTTGTTGCCTCCGCGGGAATCCTCCTTGCCGGCTGGCAGGCCGGCACCCAGGTCGCGGGGGTCACCACCACATCAGCCACGGCGACGGCGGCAGGTTCCGCCGGCAAAGGCACCACCGGAAGCACGGGGTCGACGCCGGGAAACACCTCAACCAATACCGGCAGTTCCGCCGGTGCCACGGGTTCATCCGGGTCTTCGGACACTTCAGGGTCCTCGGGTTCCTCAAGTTCGTCCTCGAGCACGGCGTCCGGGACCTACAAGGGAAAGGCAGTTACTACCAGGTTCGGCACCGTGCAGGTGCAGATCACCGTCAGCGCTGGCAAGATCACGGAGGTAACGGCCCTCTCGCTGACCAACACCGACGGCAAGTCCATCCAGATCAGCAACCGGGCCGCGCCGCTCCTCCGCAGCGAAGTCCTGGCCGCGCAGTCCGCCGGGGTCAAGTCCATCAGCGGCGCCACGGTCACCAGCAATGCGTACCTCTCGTCCCTCCAGGCAGCCATCGATGCCGCGAACCTCTGAGAACCCTGCTGTTCCGGCGGTGAGCCCGCCACTAAAGGGCGCCACCTTCCACTGCATGGGCACTGTCATCAGCCTGACAATGCCCAGCATCCCCGGCCCGGGAGGGCACACAACCCAGGATGAGCTGGCAGCCGCCACCGGCGTCGTCGAACGCGTTTTCCTCGAACTGGACCGTAACTACAGCCTGTACCGGGAGGATTCCGAGGCGAGCAGGCTGGCGCGGGGCGAGATGTCGCTCCGCGACGCGTCGCCGGGCATGCGCGGGCGTTATGAGGAAGCGCTGGAATGGCGGCTGCGGACGAACGGAGCTTTCACGCCGGAAAGGCCCGACGGCGTGCTGGACCTATCCGGCCTCATCAAGGCTTATGCAATCCAGGATGCCGGGACCTCGCTGCTGGCGCTGGGGCGTCGAGACTGGTGCCTCAACGCGGGCGGCGACGTCCTGGTCAGCGGTTCGCCCATTCCCGGCGGCACCGTGCCCTGGGACACGGGCATTGTGGATCCTTTGGACCGCGGGGCGCTGCTGGCCGGCTACCCGCTGGGTGGACGACGGCGGCACGCGGCGCTGGCGACATCAGGTTCGGCCGAGAGGGGGGACCACATTTGGCGACGTCCCGAGGAGGGCCCGGCGTTTGTCCAGGTATCGGTTGCCGCCGCGGACATCACCACGGCCGACGTCCTGGCCACGGCTATCGTGGCCGGTGGCCTTCCCATGCTGGACCGGGCCACGGACGGCTGGGACATTGCCGTGCTTGCGGTTGGCTCGGACGGGGCGCTGCTGGGGACACCGGACTTCCGCCGCTAGGTCCTGGGCAGGGGGTCAGAGGTGCGTGAGCTGGCCGTACTTGGGCGCCAATCCGTCGCCTGAGGACCTGCCCGTGACACGCCGGACCACCCACGGCCCGGCAAATTCGCGGACCCAGCGGGCGTTGGCGCGGATCGCTTCGGCCCGGCCCAGTTCGGGGACGGGGGTCATGGGCGGGACGTCGATCGAATGGTCATGTTCAAGGACCGTGAGGACGCGTTTGGCCATGTTGGCGTGCCCCGCCGCGGACATGTGCATCCGGTCCTGCGCCCACATTCCCCAGTCGTAGTACTCGGTGAAGCGCCAGTAGTCCACCAGCAGAGCCCCGTGGTCGCCGGCGATGCCGCGGACCAGTTCGTTATAGATCGCCGTGCGCCCGCGCATGGTGCTGAACACCTTGGAGCCCCGGGCATCGAAGCCGGTGAACATCACCACGGTGGCCCCGGTCGCGGTCAGCTTGCGGATGCCGGCATCGTATTCCTGCAGCAGATCGTCGATGTCGATCTTGGGCCGCAGGATGTCATTGGCGCCCGCGTAAATGGTCACCAGGGTGGGGTTAAGCTCGACGGCGGCATCCACCTGTTCCGCCACGATCTGGCGGAGCTTCCTGCCGCGGATGGCGAGATTCGCGTAGCCGAAGCCCGGATCCGCCGCACCCAACTGCTCAGCCACGCGGTCAGCCCAGCCGCGGACACCGTTGGGGCGGCTGGGATCATCATCGCCGACCCCTTCAGTGAAGGAGTCACCAAGGGCTACATACCGGGCCGAAAAATCCATAGCGCCAGTTTGTCATCTGTTGCCGCGAGCAACCAAGAATCAGTTTTCGCGGAGGATCCAGTGGTCATCGTCGAGCCGGGCCACAATCTTTTCGCCGATGCGGGCCAGATCGTTGACATCGCGGTCCGTCAGCGCGTCCAGGAACTTCGTGCGGACGGCTTCCACGTGCCCCGGTGCGAGCGACACCAAAGTGGCCATCCCGTCGTCGGACAGGTGCGCGGTGGTGACCCGGGCGTCACGTGGGTGCGGGCGGCGCTCCAGCCAGCCGCGCTTTTCCAGCTTCGACACCACGTGCGAGAGCCGGGACAGCGAAGAACTGGTCCTGGCCGCCAGCTCACTCATGGGAAGAAAATGCCCTTCGGCCTCCGACAGCATGGCCATGACGTTGTAGTCGAACAAGGACACCTTGCCGGCCCCGTGGAGCTGGCTGTCCAGGACGGCAGGAARCAGGGTGTTGATACTCAGGATCGCCAGCCAGGCACGGCGTTCGTCGGCGTTGAGCCAGCGCGGTTCGGTCATGGGTCCATTCTAGGAGGACAAACTCTTGACAGTTCAAGTGCCCCGTCCGCGCGCCGGTAGGCTGGCCCTATGTTTGTTGTGTCGCTCACGTACAAAGTGCCCGAAGACATCGTCGACTACCACCGCCCCGCGCACATGGCCTGGGTTAAACAGGCGTTCGACGACGGCGTGTTCCTCGCGTCCGGACGCCTGGTTCCGGCGGTGGGCGGTGTGCTGTTGTCCAAGGCCAGCCGCGCCACACTCGACGCTGCCTTGGCCCGGGACCCGTTCTACAGCAACGGCGTGGCCGAGTTCGAAGTCATCGAGTTCACTGCCACGACTGTTGCCGAGGGCTACGAAAACCTGCTGGACACCTAAGCCTTTTTGGCCTTTTCGTGTTTTTCCGCCAGCCTCTTGAGGCCGCCTTTCCGGGGCACCTTGACCGGTTCCGGCCAGCGCGGGCTCAGCGTATCCCCCAGCGTGACCCCCCTGATCTTGCGGCCAAAGAGCGGCACCACCCAGTCGTTGACCCAGCGCCGCTGCCGCTGTTCCCACTCACGCAGGCTCAGCCTGGGCAGCGGCTCCCATTCCTTGGGCTGGATTTTGTGTGGCACGCCGAGCTGGTCCAATACCTGTCCCGCGAGGTATTTGTGGCCCGCCTTGGACATATGGAGCCGGTCCGAGTCCCACATCCGCTGGTCATGGAAGGCATCCAGGCACCAGTAGTCCACCAGCACTGCGCCGTACTTTGCGGCGATGTCCCGCACGCGCCGGTTGTAGATGGTGTTCCGCTTCTTCAGCAGCTCCAGCACGGCCGACACCTTGACGTCGAAGCCCGTGAACAGGACCACCGTGGCTCCGCTCCCGGCCAGCCGCGCCACAAGCTTTTCGTAGTCATCCATGAGGACGGCCATGTCCGTGCCGATGTCCAGGATGTCGTTGCCGCCGGCGTACAGGGTGATCAGTGCCGGCTTCATGGCGAGCGCCGGCTCCAGCTGTTCGCTTACGACATGGCGCAGCCGCTTACTCCGGATAGCCAGGTTGGAGTATTCCCAGCCAGGCTCGGCCTTGGCCAGCTTCTCGGCCACCCGGTCAGCCCAACCGCGCACCCCGTTGGGCAGCCGCTCGTCCCGGTCCCCGACGCCCTCAGTAAAGGAATCCCCGAGAGCAACAAAAACGCGCCGGCCACTCGAAGGGAGCAAAGGATCACCAACCACCCGGCCACCCTAACCACTCGAAGAAGCGGCTAGGGAAAGGGGAGGTAAATGCAAGATGACTGGACGAGGGAAGGCATCCGGCAGCGTGCGTCTACGGGGCCACGCCGCCCGGGTTCCCTGTCCGAGCTTGCGAGGAAAGGGCGGTGGTGGGGAGGAACGAGCGAGCACGCCGAGGATGCCTCCCCTCCGTCCCTTGAGCGGTCAGCCCTCGGCTTTGCCCTTGCGCCAGTAGCCCATAAACGCAACCTGCTTCCGGTCGATGCCGACGTCCCGGACGAGGTACCGGCGCATGTCCTTGATGACGGCGGCCTCGCCGGCGATCCAGGCGTAGAAGGGCATGGCGCCGGCGGGAACGTCGGGGTTTTTGGTGGCCTCGATCGCGGAAGTCTCCATCCGCGCGGGAGTCTCCCAGAGGATGTCCACGTCCACATTGACGTCCTCGGGCTCGGGGCCTGCGCCGCCGTCGGCCCCTTTGATGCCCACCCAGCCGGGCACCGGCACTGCCTTGCGCACGGCGTGCTGCAGCAGCTCCCCATGCGGGCGGGAGCGCCCAATGGCTGCTCCCCGGGCAAGCCAGGTGATTTCGACGTCGGCGGGTGACGTGAGATCGAGGAAATCACCTGCTTCGGGGACCTCAAGGAAGGCGTGACCGCTCATGTGGGACGGCAGGCTTTCAAGGATGGCGGAGATGGCGGGAACAGCGGTTTCGTCGCCGGCGAGCAGGACGCGCTGGGCCAGTCCCGGACGCCACTCGATGCCGCCGTAGGTTTCCGCCGTTCGGCACTGCGCGGCCCGGTTGTTGGGTCCGATGATGGTGAGGGCGTCACCGGGTTTGGCGTGCTGCGCCCAGTTCGCGGCGGGCCCGCTGTGGCCATCGGCGTCGAAGTGCATCACGAAGTCGACGTCGATTTCCGGGTAGACGCCGTCCAGGCGTTCGCTGCGAACGGTGTAGGTCCGCATGGAGCCGCGCACGGCGGGGTCCATCGCGAGCCACTCCTGGTACCAGCCGGAGGCGTTCATGTTGAAGGTGGGCAGCGGGATCTGCCGGCCGCCGGCGTCGAGGGAGGGAATCATCAGTTTGATCCGCAGGTCCAGGGTGTCCCCGGAAACGCCGAAGTCGCGCAGCGAGTAGCCGCCGAAGGTGATGCGGCGGAAGGTGGGGCTCAGCTCCTGGACGGCGGAAACGGTGACCTCGAAAGCAAGGGTCATGGGCTCGGTTTTCATCGTCGTTGTGGCGGTCATGGCGCGGGTCTTCATAAAACGAGCTCCAGTTCGTTGAGGGGGGTGTGGTGGCGGCCGATGGGAATGATCAGCGGGGTTCCTGACACGGGGTCCGGGATGACCCTGGATTCGAGTCCGAAGACGTCCAGGACCAGTTTCTCGGTGACAACTTCCTGGGGGGCGCCGAGGGCAACGATTGCCCCGGCTTTCATGGCGATGACGTGGTCCGCGTAGCGTGCGGCAAGGTTCAGGTCGTGCAGCACGATGGCAACCGTCGTGCCGCGTTTGCGGTTCAGGTCCGTGATCAGGTCGAGGACTTCAACCTGGTGGGCCAGGTCCAGGTAGGTGGTGGGTTCGTCCAGCAGCAGCACGTCGGTTTCCTGGGCCAGGGCCATGGCGATCCACACCCGCTGGCGCTGGCCGCCGGACAGTTCATCCACGTTGCGGTCCGCGAGTTCCAGCGTTTCCGTCGCCTCGAGTGCGCGCTGCACCGCGGCGTCGTCCTTTTCTCCCCAGCTCCGGAAGAAGCCCTGGTGCGGATACCGCCCGCGTCCCACGAGGTCGCGGACGGTGAGGCCGTCCGGTGCGGTGGGGTGCTGCGGGAGGAGGCCCAGGGTGCGGGCCAGTTCGCGGGCGGGCCGGGCATGGATGTCCTTGCCGTCGAGGGTCACCGCGCCGGCGGCAGGCTTGAGCAGGCCGGACAGGCCGCGGAGGAGCGTGGACTTGCCGCAGGCGTTGGCGCCTACGATCATGGTCACCTTGCCCTCGGGAATTTCAGCCGTGAGGCCGTCCACCACGCAGCGCTGGCTGTACTTCAGCGTGAGGTTGCGTGCGCTGAGAACTGCCATATCAGGCATCCTTTCGGTTGGCCGTGACCAGGAGCCACAGCAGGAAGGGGGCACCGAGCGCGCCGGTGATCACGCCGACGGGCAGCACTGTGCCGTCCAGCAGCAACGGGGCCATGTTGGCGGCAAAGTAATCGGCCGTCAGGACAATCAGCGCGCCGACGTAGGCCGACGCCGGCAGGCTGGCCTTGTTGGTGAAGCGCCGCGCGATGGGACCGGCGAGGAAGGCGACGAACGCTACCGGGCCGGCTGCCGCCGTCGCCACCGCTGCCAGGGCCACCGCGGTGACCACCACGGCAAGCCGGGTGAACCCGACGCGGATGCCGAGTCCGGCAGCGGCGTCGTCGCCGAGTTCCAGGATCCGCAGCGGGCCGGCGAGAGCGATGACCGCCGGGATGAGCACCATCAGGGCCAGGGCGAGCGTGGCCGCACGGTCCCAGTTAGCGGAGTTGAGGGAGCCGTTGAGCCAGACGAGCGCATCGGCGGCGGTGCGAATGTCAGCCCGGGTCATCAGGAAGCTGACCACCGCGTGCAGGGCGGCGGCGATGCCCACCCCGGCCAGGATCAGGCGGTTTCCGGCAGCACCTCCGCCGTTGCCGCCACCCGAGCCAAGTGCACTCCCGCGGGAGATGGCGTAAATGACAGCTGCCACGCCAAGCGCTCCCCCGAGGGCTGCGCCGGAGACCGCTGCACCGGAGGCACCGAAGACCACAATGGCCGTGACGGCCGCCGCACTGGCGCCGTAGCTGATGCCGATCACATCAGGGCTGGCCAGCGGGTTGCGGAGCATGGTCTGGAACAGGCCGCCAGCCAAGCCGAAGGCCGCGCCGATCAGGGTGCCGATGACCGCGCGCGGGAGCTTGTTCTCCATCACGATGAAGCTGGCGCCGGGGATTCTTTCGCCGCCGGTCACGTGCGCGACGAGAATTTTGACGAAGTCCGGGATGGTCACGGTGTAGCTGCCAAGCAGGACGCACACGGCAAACATCAGGACGACGGCGGCGGCGAGGAGTGCGGTCCACCAGGTTTGCCGGGTCCACCGATTTTGCCCTATCAGTTTTGGTCGCCAAAACCCCGTTTTAGCAACTGGAAGTGATAGATCAACGGGGGGTTTGGTGCGCGGTTTGAGCGTGGTCACAGCCCGGCTCCTTTCCCGCGACGGATCAGCCAGACGAAGACTGGCGCGCCCACCAGCGCCGTCATGATTCCGGCCGGGACCTCGCCGGGGAGCAGCACCACCCGGCCGACGATGTCGGCGCCGAGCAGCAGCCCCGGGGCCAGGACCAAGGAAAACGGGAGGATCCAGCGGTAGTCAGGACCGGTGAGGAACCGGACAGCGTGCGGTATGACCAGCCCGACGAAGCCAATGGGTCCGGCCAGCGCTGTCGCGGAACCGCACAACAGCACGATGCCCAATGCGGTGACGCCCCGGGCCAGGCCAACCCGCTGGCCGAGGCCGCGGGCGATGTCATCTCCCAGGGCCAAGCTGTTGAGAATGCGGCCAGTGAACAGAACGATCACGGTTCCGACGGCCAGGAAGGGCAGTCCGGGGAACACCGCGGACCAATCCCGGCCCGCGATCCCGCCCACCTGCCAGAACCGGAACCGGTCCAGGGTGTCCCGGCTTGAGACCAGGATGACGTTCATGAGCGAGAACAGACCGGCACTCAGGGCCGCGCCGGCGAGGGCGAGCTTGACAGGCGTCGGACCGTCCCTGCCCAGGGAAGCGATGATGTAAACCACGACGGCGACCACTGCGGCGCCGCCGAAAGCGAACCAGATGTAGCCGGTCAGGGATGAAACACCAAACACGTAGATCCCGGTGACTACGGCCAGGGCGGCGCCGGCGTTAACTCCCATGATGCCCGGATCGGCCAGCGGATTGCGGGCCACACCCTGCATGGCCGCGCCCGCCAGTCCGAGTGCACTACCGGCCAGCAGTCCCAGGACGGTGCGCGGGATGCGGGCGTGCACCACAGCGTGGTCGCCATTGGCGGGATCGAACTGGGTGAGGGCCTGCCACACCGTGGCCGCGGAAAGCCCGCGGGCCCCGACGGCCAACGAAGCGGCCGTTAAGAGAGCCAGTACGACGACGGCGGCCAGCATCCACGCTGCCTGCCTACCCCGGGAGCGGGTGCTGATGCCGGTGCGGGAGCGCGAGCTGGGTGGGCGCTGAGGGGTGAGATCTCGGCGCTTTGGGGGCACCAAAGCGCCGGGATCCCGCTCCTGGGCGCGTGCCGCGGTCGTACCTTCCGTCAACGGCTTACTTCACTGCGGCAGTGGCTGCGTCCGCGGCGGCGGCGAGCTGCGGCAGGAACGTGGCCAGCGCCCACGGCAGGCTCAGCGGCGAGGACGCGGAGATTGCCAGCACCAGGCTCTTGTTCGCATCGGCAACGAACGCGCCGTTCCTGACCGCCGGGATCTGGCCCAGCAGCGGGTCGCTCTTGACGGCTTCGGCGGTGGTGGCGTCCTCGACCGAGCTCAGGAAGATATCTGACTCCAGTTCGTTGGCCTTTTCCGCGGACCACGGCAGGAAGAATTCCTTGGAGCCGGCGGAGGCCTTCTCAGCGACCGGGGAGAGCGTCATGCCGATGGCAGACAGGAACCTCGGACGGTTGTCGTTGGCCGTGTAATAGCCCGTGGCCGTGGGATCTGCGGGATTTGCGTAGCCGTAGATGAAGCTCTTGCCGGCGATCTGCGGGTACTTGGCAGCTTCGTACTTGACTGTCGCCTCGGTGGCCGAAATCAGTTTGGCGGCCTCCGCGTCTTTGCCCAGTGCCTTGCCGATGATGGCAGTGGAGTCCTGCCAGGAGGTTCCGTAGGCGACCTCGGGATGGGCCACAACAGGCGCGATCTGGCTCAGTTTCCGGTAGTCCTCCTCGCTCAGCCCGGAGTACGCGGCGAGGATGACATCCGGGGTGAGCTTGGCGATTTCGGTGAAGTTGATGCCGTCGGCCTCGGAGTACTGGACCGGGGCCTTGTCCGTGCCGAACCCGGCGCCGAGTTCCTTGAGGGCGGCGTCCTTCCACGGCGTGGAACCCTGCTCATTGCCGCCCCACTCGTTCTTGGGCACGCCCACGGGAACAATGCCGAGGGCAATGGCGACGTCGTCGTTGACCCAGGAGACGGTGGCTACCCGCGTGGGCGGTTGGTTGATAGTGGTTTCGCCGAAGACGTGCTTGATGGTGACGGGGAACTGCGAACTGCTTGGGCTGGAGGTGCCGGCGTCCGGCGTACTCGCCGCAGGGCCCGTGGAACAAGCCGACAGGGTGAGCGCCGCTGCAGCGAGTACCGCAGAGGCCTTGCCGGCTGTTTTGAACAGCGTAGGGCGGGTGGCGCTGGGGCCACGGAAGAGAGGGGAAGTCACGAAACTCCTTAGGTCAGTGATGCGATCCTAAGTAAGGCTAGCCTACCCTCACGCAAATTAGGAAAGCTTTACCTTGCGTAATTGCGCATGTGACGCAGCGAACAGCCTCCGCAGATTGCGACGCGGGGGTGAACGATGGTTCACTGGAAAGAGGGTAAACGCCCGTTCACCGCGCTGCGTGTATTGCTGACCGAGTTCCTCCCCCGGCTCCCACGCCCCGCCCACGTCGAAAGCAGCAGATGCCCCCTACCACCGCCCCACGCTCCCAACGCAACCCAGCGCCGTCGCTCATCACCGCGGTCCTGGCACTCAGCGGCACGGTGGTGTCACTGATGCAGACGCTGGTGGTGCCGTTGCTTCCGGACTTCCCGCACATCCTGAGTGTGACTGCCGACGACGCCTCCTGGCTGGTGACTGCTACTCTGCTGTCCAGCGCGGTGGCCACACCGATCGTGTCCCGCAGTGCGGACATGTACGGCAAGCAAAAAATGATGGTGGTCTGCCTGGCCATCATGGTGGCCGGCTCGGTCATTGCCGCAGTTGGCGGATCCTTCCTGTGGCTCATCGTTGGGCGGGCCCTCCAAGGATTCTCCTCGGCGCTGATCCCCGTGGGCATCAGCATCATGCGCGACGAATTGCCGAAGGAAAAGATGGGATCGGCGGTGGCACTGATGAGCGCCACCCTCGGCATCGGCAGCGCCATGGGGTTGCCGCTGGCCGGCGTGCTCTACGAAGGCTTTGGCTGGGCGTCAATCTTCTGGGTATCCGCAGCCGCCGGGACGCTGCTGCTCCTGGCCGTACTGCTGGTGGTGCCCGAATCCAAGGTCCGCACGCCCGGGCGCTTCGACTACGCCGGGGCCGTGGTGCTGTCCGGCGCGCTGGCAGCCCTCCTGCTGGCAATCTCCAAGGGCGGCTCGTGGGGATGGGGCTCCGAGCCGGTCCTGCTGCTGTTCGTGAGCGCTGTGGTGCTGCTGGCCATGTGGGTCCCCTACGAACTCAAGGTCAGCCAGCCGATGGTTGACCTGCGGACCTCCGCACGCCGTCCCGTGCTGATGACCAACCTCGCCTCGCTGCTGATCGGCTTCGCCATGTTCGCGAACATGCTGCTCACAACGCAACAGCTCCAACTGCCCACGTCCACCGGCTACGGCTTCCAGTTGAGCGTCATCACAGCCGGGCTGTGCATGGTCCCGTCCGGACTCGCCATGGTGATCTTCGCACCCGTTTCCGGCCGCCTGATCCGTGTTTTTGGCGGCAAGACCGCACTGATTGCCGGTGCCGCCGTGATGATTGCCGGCTACGTGGGCCGCGTGTTTTTCTACGACTCCATCGCGTCGGTCATTATTGGTTCCACCGTGGTCAGCATCGGAACGGCCATCGCGTACGCCGCCATGCCCACCCTGATCATGGGCGTGGTTCCCATCACCKAGACAGCGTCCGCCAACGGGCTGAACAGCCTGGTCAGGTCCATTGGAACCTCGACGTCGAGCGCGGCCGTCGCTGCCGTCCTCACCTCCGTGAGCATCACGGTTGGCGCCGCCCACCTTCCCTCGTTTGATGCGTTCAAGGACGTTTTCTGGATGGCGGCCCTGGCCTCGGCGGGATCCATCCTTGCGGCCGTGTTCATCCCCCGGCTGGCGGCACCCCGCCCGGCGGTGCCCGTCGGCGCGGTCAGCGAACTCGTGGTCCAAGGGCGCGTCCTGGCCGCGGACCACCGCCCCCTCACGCCCGCCGTCGTCACCGTTCTGAAGACAGGCGGCGATCCGGTGGACTGGAGCCGGGTGGATGTGGACGGCAATTATTCGGTGGCGCTGCCCGGGGCCGGGAAATACCTGGTGGTGGCCAATGCGGGCGGCTGGGCACCGTTGGCCCAGGTCTTCGACTTCGACGGCCGGACCCTGCAGCAGAACTTCTTCTTGGGGAAGCGCCTGGAGCTCAGCGGCGCTGTGAGCGTTGGCGGCCGCGCTGTCCCCGGGGCCATGGTGACGCTGCTGCAGGCTACCGGGGAGCATGTGGCAACCACTCACACCAACGACGACGGCACGTACGCTTTTCCGTTGCCCCCTGCCGGCCGCTACGTCGTCACCATGCTGCATCCGGTGACCCATCAGGCGCTGGCCGGCAAGCTGGCGGTGGACAGCCGTTCCGTCACCCTGGACCTCGTCGCACCCGCCGTGGCGGAAAACTCCGGGAAGCACGTGCGGGCATGAGCAGCCCCAGCCACGACGCCATCCTGCAGTCCGCCAGGCGCCTTTTCGGCGAACGCGGATACCGCGGCGTAACGGTCCGGGACATCGCCGCCGACGCCGGCATTTCGGCGGCCCTGGTCATGAAGTTGTTCCTCTCCAAGGAAAAACTTTTCGCCGCAGCGCAGCCGGACGAATCGCTGCTCACCGACCTGGACGTCCCGACGTCGGAACTAGGCAGGGCGCTGGTGTTCCGCGTCCTAATGCGTCGGGAACGCGGCATGCAAGAGCCGTGGGCCATGATCCCGTTCGCCGTCCGGGATGCCCCGGATCCGGGAGCTGCCCGCACCGAGATCCGCGAACGCTACCTCGCAGCCGTCGCCCGCGTCATGGGTGACACGTCACCGGACCGCCGCGCGGCCGCCACGGTACTCGCCCTCATGACCGGCTTCGGCGAAACGTTCCGCACGCTGGAGCTCTTTGACCACTGGGAGTTCGACGATCTCGTGGCCCACTTCGGCGGCATCATCCAGGCCCAGATCGACGCCGCCCCCTCAACCGCTCGCTAGCGGAGGACGATGTCCACCGGGTTGGCTTCGGACCGCCATTCGCCCTCCGAACCGGGGCGGCGGCGAATCACCGGAGCAGTGAGAACCCCGGAGCGGTTGGTGCGCTTGTCTCGGAGGATTTCCGTGACGGAGCCCAAATGCCGGGACAGGTCGATCACGTTTTCCGGTGCGGCCAGCAGCAACTGGAAACCGAACTCGTGCAACGCCTTGATGCCGGCGCCCGCGAACTCCTCTGAGGCCAACACGAAGGCCTCGTCCATCATCACCGTGCCGTAGGTGGTGAACCCCTGCTCGGCGATCCCTAGCTGATAGCTCAGCGCCGCGGCCATGATGAACGCGGTGAAGCGCTGCCGCTCGCCGCCGGACATGGAGCCGGTATCAGCGTGCATATAGACGTCGGTGCGCGTGCCGGCTTCGCGGTGTTCCTTGCACTGAATGAACAGGTGGCCGCGGACATCCAGCACTTCGGCCCGCCACCGGCGGTCCTCAGGCGTGGGCGAGCCGAGCCTCTTCACGAGCGTTTCCAAGGTCTTGTAGCGCGCGGTGAGCTCGGCGTCGTCATCGGTTTCGGTGGCGGAGCCTGATCGGGTGGGCCGAGCGTGCCGGGCCTTCAGCGCATTCTGGATGGCGTCCTTAAACTGTTTCGCCGTGGCGGGAAGTGTCTGCTTGATGTCGAGTTCCAGGAAGCTGCCCTCGTGGAAGTTGACCTCGGACAGGATGCCGTTCAGCGGCAGGATGCGGCTGGTAATGGAGCGCCGTTCCTCGTCCAGCAGGTGCAGCAGCGTGCTGAAGGATTCGTGCGTGCGTTGGTTGAAGAACTGCCTGAATTCGCTCTCCTGTGCGGGCAGGCCGTCGCTGACGATGGCGTGGTAGCGGGCTTCGAACTCCCCCGCCGCACCGATGGAGGTGCCGTGGTCCGCGGAGATCGCGGACCCCCATTCGCGCACGAAACCCTCGAAGATCCTGGTCAGCCGCTCGGACGTGGCCTGCCCGCGCGTCTCGGCGGTGTGCAGCTCTCCAAGAAGTGCCGTGCGGACGCGGTTGGCCAGGTTGTCCAGCTCATGCATCTCGCTGACGTCGCCGAAGTCGGCGAAGTACGGTTCCAGCGCCGTGACGGTAGCGTCCGACGGCGGCGCCAGGGCGAGGCGGGTACGCGCCGCTTCCAGCAGTGAATCGGCGGCGCTCAACTGGCGGTCCAGTGCCTTGTACTCGCTTTGCAGGACGGCCGCTGCCTCGGTGCTCGCCTGGTGTTTCCGGCGCGCCGTTTCGATGTTGGCACGCAACGGTTCCAGGTCAGCTTGGGCCGCGAGGGCGTCCGTGAGCCGCTGTTCGATCCGGGTGAGTTCCTCGGCGGCCACCGCGGCGGACACCTGCTCCCAGGGGCGGTGGTCCTCGGCGATGCGGCGGAGTGCGTCGAGCTGGCGGCTCATGCCCTGGTGGGATTCTTCGCGGCTTTGTGCGAGCTCGGCTGCTTTCGCCAGTTCCTGCTGCAGGTCCTCCACCTGGGCGGCCACGAGCTCCAGCTTGGCGGCGTTGTCGAACCCGAGCACGTAGTCCTGGCGGCTGGTGAAGCGGTCATCCTTTTCCACCGTGTGGCGGTTGCGTTTGACCACACCGCCCAGGCTCAGGCCCTTGTCCAGCTTCGCCAGCTCATCGGGGTCCGCCACGCACGGGAACGCCAAATCGAGGGCGATCCGCTCGCGGATCCATTCCCCGGCATCGGCCGCCGCGCCGCTGGCGAGGATGTCCAGCTTGGTCAGCAGGTCGCCGTCGCGCACATCCTGCACGGCGAGGGCGCCGCCCGCGAGCGGCTTGGACACATCCACGGCGCGCAGGGCTCCGCGCACCTTGTTGTCGTTCAGGTACCGGGTCACCGCGGCAAAGTGTTCGCCGGGTACCAGCAGCGTGGTGGCGAGGTTCCGGAGCGCGCGCTCGGCGGCCGGCCGCCACTGTTCCTCCCCCTCGGCGAGGTCCATCAGCTCGCCGCCGAACGGCATCCGGTCCTCGGGCACCCCGGTGGCCGCAGCGATCGCCGCCCGGTTTTCAATGCTCGACGGCGGCAGCAGGGACTTGCGCGTCTTCAGCGAGACGAGTTCCTGCTGGGCAGCCGCGAGCTCGCGTTTTTTCGTGGCGTGGCCGTCGAATGCTTCGAACCGGAGTTCCTGCAGGGCCTGGGAATCGTCCTTGAGCTCGGCTGCCCTGGCGGCCGCCTGCTCGTGGGCCTGCTCCCAGCCCCCGGCGGTCCAGTCAAGCTGGAGGCCGGCGTCTGACAGGGCCTTGCGCGCGGCTTCCTCCACCTGCTCCCGGAGCCTCAGCCCAACCCTGGCGTTGTCCAGCGACTGTTCGATCGCGGAGATCGCGTTGCCGCCCTGGTTGTTGTAGTCGGTCTCGAGCTCCCGCAGTTCCTTGGCGAGCCCGTCCCTTACCGAGCGCTCCGCCCCGAGTTCCTTGGCCTTGGCCTGCGCCAGTTCCTTGAAACGGGCCAGGGTTTTCTGGTGCACGGTGACCGCGAGCTGCTGCTTGTAGGCCTCGAACTCCTCGCCCGCCAGCTCCCGGAGCCGGTTCGCGTCCAGCAGAGACTGTGCGTACTCCTTGTTCAGGCCGGGCACGGGGGCCAGTTGGTCCCGCTGCTGCCGCACATCCTCGAGCCGCTGCCGGATGGACATCAGGTTGCTGAATTCCTCCACCACCGCATCCGCGGCGGAGAGGGTTGCCGGGGCGTCCAGGACCTGGTCGCGGAAGAAGGTGTTGACGCTGCCGCCCAGGCCCTTGCCGGCCTGGATTACGCGCAGCAGCGGCAGGGCCTGGTCCGAGCTGATGCCCAGCAGACGGCGGAAACGCTCCGCGAAGGCCTTGTGCACGTCGAAAATCTGGGCGTCCGGGAAGACCGATTCCAGCGTGGCCTTGGTGAAGCGCTTCTCCGCGATGTCCTCAATGGCCGGCAGGTCCAGCGGCTTGTTGTCGATCAGGTAGAAACGTCCAACACTGGACTCCGTGCCGTTCTTGGGCACATCGAACAATGCCGACACGGTGACGCGGGTGCCCGCGGCGTTATCGAACGTCAGTGCGACGGCGGACCAGGTGGCACCCGGCCGCTGGAACGCGCTGGCCGAGCCCTCGCCCACTGCTTTGTCGCCCACCTTGCCACGCATGTAGGTAAAGGTGGTCCGTTTGTCCTCCACAGCTCCGCCGGCACGCTGCGCGGCGGCTTCATTGGAGCGCGGCCGGGCGTCAAAGACCCGCAGCATGGCATCAAACAGCGTGGACTTGCCCACGCCGGAGTTGCCCGTCAGCAGGGTTCCGTTGCGGTCAACATGCATCGTGTGCGCGCCATGGAACGTGCCCCAGTTGACCACCTGCACCAAAGCAAGCCGCATCTGGCCGGGGTTCGTGAGCTCGCCCATGGGGAGCATGGTGGCGATGCTCACTTGTCCTCCTCGGTTTCGGCGGGTTCAGTCTCCGCGTCGTGGTCCAGCTCCAGCAGGGGTTCTGTTCCGGCGGGGTCGGTTGTGGCGGCCACGAGGGCTTCGATTTGGGCCGGGATGTCGCCGATGTTTTCGAACGGCAGTGCGAGGGGCAGGGCGTTGGAGATGGCATAGACATCCTCCAGGCCCGTGGTGAGGAGCAGCTGGCGGGCCAGGAGCTTGGTGATGGCCCTGTTGACCACGTCCGAATCCCGCAGGGCGTCCTGTTGGCCGGCCGGCTGGTAGTGGGCCACGAGCTCTGCGATCTCCTCGCGCGTGATGGTGGGATCGGTCTGGGCCGTGACGTGACGGTCCAGCAGCAGGCGCAGGCGGAGCAGCACGATGGTCTCCCCCCGGCTGAGCGCCCTCTGCTGGCGCAGGATGCTGGAACGCGTGCTGCCGCCAATGGCATCAGGGTCAACCGGGCGCAGGACGGCGATTTTGCGTTCGTGGTCGAGCTGCAGGGTCAGGAAGAGCTCGGACAGGCGGCTGCGCAGGATCAGCTGATTGTCCAGCAGGGTGGTCCACAGTTTCTCGTCCCGCCCGCCGTCCACATAAGGGCCCTTCAGCAGCTTCACCAGGGCCTGGCGCACCTTCATGGAGAGCACGCCGGTGTCGCCGGGGAAGATCGCCGCGCCGTCCACAAAGGTGTCGCGCGGGGTGAGCGCAGCGCCCGATGCCGCCCCCGCCCCTTCGCCGCGCGGCTGATCTTCGATCAGCTCAGCGCGCGGCTCCGACAGGCCCGATGCCACTCCCTGGGCGGCATCGGGCGCCGAGCTCGTCACGTTTGTAACTTCAGTCATCATGAATCCTTCTTGAGGGTTACCACCGGCAGGTACGCCTTGCGGGTGGTGCCGTCGATTTGTTCGAAGGCCAGGCCGTCCCAGGTTTCGCGGTCGAAGGCCGCGCCTTCCTGGAGGGCGTGCGAGAGGAGCGCGCGGATGGAGTTGATGTGTTGCTCGTCGGCGGGCAGCCGGGTCCAGGCCTCGGCCAGGGTGGAGGCGCCCGCGACGGCGGCGCGGATGGCCTCCGGGCGCGCCTTGCCTGTCCTCGGCGAGCGCATCCGGTCCGAGTCGCTGAAGGCGATGGGGTCCGCAAGCCTGGGCGGGACGGCGAATTCGTCCGGGTCATAGAGCTTGACCATGGCGAGGGATTCGAAGCCGGCGTTGAAGAGCACGGGGCCGCGGACCAGGCCCGCCCGTTCACGTTCGTACGGCAGGGACCTGATGGCCTGCTCAGCCTCGCGCAGCACCTTCCGGAGCCGCACGGACTGGCGGAAATCGTCGCTCTGGACGTAGGTGTTCAGGCTTTCGCTGAGCTTGCCGTAGATGCGCTGGATCTGGCTGTGCTGGTGGCGGAGCTCGGCCACCAGGTTCTTCAGCGTCTCGCGGTCCTCCGGCGACAGGTCATCCGCGAACTGCCTGCTCAGGACCTCGCCGATCGCCGACCGGAACCGCATTTGCTGCTGCGGATCGTCCAGGAACGCGGTGAAGGAACGGAAGGTCCTGCCCTCGGGGCTCTGCCGSAGSCGTTTGTCCGCCTCCAGSACCTGSGCCATSGTKGCACCCTTGCTGAGCGACTCCTCGATGATCTGGTTGCGCAGTTCGCCCACCAGTTCTTCAATCCGGTCGCGCATCTTTTTGTAGTCGGCGGGCAGGCTCGCGGCGAGGTCCAGGATGTTGCCGGCGGCCTCCACGGCTTCGTCGTCATCGAGCAGCCCGTCAAAGTCGCCGGTGCTGATGTCCTGGATCAGCTGCTGCCGTTCCCCGATTTCTTCCTCGAGGGATTCCAGCCGGGCGCTCTGGTCCGGGTTGGTTTCGTTGGCGAGCTTCTCCACGTCGCCGAGCAGGGTTCCCAGCCGGGATCCGTTCAGTGTGGACCGCTCGCTGGAGAGGCTGTCCAGGAAGGCGAGCACGCGGGCGGCAGGCTCGGTGACTTCGTACACGATCTGCCCCGACTGGTTACGGCGGGTCAGGAAGTTCTTGCGGGTCCATTCGTCCGCGTAGTTCCTGCCGGTGGACGTTCCGGCGGCGGGCCCTCCCGGCTCCTGGCGCCGCAACTGCTCAAGGAAGGAGTCGACGTCGGCGTGGAACTCCTCGAGCGGAAGCTGCGGGCGCGTGCGGGTGAAGGATGCCTGCAGCACGGCGATGACCCACGGCGCGGAGCGTGTGAGCGCCCAGGCAGGGCCTTTGGTGAGGAGGTCGAGGTCCCGGAGCCGGGCGCTGATCGCGTCAGCGGATGACCTGGCGGAGCGGGGCACGCACTTCTCCTTCTGCTGCTAGGGATGGTTGGGCAGGAAACTGCCAACTACAAGGTTAACGCAGAGCCCTTGCGCCCCTAACGGCCGGAAGTCCGCGACCAGCCCGTGACCTACCCCCGGGTAGCATTTCGATCCCGTATCAACCCGTCCGTCCGGGCGGGCCGCGTCTGGTTGGGGACGCCCGGCAGCCCCTACGCTCAGTCCTACTGACTCATCCGAGGCAATGGCGCAGGGGGAAGAATGCAGTTCGACTTAAGTTCAGTGGAAACGTCCACCATGGTGTTCATCGGAACCATGGTGTTGGCACTGGTCCTGGTGGCCTTCGTCCTGACCGCGGGCTTCCTTGCCCTGGTCCTGGCAGGGGTGGCCAAGCTGGCCTGGTTCCTCGCGTCAACGTCCCTGCTCGCAGTGGTCCACGGCATCAACCAGGGCTGGGACCGGCTGGTCCATCAAGCCGCCGGGGTGGAGCTTCCGGTGGACTTCCAAGGGCAGCCCTCCCCTAGCACTGGAAGCTACCCGCGGGTAATGTTGGGAGACAGCTAAAGGGTTCTCCAGCCCGGCGGATCCATGGCTAGAACCGGCCATCCGGCGAAGGAGATACCCCATGAGCTCCGCCACTGACAGTCCCGCCACCAAAGCTGCCGCCGATGCGCCTCCCTCCGACACCCCGGACGCTGACGTTCAGGTCGCCGCGAGCAATATCGGTCCCGATGCCACCGCCGCGGATGCCCGGGCACTCGCCGAGGCCTCCCGCGAGACCGGCTGGGACCGGCCCAGCTTTGCGAAGGGGCTGTACCTGGGAAGTTTTGACCTCGATCTCATTCACCCCTGGCCGAAGGCCCAGGCTGAAGATGTGGAGCGCGGCGAAGCTTTCCTGGAGCGACTCACGGAGTACGCCCGGACCCTGTCCGGCCGCGTGATCGAGCGGGATGCGAAAATCCCTGACGAATACATTCGCGGTTTGGCGGAGCTTGGCGTCTTTGGCATGAAGATCCCGCAGGAGTATGGCGGACTCGGCCTGTCCCTGGTCTACTACGGCAGGTCCCTTGCGCTGCTGGGCAGTGTCCATCCCAGCCTCGGCGCCCTGATTTCGGCACACCAGTCCATTGGTGTCCCGGAGCCCGTGAAGGTGTTTGGTACCGCTGAGCAGAAACGGGAATACCTGCCGCGCTGCGCCGCGGGGGCCATTACCGCTTTCCTGCTGACGGAACCGGACGTTGGCAGCGACCCCGCCCGGATGGGCAGCACCGCAGTTCCCGCGGACGACGGCGGATCTTACGTTCTGGACGGCGTGAAACTTTGGACCACCAACGGGGTGATCGCCGAACTCGTGGTGGTGATGGCCCTGGTGCCGGCCCACACCGACGCGGACGGCACTGCACACAAGGGCGGCATCAGCGCGTTCGTGGTGGAGATGGACTCCCCCGGCATCACTGTGGAGAACCGGAACACCTTTATGGGACTGCGGGGCATCGAAAATGGCGTGACCCGGTTCCACCAGGTGCGGGTGCCTGCGGCAAACAGGCTGGGACGCGAGGGGCAGGGCCTGAAGATCGCGCTCACCACGCTGAACACGGGCCGGCTCTCGCTGCCGGCGCTGTGTGTCGCGTCCGGCCGCTGGAGCCTGAAAATTGCGCGGGAATGGTCCAACGCCCGCACCCAATGGGGACAGCCGGTGGGCAAACACGAAGCCGTGGGCAAAAAGATCGCCTTCATCGCGGCGTCCGCCTTCGCCCTCGACGCTGTCTTTGAGTTGTCCGCGGAACTTGCCGACGCCGGGCAGAAAGACGTCCGGATCGAGGCAGCCCTCGCCAAGCTGTGGTCCACGGAGATCAGCTGCCGGATCGCCGATGAGCTGGTCCAGATCCGCGGGGGCCGGGGCTTTGAGACAGCAGAATCGCTGGCGGCCCGTGGGGAACGCGCGGTTCCGGCGGAACAGCAGTTGCGTGACCTCCGGATCAACCGCATCTTCGAGGGTTCCTCGGAGATCATGAAGCTCCTCATCGCCCGCGAAGCCGTGGACGCGCACCTTGCCGCCGCCGGCGACCTTGCCTCCGTGGATGCGAGCCTGCAGGACAAGGCCAGGGCCGCCGTCGGGGCCTCAGGCTTCTATGCGAAGTGGCTGCCCAAACTCGTGGCCGGCGCCGGGATGGACCCCCGCTCCTACGGCGACTTTGGCCGGCTGGCCAAGCACCTGCGTTTTGTGGAACGGACGTCACGGAGGTTGGCCCGGCAAACGTTCTACGGCATGGGCCGCTGGCAGGCGAAGCTCGAATACAAGCAGGCGTTCCTGGGCCGGATAGTGGACATCGGTGCCGAACTCTTCGCCATGGCTGCATGCTGTTCACGGGCCGAGATGCTTCTTCGCACCACCCCCGAGCATGCCGCGGGCGCCTACGAACTGGCAGAGGCGTTCTGCGAGCAGTCGCGTGTCCGCATCGACGAGTACTTTGACCAGCTGTGGCGCAATACCGACGACGCCGATCACGTGCTCGCCGGCAAGGTCCTGGCCGGGGATTACACCTGGCTGGAGGCCGGTGTACTGGACCAGTCAGAGGGCACGGGGCCGTGGATCGCTGATGCCACACCCGGCGCGTCAGCCAAGGAAAATCTGCACCGGAACTACCGCTAGCAGATAGTAAGCATCCTTGTTATCACCGCTGACCAGTGGTTGAGTTGATTCATGAGCAACCACATGGAACCAGGGGACGGACTTCCGCGGCGCGCCCGGACTGAGAATCTGCGGAGAGAAACTGCTCGTGATGAGACCTTCGCGGGCGGTGCGGCGGCCCGTGACGCGGGCGGTGAGCCAACGCTCGCCTTGGATCAGACGCGGCCGAACGCTGGACGGCGGGACGCAGAGCCACCGTACGCAACCCGGCAGGACGCCGCGCAGCAGGACGCCGCGGAACCATACGCCGCTGAACCGTACACTGCAGAACAGGGGATGACTGTTCCGGTGATCGACCCGCGGGTGACGGACCCGCGGTTGACGGACCGGCAGACCGCCGTCGCCCGGGAGAGGGAAAAGTTCGGCGGCGTGAAAGTGGGCTCCGCCTTCTTCGGTTGGCTGGCCGCGACCGGGATGGCCGTCCTGCTGACGGCCTTTGTTGCCGCGGCGGGAACGGCCGTCGGGCTGGCGAACCACACGGACGTCAACGATGCCGTCCACCAGATGGCCACCAACGGCACTATGGGCATGGTGGGCATCATCGTCCTGCTGGCGATCCTGTTCGTCTCTTACTACTCAGGCGGCTATGTGGCTGGCCGGATGGCGCGGTTCAACGGTGCCAAGCAGGGCATGATGGTATGGGCCTGGGCCCTGATCGCCGCGGTGGTTGTGGCGCTGCTCGGCCTTATCGCCGGTCAGCAGTTCAACGTCCTGGCCAACCTCAACAGCTTCCCGAGGATCCCCATCAACGAAGGCGAACTGACGGTCACGAGCATCATCGCCGCCGTCGTGGTTGCCTTGGTTGCGCTCGTGGGTGCCGTGCTCGGCGGCCTGGCCGGCATGCACTTCCACCGGAAGGTGGACCGGGCCGGCTTCACACCGGATGAAACCTACAGCGAGAGCTAGGCAAGCACGGCGTCCACGTAATACCAGCGCCGGTTTTCCCGTACAAAGCGGCTGGTTTCGTGGTGGACTCCGCGTTCACCGTCGTGCCGGAAATACGCTTTGAACTCCACAACGCCTTCGGTGTCCAGCGGCCCGCCGCGGTGTGTGGAGACGATGTCCAGGCGGCGCCACTCGATGGCAGGGTCCAGTTCCAGGTCAGCCGGCACGGTGCTCGGATGCCACGTCTGCCGGAGGTATCCGGCGTTGAGCAGCACAAACGCGGTGTAGCGCGAACGCATCAGCTGCTCAGCGGTCGCGGCGTCGGCTCCGCCGCTGTGGAAGCGCCCGCAGCACTCGCTGTACACCTCGCCCGACAGGCAAGGGCAGTTGCCGGCAATGCCTGGGTTCTCGTACAACGGTGCTCCTCTGCCTGTGGTCTTCGCCGCATCCCGGCGGCTTGGTGGTCTCTACCGACTATAGGCGGCAGGTATAGGCGGCACGGCGGTTGTCATATCGGGTAACAGCTTCGAAACAACCTCGGCCGCGCCCCCGCAACCGGCAGTGTGTCCGAAAAATAGTCCGTAAGGTAGTGGAGGGGCTTGGTGCCCGTGGTGATGGGTGCCGGCACGGGCTCCGCCGCTGGCAGATTGGAGTGATGACGTGGAAGATTCAGCGACACTCGTTCTCAACCTGACGTTTTTCGGCACGCTGGGACTGGCGTTCCTGATGTTCCTGGGCCTGTTCCTGCTGGTAATCCTGACCCTGGTGCTCGCCGGCGCCGGCCGGCTGCTGGTGCTGACCGTGCAGGCGCTGTTTGGGCGGCTGCCCAGGAACGAAACCCTTCCCCTGGTCCGCCTCACCGGCGGGACCGAACTCCCGTCGAGCGCCCCTGATGCAACATACGACGACGCTGCCGCCTCCCCCGCCAAGCCACCCCGCGCCGGGGTGCTCCGTGGCCAGTTCCCGGCTCCCCGCGGCTGGCGCAAGGCCATTCGCAACAGCCGGAACCTCCTTAAGCCATCCGAGCTGGGCCCGCGGTTCCAGGACGCCGTGGAGCGTCACCCGTTGCTCACCGCAGCCCGGCGCGAGCCGCCGGTGCTGGCCGGAGACTGGGCCGCCGCGGTCGCGGACGCCGATGCCCGGGCCATGGCGCGGGCCCGGGCCGCCGCACCCGAGATCAAGGTGACGGTCCGCGAACTCCCGGCGCCATCCCTGCCGGCAGCAGAAGTGGCAGCGGTGGCCCCGCTGGTGGAGTCTGCGCTCCACAGGGACATTCCGGTACGCGAGGACATTCCTGGCCCCGGGAACACCGGGCCCAACGACGCCGGGCCCGATGGCACTGGCCCCAACGACACCGGCCAGGCGGTTTCCGGTGCCGGGGCTGCCCCCTCGTTTACGAAGCCGCCGGCCGAGGGCCCGCTGTCCCCGCTGGACACCGGCTCACTCATGTCACTGACCGGCCACGCGAAAGTCCTCCGGGCCAAGCTGCCTGCCAGCAAAGGCTGAGCTTCCTGCGGGCAGCCGGGCCGTTCATAAATCGTCACGGCGCCGGGCTGCATTACGCCCCGCTACGAAAAGCGAAGTACTAAGGCACAAACCGTTTTCGCTCCGCCGAATTTGTGTAGCGTCGTGACGATCCACAGCAATCCGCGTGGGGAATCGACTGTGAGGAGCCGGGGATGAGCCTCAGCGAACTCCGGGTGTTCGGCCGGTCCGGCACACCCATCAGCCCGCTCACCTTGGGCACCATGAACTTTGGCGAAGGCCCCGGCGGCGCATCGGACAGTACCCGCACAGGTGGCGCACCCACCGGCGCGGACGACAGCATTCGCATCATCCAGTCCGCCTTGGACGCCGGCATCACCGGCGTTGACACCGCCGACGTTTACTCGCAGGGCGAATCGGAACAGGTAGTGGGCCGCGCGCTCCGAGGTCGCCGCGACGACGTCTTCCTGGCCACGAAATTCCACGGGCAGATGAGCCCCAACCCCGCCCACTCCGGCAACTCCCGGCGCTGGATCATGCAGGCCGTGGAGGGCAGCCTCCGCAGGCTCCAGACGGACCGGATAGACCTGTACCAGGCCCACCGGCCGGACTACAACACGGACGTCCTGGAGACCATCACCGCCCTGAACGACCTCATCCGGCAGGGCAAGATCCTCTACTACGGCACCTCGGTCTTCACGCCCGCGCAGCTGGTGGAGGCGCAGTGGCTGGCCACCACCAACCACCTGATCCCGCCCGTAGCCAACCAGGTGCCCTATTCCGTGCTGGTCCGCGGCAACGAACGCGACGTCCTCCCCATCGCCCAGCAGTACGGCCTGGGCGTGCTCGCATACGGGCCGCTGGCCGGCGGCTGGCTGTCCGGCGATTTTGTCCTGGACGCCGGCAAGCCGCCCACCCGCGTGCATTCGCTCCCGGGTCGCTACGACATCTCCGGGCCGTCCAGCGAACGCAAGCTCCTGGCGGCGGACTCCCTGGCCAGGCTGGCGGACAAGCTGGAGATCTCGCTCGTGGAGCTTTCCATCGGTTTCGCACTGAACCACCCTGCAGTGAGCAGCGTGATCATCGGCCCCCGCACGGAAGCCCACCTCCAGGCCTACCTCAAGGCAGCGGACACCCTCCTGAGCGAACCGGTCCTGGATGCCATCGATGAACTGGTGCCGCCCGGAACAAACTTTGTGGAGCGCGATGCCGGCGCCGTCGTGCCGTCCCTGGAGTACGCGGAACTCCGCCGCCGCTGACCGGCGTAACCCGGTGCAACGCCGTCGTACGCTGCGAAGCCTTAATCCCGGCCGATATCCGGGCAGGCACTTACCCTGAGCAACCAACTCCGTTAGCGTGGAAACCATGGAATTCAGATACCTCGGAAACAGCGGCTTCAAAGTCTCGGAAATCACGTTCGGCAACTGGCTGACCCACGGCTCCCAGGTGGAGAACGACATCGCCACCCAGTGCGTCCGGGCCGCGCTCGACGCCGGCATCAGCACCTTTGACACGGCGGACGTTTACGCCAACACTGCGGCAGAAACGGTTCTCGGCGAGGCGCTGAAGGGCGAGCGGCGCGAATCGCTGGAGATCTTCACCAAGGTCTTCGGCCCCACTGGCCCGAAGGGCAAAAACGATCTGGGCCTGTCCCGCAAACACATCATGGAGTCGATCAACGGCTCGCTCCGCCGGCTTCAGACGGACTATGTGGACCTCTACCAAGCCCACCGCTACGACTTTGAAACGCCGCTGGAAGAGACCATGCAGGCCTTCGCGGACATCGTCCGGCAGGGCAAGGCCCTGTACATCGGCGTCAGCGAATGGACCGCGGAGCAKCTCCGCGAAGGCCACGCGCTGTCCAAGGAACTGGGCTTCCAGCTGATCTCCAACCAGCCGCAGTACAACATGCTCTGGCGGGTCATCGAGGCCGAGGTTGTGCCGGCGTCGGAGGAGCTGGGCGTCTCCCAGATCGTCTGGTCCCCCATGGGGCAGGGCGTGCTGAGCGGCAAATACCTGCCCGGCCAGCCGGCGCCGGAAGGCAGCCGCGCCACAGATGACAAGGGCGGAGCAAGGATGATTGAGCGCTGGATGCGCGACGACGTCCTGGCCGGCGTCCAGAACCTCAAACCCATTGCGGCGGAAGCGGGGCTGTCCATGCCGCAGCTTGCGGTGGCCTGGGTGCTGCAGAACCCTAACGTGGCGTCGGCCATTGTGGGTGCGTCCCGTCCGGAGCAGATCGCCGACAGCGTGGCAGCCGCGGGCGTCACCCTGGAGCCCGATGTTCTGAAGAAGATCGACGACGCGATTGGCTCGCTCGCGGAACGCGACCCGGCGAAGACCACGTCGCCCGCCACCCGCGAAGGGTAAGGAGCCCCCTTGACTTCCCTTCCGACCCTGGCCGATCTCGCCGTCACAGGCTCCACCGGAGGTCTGGGCGGGATGGTGGCCCGGGAGCTCGCGGCACTGGGGCGGCCCCAGCGCCTGCTGGTCCGCGATGCCGGCCGCGCACCGCAACTCGAGGGCGCCGTCCCGCTGGTGTTCAGTTATGCGGATGCTGTTTTGTCCGCCAAGGCGTTGGAGGGGGTCAAAGTCCTTTTTATGGTGTCAGCGGCCGAGGCCGAGGACAGGCTGCAGCAGCATTACAGCTTCATCGATACCGCTGCTGCGGCCGGGGTGCAGCACGTTGTTTACACGTCGTTCTACGGCGCGGCGCCGGACTCGGTGTTCACGTTGGGCCGCGACCATTACGCCACCGAGGAGCGGATCAAGGCCTCCGGCATGAAGTACACGTTCCTGCGGGACAACTTCTACCTGGACTTCCTGCCGCTCCTTGCGGGTGAGGACGGGGTGATCCGCGGACCGGCCGGGAATGGCGTGGTCTCGGCGGTGGCCCGTGAGGACATCGCCCGTTGTGCTGTGGCGGTGCTGAGGGACCCTGCGCTTCATGTGGGCGCCACCTATAACCTCACCGGGCCGGCGGAGCTCACGCTGTGGCACGCTGCGGAAGTTCTCACGGCGGAAACCGGGCGGAGCATCACTTATCACCCGGAAACGCTTGAGGAAGCGTACGCCTCGCGGGCGTTGTACGGGGCGCCGCCGTGGCAGGTGGACGCGTGGGTGAGCACCTACACCGCCATTGCTGCCGGGGAACTCGCCGGGCTGTCGCCGGACGTGCATGGGCTGACTGGCCGGGACCCCTTGAGCCTGGCCGATTTCCTGCAACAGCCTCAGCTGTAGCCCCGCACTCCCTCCGGAAGTTTTGGCGCCTGCGACGGCCGATCAGCACGCAACGGTTAGGCTGGCAACGTCAGCACAAACAGCCGCCTGAACAGCGGAAACACAAATGGGGGACCAATGAAAAACCTATTCGACTTGTCATTCACCAGATTCGTTTCGCCATCGATCGCCAGAATCGTCTACATCCTGATCATGGTTGCGCTGGGCCTCGGCTACATTGTGGTCGTCATCGCGTCATTCGCTTCCCGGAACGTTTTGCTCGGCATCCTGGTCATGCTGATTCTCGGACCGCTGGTGGTTCTGATCTACTTGGCCTTGGCACGGATCGGTCTGGAGTCATTGGTGGCCGGCATCCGCACCGCGGAGAACACCGCCGAGCTCATCCGCATGCAGGGCGGCACCCCTCCAGGGTCGGCCCACACGGGCCACGCGGGCGGTCCGGCAGCTCCCAACGGCTGGAACCAGTCCTACGGCCAGGAGCCGGCACAGTAGCGGTACGTTCGCCAACGCGGACCCTGTGCTCAGCACCCTTCGAAGTCCGTGAGGACCTTGACCTTGTCCGCCGAGGCCGACGCCGGGTCGAATGTGTAGCCGATCCACTCCCTGGCCAGCCGGCTGGCGAGTTCCACACCGACCACCCGCTGCCCCATCGTGAGCACCTGGCAGTCGTTGGACAGGACTGAGCGCTCCACGGAGAAGGAGTCGTGGGCTGTGGTGGCGCGGATGCCGTCAACCTTGTTGGCAGCAATGGCCACCCCGATCCCCGTGCCGCAGAAGAGGATGGCGCGGTCGGCATGCCCGTCGCGGATCAGCTCACCGGCGGCAATGCCCACGTAAGGGTAGGGCCTGACGAAGTCCTCCGGGGCGTCGCTCCGGTTGACCCCGATGTCGATGATTTCGCTGATCCTGGGATCGGCCTGCAGATCGGCCAGGATGCGGTTTTTGTAGTCGACGCCGGCTTCGTCCGCACCCAGGACGAGGCGGAGCCCCATCTTCCCCGCGGCGGTCGCTTCCGGTGTGGCCGTTTCCTGCCTGGTGGTTTGCTGTGTGGTGGTCATGAGAGCACTCCCGCCGGCTGGCTGCTGTTGGTGGCGGCGGCCGGGGTTTCCTGCCCGGGCGCGGCCAGGAAGGGACCCATCACGGTGAAAATCATCGCGAGGGAGGTGGCACCGGGATCCGGCGTACCCACGCTCTTTTCGGCAAGCGGCCGGGCTCGTCCCTTCAGGGGTCGTAGCGACGCCGTGGACTCGGCCGACGTCGTCGCTTCAAGAGCCGCGACTTCCCATGCCTGGCGCGGTTCTGCACCATCGAATGCCAGGCGCGTAAAGGTTTCGGTGAAGGGCACCAGCGCATCCACCATGGTTTTATCGCCCGGCGCCGCTTTGCCGAGCCCGGTGATCCGGTCCGAAAAGGCGCGCACCCCGGCGGCAAGTTCCTCGGCGTCAGGGCTGCGCTGATCGCCCAGCGATTCCCCGAATGCCCGCAGTCCTGCGCCCCAGAGAACGCCTGAGGTGCCGCCGGCCTTGTCTGCCCAGGCGTCACCCGCGGCGATCAGGACCGAACCTGCCCCGGCACCCTGCCCGGCCGCCCCCGCGGCTGCTGTGGTTGCGGCGTCGATCCCGCGGACCATTCCGCGCCCGTGGTCGCCGTCTCCGGCAACGGCATCCATGTCCCCGAGCCTGGTTTCTGCGCTGTGCAGACACTTCCGCGCGGCGTCCAGCGCCGAAAGGCAACGGGCGGCGTACTCGCGCGAATCCTCGGTTGCCTCGTAGGCGGCAGGTGCGGCGGCGCCGTCGGACGATTCCTCGCCGGAGGCCTCGCCCGACTGGACCGCGGCGTTTCCGCGGCGGTAGGCGGGCGTTTCGGCCGGAGCCAACCACAGCGGCTCCAGCTCTTCGTCCAGCCAGGTGATGGTGAGTGACACACCGGACATGTCCAGGCTGGTGACCAGTTCGCCCACCTCAGGCATGACCAGGGTGTAGCCAGCGTCCCTGAGCAGCGGGGCCACGGTCAGCCAGAGGACAAAGAGCTCCTCGTGCTTGGTGGAACCCAGGCCGTTGAGGATGACCGCGAGGCGATCGCCGGCACCTTCAGGCGTTTCGGCCAGCAGCCGGGAGACAAACTCCTGGCCGAGTTCCCTGGCGGACGGCAGATCGGTGTCGAACAGGCCGGGTTCGCCGTGGATTCCCAGTCCGAGCCCCATCTGCTTGTCCTTGAGTGCGAACAGCGGGGCATCCGCGCCCGGGAACGTGCACCCATGGAAGGCGCTGCCGATGGTCCGCGTCAGGCTGTTGGCCTTGCGGCCGAGGCGGACCACATCTGCCAGGTCCGCGCCCGTTTCCGCTGCGGCGCCCATGATTTTGAAGACCGTGAAGTCACCCGCGATGCCGCGGCGCTTCTCGGATTCCGACGGCGGCGCGCTGGCGATGTCGTCGGTGACCAGGACGTTTTCAACCTGGATCCCCTCGGCGGCGAGGCGTTCGCTGGCCATGCCGAAGTTCATCACGTCCCCGGCGTAGTTGCCGTAGGTGAACACCACGCCGGCGCCGGACTCCGCGGCCTTGGCCAGGGCGTAGGCCTGCTGCGCGGAAGGCGAGGTGAAGATGTTACCCACCACGGCGCCGTCGGCCAGTCCGCTGCCGATCAGGCCGGCGAACGCCGGGTAATGCCCGGACCCGCCACCGGCGAGGACCGCCACTTTGGGGTTGGCCGGACGGTGGCGCCGCACGGCGCCTCCCGGGACCTGGCGCACCAGCCCGGAATGGACGTCGCAGAAGCCGGCAAGGGCTTCTTCCGCAAACTCGGCGGGATCGTTGAAAATCTTGGTCATGATGGGCTCTCTGACGTGGAGGTGGCCTGCGGGGCGGGCTGTTAGTGGATGTGGCTTCCGCCGTTGATATCGATGGTGGTGCCCGTGAGGTATGCGGATTCCTCGGACGACAGGAAGGTGATGACGGCGGCGATCTCCTCCGTGGTGGCGTTGCGGCCCAGCGGGATGCCGGCGTTGATGGCGGCTTCCTGCTCATCAGTGCTGCCCACGCGGATGTTGGTGTCCACGGCGCCGGGCGTGATCGCGTTGACGGTGACCCCCGTGGCGCCGATTTCGCGGGCCAGCGCCTTGGTGAAGCCGAGAATCGCGGCCTTCGCGGCGGAGTAGGGGACCTTGCCGAAGACGCCGCCGCCGCGCTGGGCGGACACCGAGGACATGTTGACGATCCGGCCCCAACCGGCCTCGATCATGTCCGGCAGGAACGCTTTGGTGACCAGGTAGGTCCCGGTGGCGTTGACGTCCATCACCTTGTGCCAGAGGTCCAGGGTGGTTTCCAGGAACGGGATTGGCGAGGTGATGCCGGCGATATTGGCCAGGGCGCCCACCGGGGGGAGGATGCCTGCGGCGACCTCAGCCTTGACGGCTTCATAGGCGGCGAGGACGGAGCCTTCGTTGGCGACGTCGATCTCGTGGCCGAACGCCGGCACGTTGAACTCATTGCCGATCTCGGCGGCGACCTTGGCGGACTTCTCGCCGTCGAGGTCCAGGATCACCACGCCCCAGCCCTGGCTGGCGTAGCGGCGGGCGGTTGTGATGCCGATGCCCCGGTCCGAGGTGGCTCCGGTGAGGACGGCGGTGCGCTGAATCGTGGTGGTCATGATGCTCCTTGGGTTACTTGGGTGGTGGTTTTGGAATCGATTGCTCCACAAGTGCCGTTTTGAGGGGTCAAAAGGGCCGCTACGGAGCAATCGATGGGTCAGATGAGATCGGTGACGAAGCTTGCCGCTTTCGCTGCGGCGCCGGGGCGTTCGTCGTGGGTAACATCCCGGGTTTCGAGTTCGAGGGAGAAGTGGCCGGCGTAGCCTTGCGCTGCCAGGGCGCGAAGTCCAGCGGCGAAGTCCGCCTGGCCGTTGCCGATGCTGAGGTTGATGTTGCCTGGAACCGCATCGCGGAGGTGGACGTGGGAGATGCGGCTCTTGTGGCGTTCGAGGTACTCCAGCGGATCTTCGCCGGCGGCGACGATATGGCTGAAGTCCATGACAATTCCGACGCCGGTACCCGCCAGCCGCTGCGCCAGCAGTTCCGCGCGTTCCAGGTTCCAGCAGAACCGGAGGAAGTGCAGGGATTCTGTCCAGAGCTCGACGCCGAACTCCGCCGCACGCTGACCGGCGTGGATGAGTTGGGACGCAATTTCGTCCAGGTCCTGCTCGAGGCTTCGGACCGGTTCGTGGCTGAGCGCACCGCACGGGAGGACCAGTGCCTTCGCTCCAGTGTTGGCGGTGAGGGTGAGCAGCGCCTCCAGGTGCCGTTCGCGGGCCAGCCGCCCGCCGTCGTCGAGCACTGCGTTGAGGTCGCCGATATCCCCGTTAACCGAGCGGACCCGCAGCCCTGAGGCCGCGACTTCCGCGGCCACGCCGCCGACGGCGGCGTGATCGAGGCTGTACGGGACATGGTCGCAGACACCGGGCAGGGCGCCGAGGTCGATTTCTTCGAACCCCAGGCCGCTGATGGTCCGCAGGGCGGCCGGCAGGTCCTCATGCCTGAAGCTGATGGACGAGCAGCCGAGTCGGGAGTTGAACATCGTCGTTGATCCTCTGGATAAGCGGGTGGTGATGTGAATCACCGTAGGCCAATTTAATGTTGACAGTCAACCTCAAACATTGACTGTTGACAGTGAGGCATGATGCGGGTCACACTGGCATATCATTTGTTAACAGTCGACAGCGGCGATGCGGAAGCGTTCCTCGCTCTTCGAAAGGGATTCAGTATGAGCAACGAAGCTCTGAAAATGCGCGGCCACGTGCATGGCACGAAGGACGCAAGGCGCGTCGCTATTGGTTCCGGTGTTGGCGCCGTCATCGAAACCTACGACTTCATCGGGTTCGGCACCGCCGCGGCCCTGTACTTCGGCACAGCGTTCTTCCCCACCGGCGATCCGGTGACGGGCACACTCGCAGCGTTCGCCACGCTGGGTGTCGGGTTCGCCGCCCGCCCCATCGGCGGCATTATCGGCGGCCACTTGGGCGACAAGCTCGGCCGTAAACCCGTTCTGGTGGCCTCGCTGGTACTCATGGGCCTCGCGACGTTCCTGATTGGGCTGCTCCCCACTTATGGCCAGGTGGGCCTGCTGGCACCGGCCCTGCTGGTTTTCGTGCGCATCGTCCAGGGCCTGGCCTTCGGCGCCGAATGGGGTGGCGCCATCCTGATGAGCTACGAGCATGCACCCTGGAAATCCAAGGGCAAGTACACCGGCATTGTGCAGGCCGGCTTCCCCGTGGGCCTGCTGCTCGCCAACCTGGTGTTCCTGGTGAGCGTGAACTTCGGCGGCGAACTCGCGTGGCGCATCCCCTTCCTGGCCAGCATTGTGCTCGTGGCTGTGGGCTTGATCATCCGGTCCAAGGTGCCCGAGTCCCCCGTCTTTGACGAGGTCAAGGACAGCGGCGATATTGTGAAGTCCCCGATCGTCGAGGTGCTCAAGACTGACTGGCGCAATATCGTCAAGGGCATTGGCCTCCGCATCGCCGAAACAGCCGGCTACGCCGTCTCCATCACGTATATGATTTCCTACCTGAACAGCCAGCACCTGGCTGACAAAACCCAGACGCTCGTGGCCCTCAGCGTTGCCTCCGCCGTCGGCATTTTCGCCACCCAGGCCTGGGCCCGGCTGACGGACAGGATCGGCCGCCGTCCGTTGTACATCTGGTCCTGCGCGTTCGCCGTGCTGTTCGCCGTCCCGATGTTCCTCCTGGTCAACACGGGCCTGTTCATCTTCGTCATCGCCACCCTGGTGATCTCCTACGCGGTCTGCCAGAATTCCCTGGCAGGCGCACAGGGCGCCTGGTTCCCGGAGCTCTTCCAGGCCAAGACCCGCGCTTCAGGCGCCTCGCTGGCCTACCAGATCTCCGCCATGGTCTCCGGATTCACCCCTTTCATCACCACGCTGCTCTTCGTCAGCTTCGGCTGGATGGGACCGGCGCTGCTCTTCGGCGCCTACGCCGCGATCGGCCTCTGGGCCGCCGTCGCAACCCGTGAAACCTGGGGCAAGCGCGAACGCCAGCTGGCCGATGAGGCCACCAAAAGCACCCCCCAGTCGGTGACCATCTAATGACTGCCACCCCGGAACTGAAGCCGCACGAACTGGCCCAGAAGGAACCAATGATCCAGGAAACTTCCCCTGACCGTGTCACACGCGTCGCCTCTGCCGCGTACCGGATCCGCCACCACGCCCTGAACATGGGCGAAGTCCAGGGCCAGGGTTACGTTGGCCAGGCACTCGGCGCCGCGGACATGCTGGCCACCGTCTACTCGGACCAGCTCCGCTACCGCGCCGAAGATCCTGAGTGGGAGGCCCGGGACCGGTTCCTGCTCTCCACCGGGCATTACGCGATCGGCCACTACGCCGCCCTTGCCGAGGCCGGCATCGTCCCCGTTGCCGAGCTGGAGACGTATGGCTCGGACGATTCCCGCCTGCCGATGTCCGGGATGTCCACCTACACCCCCGGTATGGAAATCTCCGGCGGTTCGCTGGGCCACGGCCTGACCATCGCCGTGGGCATGGCGCTGGGCCTGCGCTACCAGAACTCTATGGCGCGGATCTACAACTTCCTCTCCGACGGCGAGCTGGACGAGGGCTCCACCTGGGAAGCCGCCATGGGCGCCCACCACCACCAGCTCGGCAACCTCACCGCCATGGTGGACATCAACGCCCTGCAGGCGGACGGCAAAACCGACACCGTCCTTCGCACCGAACCGGTCACCGAAAAGTGGGAATCCTTCGGCTGGTACACCCAGCGGGTGGACGGGAACGACGTCGGTGCGCTGCTCACAGCGTTCGACAACGCAGCAAACCAGGCCGCCGCCGTCGGACGTCCATCCGTGATCCTGTGCGACACGAAGGTGGGGCGCGGCGTGCCGCTCCTGGAGGAACGCGAGAAGGCGCACTTCATGCGCATTGAAGAACACGAATGGCAGACCTGCCGCGAACAACTCACCGCAGGATTCGAAGGAAAGGGTTCAGCATGAGCACCGCCGCCGTCACCAAACCCAAGCTGAAGACCTCGGCGATGATCGCGTCCTTCGCGGACCCCGGCCAGAAGACCGCGTCCGCTCCGTTCGGCCACGCCCTGGTGAAGGCCGCGCAGGAGAACGACAAGATTGTCGGGCTCACCGCGGACCTGGGCAAATACACCGACATGCATATCTTCGCCCAGGCCTTCCCGGAACGGTTTTTCCAGATGGGGATGGCCGAGCAGCTACTCTTCGGCGCCGCTGCCGGGCTGGCCGAAACAGGGCTGGTTCCGTTCGCGTCCACGTACTCCGTGTTCGCCGCCCGCCGCGCCTACGACTTCCTCTGCCTCGATTCCGCCGAACCCAACCTGAACGTGAACATCGTGGGCGGGCTGCCCGGCCTGACCACCGGTTACGGGCCCAGCCACCAGGCCACCGAGGACATGGCAATCTTCCGCGGCATGCCCAACCTGACCATCGTGGATCCCTGCGACTCGATCGACATCGAACAGGCCGTCCCCCAGCTCGCCGCGTCGGACGGGCCCACCTACCTGCGTCTGCTCCGCGGGAACGTGCCCACCGTCCTGGACGAGTACGGCTACACGTTCGAACTCGGCAAGGCCAAAGTCCTGCGCGGCGGCAACGACGCTGTCTTCATCTCCTCCGGGCTGATGACCATGCGCGCCCTCCAGGCAGCCAAGGCCCTCGCGGTGCACAACGTGGATGTCGCCGTCGTGCACACCCCCACCATCAAGCCGTTCGACGCCGAAACCGTCCTGGCCGAGATCAACACCGACCGGCTCGCCGTCACCCTCGAAAACCACAGCGTGATCGGCGGCCTCTTCGAAACCGTCGCCTCCGCCGTCGTCACGGCAGGACTCGGTAAGCGCGTGGTGCCCGTTGCACTGCCGGACGAGTTCCTCGACGCCGGCGCGCTTCCCGGCGCCTACTGGGCGCCGCGCTTCTGCCGTAACATCGACAGTTAACACGTTGACTGTAAACAGTCGACCACTGACATTGAGGAAGTATCACGATGGCCGGAGCAACAGCACCGCTGCTGGGACTGCAGAAGAAGAGCCTCCGCGAGCAGGCCCTTGCCGCTTTGCGCACCGCCATCACCAGCGGCGAACTGGAACCGGGCCGGCACCTGGTGGAAACCGAACTCTCGGAAATGCTCCAGATCAGCCGCGGCACCCTCCGGGAAGCCCTGCGCCAGCTGGAACAGGAGGGCCTGCTTTCCGCCGGACCACGCGGCCGCCTCTCCGTCCGGCATCTCGACGAAAAAGAAATACGTGACATCTACTCGGTCCGGGCGGCGCTGGAATCCCTGGCGGCCCGCACGCTGTGTGAACTCCCCGACCGTCAGCACGTCATCAGCTCGCTGCGCTCCGCCATCGACGCCATGGCCGCTGCCGAGAAGGCCAGCCTGCAGGACCGCGTTGAGTCGGACCTGGAATTCCACCGGACCCTGTGCAGGCTCACCGGCAACGAGACCCTGCTGCATTCGTGGGAATCGCTGGAGGGGTCCATCCGGATGTCCATCATGTTCGCCGGGCAGGACAAGGGCGTAAAAAACATGAGCGTGGACCGCCACTACGACATTGTCGCCGCGATCGAGACCGGCGATGCCTCCTTGGCCCGGAAGACGATCCGGGAGCACATGGACACTGCCGCCGAAACCCTCACTTCTTAGCGGCCGCGCCGCAGGTGCTCCGCGTTCAGGTCTTCGAGTTCCTGGTCCGTGAGATCGTCAAAGCTGCGGGCCTCGCGCTTGTCACTTTTTGAGAAGCGCATGAACATCAGGATGATCAGCGGCAGGTCAACAATCTCGCAGATAAACCAGAGGAGATCCCCGGCCAGCTGCTGGTCGCGGAGGGCGCCCGGGAACCAGGCCGCGCCCGACGCCGTTTCCGTCGCATGGTCCAGCACCTGACCGTTGAGCCGCAGCAGGATCCCGGGGACGGCGTCGACCAACAGCTCGATGAAGACAAAAACGAACTCCAGCGTGATGAAGGCGCTGGAACGCTGGAAGTCGGCTTCTTCGATGATGGGAAGCGCCATCAGGAGGCCCAGCAACGGAACCCCGACGGTGAGCAGCGCCTCGGCCACCGGGTCCGTTCTCAGGGTGTAAAAGAACGGCGTGAGGAAGGTTGCAAAGAGGGCCAGCCCCAACAGCGGGGCAGCCAGCGAATTGCTGAAAAAGCGCACCACGCGGTGGGAGAGTACGGTGTTCAGCCGCGCGAGGCCTTCGGCTGGAAGCGCTGCACGGGTCAGGGAAATCGGTTTCCCCAGCCCCATCAGCAGCGGCACCACAAAGAGCAGCAAAGAGATCTTCAGCGTGAACGCCCACCGCAGTTCCGCACTGTAAACGCCGGGGAAGCCGCAGGTCAGCACTGTCAGCGATCCAAGACCCAGAAGGTAGAACGCAGCGGTCCGCCACCACGGCCAATGCCGGCCATTGGCCGCAGCCCTCCGCACGCCGAGTCCGTACAGCACGCCCGCGGCAACAATGAGGACGGCGGCGGGCCAGTCGATCCGCCAAGAGCCAACAACAACTTCGAATGGGGGCACTGGCCAAGGGTAAGGGATGTTCCTTGGAAAACGCCGGACGATCCTCCCCAGCCGGCTGCAGAGATGTCAGGAAGACCTGGCTGCCTGCCGTTTTTTCCGGTCCCAGGAAGTCCAAGCGATGAGAGCGGCGAAAACGGTCACTGCCAGGGCGGCCGAAACCCCCACCATGATGTCGATAGGCAGCATGTAGACCAGGACGGCCCGGGTGCTGGCTTCAGCAATCAGTCCCGCACCCCAAACGGCGGAAATCTTCAGGTGCCAGCGGCGCACCGCAGGGGTGCCGTGGAAATCCCGGTCCATTTGCCCGGCTCGTTCCGGACTCCAGGTCTTGGCCGCGTCCAACGTCAGGGGATGTCCCAGAGCAGCCAAAACCATGAACGACACACCAATGCCGCCGGTGATAGCCGAGTCCTTGAGCAGCAGAAACCGCGGGTCACCGGTGACGAAAGACAGTCCCAGCCCGAGCCCGAAGACGATGACCATCAGCATCGCAAACGGGTTCAGGGTATGCCCCTTGAACGCGGTCCACAACAATCGGCAGGCAGCGGCCCCCGTCGCCGCCAACAGCGCTGCCCAGTCCGTGGCGCCGGCCAGGTGGAAGACATAGTAGGCAGCCAGCGGTGCCCCTACGTCCCAAGCCAGGCCGCGGACCAGCGCACGCGTCACCACACCCGGACGTTCCTGTCCCGAAGCCTGCTCAGCGTTCATCGGGGTGCTTCATCGCTAATCTCCTTCGCATGATTTTACGCCGGGAGGGACATGATGGGCATGCCAAAAGCTATTCCTCTGGGCAATGCTCCGGGACGGCGCTCCCCACCAAACAATCGGCACCGTCCGCGCTCTGAATACTGCGTCACTTCAACAAAGCCCAGGCCAGGAAGTCTGATAACACCAGGCCTTCCCACTCAGCTCACCCGAGCATTAGTGAGCCTCCTGCTGCCAAACAACACGGAAGGACACCACCCAAATCCATCAACTATGCTCAAATCTGGTCTGTTGGAATCGACTCCCCGGTATGACCGGGCTCCTTGGGGGATGCTCGTGCTGAAAATCGTTAGTGCTTCAAAGACTCAGAAGAAATGCGCAGCGACCTTGTCGCTTGCCACATGCGTCTTACTGCTGCCGATAGGAATCACGGGATGCACCCGGACTGAACTTTCTGCTGCCGCGACAGCAAACGCCGCGCCGGCGTCGTCGACGCCCACCACGAATTCAAAGTCTTCATTAAGCGGAGAAACCCAACTCGACTCGTTTGGAAATGTCGACTTCTACACCACGGTTTCCGGTGACACCCTGGCCAAGGTAGCTGCCGCATACAAGCTTTCCGAAGCGAAGGTCGCCGCGTTCAACCGCCTCCAGCCAGGCGCGTCTTTAGCACCAGGCACGAAGCTCCGATTGATCCCGGACGGACCGACAAACGGCGCCAAGGGCACCGCCACGACCGACGCAAACGGAATCCCCACAACATACGTGATTGGACCCGAGGACACCCTCAGCGGCATCACTTACCGATTCAACCTCACAGACAAACAGCTGGCAGAAGCAAACAAAGTTCCCATCACCTACGAAATGGGCAACATCTACTTCATCAGGGCCGGGCGTTCAATCCAACTTCAAAAGAACCCCGTGGACAGCAGATCCGGCACCGGAAAACCCGTCAACAACTCATTTGGCCAAGCGGTCTTTTACACCACGGTTGAAGGCGACTCCTTCGACAGCCTCGGGTACAGATACCGCTCCACCACAGCCCAAATCCTTCTTTACAACCCCACACTCGTCGAAAATCAACCCATCCCAAGCGGCGGCAGAATTCAGCTAATGCCGGGCGACCTGAAGATCGACGGCGCCCAAGGCACTTACACCACGGACCCCGACGGGATCCCACTGACGTACACCACGGCTCCTGGTGACATTGAACGGCAAATCGCTTTCCGTTTTGGAATACCGGGAATAGCGGATCTGGAATCAGCAAACCGCCCAACCACCGGCGGCGGCCGCGTCTGGTATGAATTCTCCGACCTCCCAAACGGCGAGCTCGCTCCCGGCCAAACCATCAGCCTTTCCTTGGACAAGCCCATCAACAAACCCGAAGCCTAAGCTGCCGCCCCGCTGCCCACAGCCGGGGACAACTCTCATGGGTTATCCACCGGTACTGAGCTGGATTGGGGGCGCTCCAGGCTCGCCAACCAGAGGTGCAAGTCATTCTTAAGGATTCCTTAAGGGCCCTGGGAAAGACTGGTCCTGAAGCGGCCAGCCGGCCGCAGAGAGCGAGCCGGAGTATTTGATGCCTGACACCGTCCACAGCCAAAGTTTGTCCCCTGCTCCTGCAGACACCGCCCGGGCAGACGCCAGCCAAACGCGCGCCGCAAATGGCGCCAGCACGCGTCTTCTTGCACTGCCCCGACCCCGACTCTGGGCCCTGTGGGGGATCCTCCTGGCGGCCGCCGTGGTGGTTCTTGGCATAACCGTTGCCGACGTTCCGGGTATCAGTACGGACGAGCTCACCGTGGACCAGACCCTCAGCCAGCATCACGCGGCCCTGCTGACCGGCCTGGCCATGGCCCTGAACCTGCTGTTTGGTCCTGTGGCCGGGATCTTGCTGATTGCCGCCGTCGCCTTGTTCCTGCTTTTGGTGCGCCGGGCTCCCGTCAATGCTGTGGCGTTTGGGCTGGTGGCCGCGTCCGGTTGGGTGGCGAGCGAAGTCTTCAAGGTCCTGGTGGCCAGGCAGCGCCCGGATTCCGCGTTGCTGTTCGATCCGCTGGCACCCGAAAACGGTGCGGATAGTTTCCCGAGCGGCCATGTCACCTTCGCCGTGACCGTCGCCTTCGCCGTCTATTTCCTGGCGCGCGGGACCCGATGGGCAAAGTTCGCGGGAGGTGCGGGCGTGGTTGTGGTGGCCCTCGTGGCATGGTCGCGGCTGTACATCGGCGTCCACTACCCGTCCGACGTCGTCGGGTCGGTTCTGGCGGGCAGCGCGGCTGTGATCCTCCTGAGCGGGTGCTGGAACTGGCTCGCGCCCCGGCTGTGGCAGCGGGTACCGGTAAACGCGCTCACGCGTCCGTTCCTGCCGTAAGAATCTCCGCCCTCAGAAAGGCATCATGCAGTCATTTCATGCACTGACCACGGCAGCCGCCTCCGTTGCCGCTTCCTCCCCGCTGGATCCCGCCAGCCTCCTTGGAGGCCTGGGGCCGGCCGCCCTGGCGGTGATCGCCGGGATGGTCTTCATCGAATCCGGGGTCCTCTTCCCGTTCCTGCCCGGGGACTCGCTCCTCTTCACCGCCGGCCTGCTGCATCAGCAGCTGAATCTCACCCTCCCGCTCCTGATCGGCGTCGTCTCAGTGGCGGCGGTGGCCGGCGACCAAGTGGGTTACTTTCTCGGCCGGAAGTTCGGCCGCCGCTGGTTCAAGGATGATGCCCGGATCCTGAAGACCTCGCACCTGACCCAGACCGAGGAGTTCTTCCACCGGCACGGCGGTGGCGCCGTGGTGATGGCCCGCTTTGTGCCGATCGTGCGCACTTACGCCCCGTTGGCTGCGGGAATCGCCCACTACAACTACCGGAAATTTAGCCTCTGGAACATCGTGGGCGCCGTAGCCTGGTCCGCGTCCGTGATTTTGTTGGGGTCCTGGCTGGGGCACTTCGAAATCATCGCCAACAACATTGACCTGATTGCCGTCGCCATGGTCCTGGTCTCAGTCATCCCATGGGGCGTGGAGTACCTCAAGCGCCGCAGGAACAAGGGCGACGCCAAGGGACCGGCCGAAGAATCCGAGGAACTGCGCGTGGAAGAGCTGGCCGCGGAAGAATAGCCCCATGACAACAGATGCCCGGCCGTCCCTGCTCCTGGTCGAGGACGATCCCGTCTTGGGCCCGCTCATTGCGGAACTGCTGGAAGGCGACTACCGGATCAGCCTAGCGGCGGACGGAAGGCTTGGCCTGAGTGCCGCCCTCGGGGAACCTTGGGATGTCATGGTAATCGACCGCGGCCTGCCAGGCATGGACGGGATTGCCCTGATCAGCGCCCTTCGGGCGAAAGGGATTTCGACGCCGGTACTCATCCTGACGGCGCTGGGCGCAACGGATGACAAGGTCCGCGGCCTCGACGCCGGAGCCAATGATTACATGACCAAACCGTTCGACGCCGGGGAGCTGGGTGCGCGCCTGCGCGCACTGACCCGCAGCTACACCCAGCCGACGGTGAGTATCGGCGACTGGGAATTGAACGCCGTCGGCCGTTCCGTCCGGTCCGTCTATGGGCCTCTGGTGACGCTGACGGCGAAGGAGTGCGAGTTGCTTGCGGCCCTCGCCACGGAGCCGGACCGGATCTTCAGCCGGGACGAGCTCATCGGCTCCGTCTTCCGGTCCACTGACCAGCCCAGCGTGATCGACACCTATGTCCACCACCTGCGCCGCAAGATTTCCCGGAACGTGATCCGCACAGTCCACGGCGTCGGCTACCAGATCGGAGACGGCCATGAATGAGCGAACGCCGGCCGCCGCGGACCCGGACCAGGCCACCCTCCGCAAGGCCTCACTCCGGATCGCTGTGCGCATCAGTGCTGCCTGCGCCGTGATGGTCCTCTGCCTGCTCGCGGGGGCCGCGATCTACCTGACCAACCAGCTGTCGCACCCGGAACTGCCCGGCAGGTCCAGCCCGGCCGCCGACTTTGCGTACCTTGACTACAAGGATCTGCTCAAAGCCCTGATCATCGCCGGTGGAGCAGGGATCGTCCTCGCCGGGGTGATCGGCTGGTTCAGTGCCCGCAGCGCCATACAACCTCTTGGCGCGGCCATGGCCCTGCAGCGCCGGTTCGTCCAGGATGCCAGCCATGAACTGCGGACGCCCCTCGCAATCCTGGACGCGCGGATCCAACTGGCCCAGCGTGACACCCCGCCCGAGTCGAAGCCGGGGCAAGCGCTGGTTCGGATCCGGCAGGACACCTCCGCCTTGACCGCAATCGTCAACGAATTGCTCCTCGCCGCGACGGGGGGCGCTGCAGAAACCCCTGCGGAACCGATTGATGTGGCGGGGGTGGTGGAGTCCGTTGCGGAGAGTGTCCGGACCATCGCCCACGGCCAGGACGTCAGCGTCGCCGTCGCCGCGGGCGGACATCCGCTGGCCCGGATCGACGAAAGCAGTTTGCGCCGCGCCATCCTGGCGCTGGCTGACAACGCGCTGGCGCACACCCCCGCTGGCGGGACCATCACCCTCGCCGCGGCAGCGAGCCAACGCAGCGCGGTGATCACGGTGACCGATACGGGAAGCGGGATATCCGGCGTCGAGCGTGACAGGATCTTCGAGCGCTTCGTCAGGACACCACGTCCGGACGGAACGCGGCCGCAACGCAGCTTCGGAATCGGGCTGGCGCTGGTCCGGGATGTTGCCACCGCTGCCGGCGGGACCGTCGAAATCGCCGGCACGGGCCCGGGCGGAACCACCATGCGGATCACGCTCCCGCTGGTCACCGCCTGAACTGCTGCCACGACGTATACTCGGTGCCAATCATGACCAGCCTTCCGTCCTCCCCCGCCAGCGTCCGCATTGATGCGTGGCTGTGGGCCGTCCGCGCCTACAAAACCCGCTCTGCCGCCACTGCCGCGTGCCGGGCCGGACACGTGCGGCTCAACGGCAGCCCCGCGAAGGCTTCGGCCACGCTTGTCACGGGCGAGACTGTGACGATACGCATGTCAGGGAATGAACGCACTCTTGAAGTCCGCCGATTGATCGCCAAACGTGTGGGGGCCGAGGCTGCGTCGCACTGCTTTACGGATCACACCCCGCCCCGGCCTGTGGCACCGGCGCTGGGTCTCCCGCAGCGGGACCGCGGCGCCGGACGTCCGACCAAAAAGGACCGGCGGGAAATGGAACGGCTTAAGGGCGCCTAGCTCCGGGCTAGTTTTTGAGCCTGGCCTGCACGAGGTTCGCGAAAGGCAGCTTGCCGTGTTCCGCCACGAAGGCAGCGTGATAGGCGGCCTCGGCCTGGTTCACTTCGTCGGCGGGCAGCTCCTTCCACGCGATTATCAGCTCGTCCGTGTGGGTCAGCTGCCAGATCAGCCGGCCGTCCCAGTGTCCCGGCGGCAATCCCCTCCCGAAGTCCAGGAACTCCTTGATCTGGCTGCGGAGGCCCCGGTTACCTTTGCTCCCGGGTCCTGCCTTGCCGAGGTAGAGGATGTCCGCGCCGTCCACCCACGCACCGAACAGCGCCTCCGCCGGCAGGGTGGGGATCTTCTTCTTGAAGACGCCTGCGGTGCTTCTCTTCAGGAAGTGTGGCTCGTACTCGTTGGGCCGGAGGACGGCGAACACCCCGGTGCCCTGCGGAACCCTGATGATCTCCAGGTTGTCGAACGGCCTGAAGCCGGTAAAGCCGTCAGACTTGAGCGTTTTCCTGTCCATCCTGATGACGATACCCGGGCCGGCACTGGTCCGGTGAGCCAACCTCCGCTGCGCACTAAAACCTCCAAAAGCGTAGAGTGGCATAAGACGCCTGATTCTGGACGCCTTGCTGCTGAGGGAGAGATCGTGACGATTGACTGGGACGAAAAAAAGGCCCTGCTACAGGAACCAAACATTGCCGCGGTAACGCAGCTTTGCGACGAACTGATGGAAAAGAAGCCAGGGTCCGTTGTCCCCTACATCGATCCCGTGCACGACGAAGACGAATGCCGGATCGTCAGCCTCCAGGTCAGCCCCGGCAAGGGAACCGAATCCGGGTTTGTCTCCCACTACAACGATGACGAAGCCGCCCGCCGCGCCACCCAGATCTACGAGCTGGCCGAGCTTGATCCGCGCTACGTGATGCCGTGGAATGCCTACCCGTGGGTCCGCGATCCGGAACTGCCATCGGCACTGAACGTCCAGGAAAAGACCGATGGGCTGCGGCCCTTCCGGCAGTTCCTGAAAATCAACCGCCGCGTCTCGGCAGTTATTGCCCACGGCACCGATGCCTCCACGTTCCTTACCCTCTTCGAGAAGACCTACCATTCTTCCCTGAAGAACAGCGGCATCAAGATCTACAAGGCCAGCGCGCTCGGCGGGCGGGCCTTTGCTGTTTCCGAAGCCAAGCAGGAGGACCTGCTGGCCAAGAGCGTGGAAGTCTACAAGGACGCCATGCAGCGGGCAGGCATCCAGCACCTCTGAGTTCCCGCTAAAGTACGACGGCGGCGCTCATCCTGGGTGCCTTAACCCTCCAGCAAGCGCCTGCGGTGCTTGAGCTCCTTCACCCACGCCCTGGTGGCCATGTCCGGGAAGGGCGACCTGCCGTCGTCGTTCCGTCCGGGACTTGCCACGCCGGCGAAGGCAGTGCCGGACTCGAGATCGGCCATCAGAGGACCGGACGCCTTGAGGGCGATCTCCACCACTTGGACGGCCGTCCGGTCGGTGAGTCCCAGGCCCTTGGCCCAGCCCAGGAAGTGCCGCCGCGAAATCCCGTTCCGCTTTCCGTTCAGGGTTAACGCCAGCGTTTTGTCGCCGTAGACCACCGTGGAGGGGATGTCGTAGACCGGCGCGATGGTCCATTCCCCGTGCGGCTGCTGGACCATGGACACGTTCTTGGCGTGCAGGTCCCCGTTGCCGCTCAGCCACGCGAAGGCCCCTTGGATGGCCAGGTTGCGGAGGGCGGGAAGGGCAGCGGCGCAGTGGTCGGCCAGCGCGTGGCACACCGTCCCGTACCCCACGTTGTACTTGTCCGCCGGGTACAGCTTCAGCACCTGGGCTCCGTCCTCCACCGCCAGCCGCTGGACCTCATCATGCTTACCGCCAGGAACCGGGATCCGGTCGAAACGCTCCACGAGCAGCCCCGGGCGGCCCCCGACGTCGCGAATCAACTGCACCGGACTCAGCGGGATCCGCAACTTAGCCGCGTAGCGGAACATGACCAGTTCGTTCTCCACCACGTGCGGGAACTCGGGGGCGTTGAGTTTAAGGATGAACCGTTTGCCGGCGCTGGCAACGGGCAGTGAGATCATCCCGGCGGACAACTTGTCCTGCACACCGGCGAGGGCCACGGGGTCGATCAGGTCCGGGTCTCCCAGCAGCTGGTCAAAATCCACGGGCAGCTTCGGATCCAGCTCGACGGCGTGCTCATCCGGATCCAGCGGCTCACCGTGGCCCACAATCTGGACGTCGCCCACCGGGTTCGCCCCGGCCGCGATGAGCAGGGACAGGTCGTCGTCGGCGCTGGTCTTGATGGACCGCCGCAGTGCGTTAAGCCGGCGCCCCTCCGGCAACAGCCCGGTGAAGTAGGGCGGCGCCGCCCCCGCCGCAGAGATCACCGGTTCGGCGGTGAGGGGCAGGGAACTGGCGACGGCGGGCCCTCCGCTGGTGAGGTACGCCGGGAGGTAGCTGAACCGGGTGCCGCCGTCGTGCCGTTCGAGTTTGGCAGCCAGGACACCGGCCTTGTAGATGTCCGCGATGCGGTGCTTCATGGCTGCGTTACGCCGTCGTCGCTGGGGCCGCCGGCCAGGTCCGTGAGCGCCCGGACAGCCTGGCTTGTCCGGGTAGCGAGGCGGAGTTCGAGGCCCAGTGTGTCCAGGACCGCAGTCAGGGAGTCGAGCTGGACGCTCGGTTTGCCCTGCTCCACGAAACGGACGAACCGCTCCGAGACGCCGGCCATGTCCGCGAGATCGCGCTGGGTGAGGCCCAGTTGGCCGCGCCGCGAACGGACCTCAGCGGCAAGCACGCCGGTGAGTTGTTCCATCATGACCTCCGATAGGTACGATCGTGCCGGTCTACGGCCTTTCCCCAAGGCTACTCCGCGCGTCAGAGGCCGAACAGAGGTGGACCGGCACGATCGTGTCGGTCCTCGACATGAAATGAACACGGCAGGCGGGGTGAGGGTCCCCCGCGGGCACGCCTCGTTGAGTGATAGAAAGTAGACAGTCACTCATCGAACACTAGGTGGAATAACTCGTGGAAAACGCGGAGCAGGAACTTGAGAGCCGCGGCATCAAAATCACGAAGGAAAAGTGGCTAAGCACCGACTTCAGCGGATTTGAAGACGCATTATCCAGGTCAGTCGCGGGGAACGTTGTGGCTAAAGAGCCTGCGATGTCCGGCAACGCAATAACCTTCGTTGCGGCATTCGCGGCATTTGTCTTCCTTGTGCCGGTCCTTCTTAGCAACCTGCCGGATGGTGACGACGTTCTCATCAGCATGCTGCGATGCTTTGTGATGCTGATAGCGGCGCTCATGGTCTGGAGTAGGAACAGGGTATTCGCCATCCTCGGTTCGGTGGTGTTAGCACTGTTTGCTATCGGCTCGCTGACTTCGCTGATCGGCGGCTCCGGCGCCAAGGGCCTGATTGGACTCCTTACCCTCGCTGCCGCCTTTGCGGTGGCTTGGTACGGAGCGCCGCTCTTTAGGAAGAATGACATTGCCGTTTCCCATGGTCAGTACGTTTACGGGAAGCAACCGACAGAATGGGGCCGCGGTTCCAGCGATTCCACCCGCAGCGGCATATGGGTAATGGGTCTGCTTCTAAACAGACTCGTCAGGATTCCCGGTGTCTACGTATTCCACGGGCTCAAGTCACCCGGAACCAAGAGGAATGACGTAGAGCATGCGGTAACTCACGGAAATACTGTCTATCTGATCGACTCGTGGTTGGACCTGGCCACAAATTACAGCTGGCACCCGAACAGGAAGGGGCTAGCGGCCTCCTCCAAAGGCGACGACGGCCACCGGCATACCAACATCGCCGATGCCGCAGACCACTACCGCGCCGCTCTGGGCGACGGCGTGAACGTCATCTCCATCATCGCCATTGCCTCGGGCACCGCTTCCATCGGACCCGAAAGGTGGTCTCCCCGTGGCGTTGGCCTTTTCACGGCTGACGAGGTCTTGGGATTTATCGGAGATGGCGCAGTGGAAAGCCTCCCGACATTCCATGACCGTCCTGAGATCCGCAAAATAGTCGCCTCGACTGTTGAAAGCTACGTCTGAAAAACCTGCCCCGTGGGCCTAGTATTTCCCCATGAGCGGCTTCATAGACGGCATCCTGAACGTCAGCCCGCTCGTGGCCTACATCGCCGTCTTCTGCCTGGTGTTCGCCGAAGACGCATTGTTCGTCGGCTTTGTTATTCCGGGTGAAACGGCGGCCGTGCTGGGCGGGGTGGTGGCCAGCCGCGGCGAAGTTCACCTGCCGGTAATGATGATTGTCGCTGTAGCGGCCGCCATTCTGGGCGACACCGTGGGCTACGAGGTCGGGAAGCATCTAGGCCCCCGGCTCGTGGAGTCCAAAGCGATGACCCGGCATAGGAAACGATTAAGGAAGGCGCAGGACTTCCTGCGCCGCAGGGGCGGGTGGGCGGTCTTCCTGGGACGGTTCGTTGCCTTCTTCCGCGCTGTGATGCCCGCCTTGGCCGGCATGTCCCGGATGCCGTACCGCCGGTTCTTGCTCTTCAACGCTGCAGGCGGGCTCACCTGGGCGATCGGCTTTGTCCTGCTGGGCTACCTTGCCGGCAACTCCTACGAGGCCGTGGCCAAGGCAGCCGGCCGGGACATCGCCGTCGTCGCCGCAGCAGTAGCCGTGGCCGCGCTGGTGGCGCGGCGCCTGCGCGCCTGGAAGAAAGAACGGACGTAAGGCAGGAAGGCGGGTCTACAGCAGGCTGTCCAATGTCACGAAGCTGTAGCCGGCCTGCCTGACACGGTCGATGATCTGCGGGAGGGCGTCGGCGTCCAGGGTAGTGCCGTCGTCGGGGTTTGACCCGATGTGCATCAGGACAATCTCTCCGGGCCGCAGGGCGGACAGCACCCGGTCCGCAACCTGCTGGGCGGTGATGCCGCCGCTGGTTCCCTTCCAGCCGAGGGTATCCACCGTCCACCGCACCGGCACGTATCCAAGGTTGTTCACGGCTGCGATGGTGCGCGCGTCCCGTTCGCCGAAAGGAAAGCGGAAGAACGGCGTGGGGTCGGCGCCGGCGGCGAGGATGGCCTGCTCGGCGCCCCGAACCTCGGCTGCTATGCCAGCATCCGGCAACGCCGTTAAACCAGGGTGCGTCATGGAGTGGTTGCCTACACGGTGGCCGGCGGCCACAATCGCAGACACGCCCGCCGGGTTCGCGGCCGCCCAGTTGCCAGTCAGAAAGAACGACGCCGGAACCCCGGCGTTGGCCAGCCCCTGCAGGATCTTGGGCAGTCCGGCCCCGTTGGCGCCGGCGTCGAACGTCAACGCAACCACGCGGCCGGCACCCGGCAGCACCTCAACATCCTGCCCCAGCAGGGCCGGCGGGAACGGCGCTGCCGGCGGCGGCTGGGGAGTGACTGGAGGCTCCGGCGGCACCGGCGGCGGGCCCACGGGAGGTTCAGGAATAACCACGGGCGGCTCGCTGGTGGCCGGCGGCGTCGGCGCAGGGGTGCCGGGTTCCGCCGTCGCGGTCGGGGCCCCGGACGTTCCGCCCCGCGGGGGTGCGGCGCTGGTGGTAGGGGAAACCTCCGACGGCGGCCCGCCCGCCCGCGGGCCGGTAGACAGGACGACTGTCACCAGGATTGCGCCAACCACCAGGACGGCCGCCAGTATCGCGGCGACGAGCGGGCGGTTCCACGCGGAGATGGGCCTCATGGTTCAGACTGACAGGAAGGCCCTCCTGGCCGGAAGGGCAGAAAGACCCCGATGTGGAAAGCCCGAGTTTGGATCCGCCCACCGCGCTGCGAGTGGTTTTCCCACACGTCGCCATAGGTACGATCGTGCCGTTCTGTCGCCAATCTGGAATTCACTCCGGGATCGGGACCCGCCCCCGGAGGCCTAGCGGCACGAACGTACCGGTCATGCGCTCAGCGGAACTTGCCGGGGAAAGCGCTGACGATGCCGTCAGTGAGCTCGTCGGCCATCATCTGCATATGCTGTTCCGCGAGGTCATACGTGGCGACGCCCTCCGCGTACCGTCCGCTCAGTTCAGCGCTGCCGTAGGAGATGGTCTGGTCGATGTGCTCCTTCATCATGGAACGCATTTCTTCCTGACTCCAGTTCCGCGGGTTGGCAACGGCAAGGAAGTCGGCGATCTCCTGGGCGTTGGCGTAAACGGCAGTCTTGGCCGATTCAAGCGCCGCAGCGTCCTGGGCCTTGGCGGCCTGGAACAGACCAACGAAGCCGGTAATGTGCGACTGCAGCAGGGTGGTCAACTGGGCGCCGGCAGCCTCACCATAGAAGGGCTTGATGGCATTGCCGATATCCGCCTGGTTCTGGAGCAGCCGCCCTGCCGTGGTGTCAAAGCCGGCCGATCCGGAGGCGAAATTGACGATCGCGAGGCGCGTCCATTCCATGTGCTGCGCCCACAGCGTCCACATGGCCAGGCGTAGCTCAAGCTGTGCAGCAGGCACGGAATTGGAGCTGCTGGAACCATGGTTGTGGGCCATGGATACTGTCGCAGCTTCCTGGAATGTGGGCTGCGCCGGTGCGGCTCCCGCGGAATAGGCGGCGGTCAGGCCGCAGGAAACGGCCAGCAGGGCAAACACGACGGCAAGCTTGGGCCGCCTGCGGGATTTTATGGTTTCCACGGTTGAATCTCCTTTCGTATGGGCGGGCGCCCATGGCACATTAGTGACATCCGGAGCCGGGGTCTTACCCCGTTCTGACGGAAATCTTTCCGGTCTTTTTCCGCCGGAACCGGTAAGAGCGAAGGTCCGGATGACACTAAATGGGTATGAAGACTCAGCGGGAAGTAGAAGCACAGACAGGGGCAGGATCGCCCCGAAACGAGTGGGAGGCAATCGTCGCCTGGCGTGGGCGGCTGCTGATCGAGGCAGGGTTCCCTGCTACTCTGGCGTCACGCATGGCAGCCACCCGGGGAGTGGACATCCACGAGCTACTTAAATTGGTGGACAGAGGCTGTACACCCGAATTGGCGGTCCGCATCGCCGGGCCCGTGGGCGAACTTGGCGGACGGGAGTGATCACATGGCCACCTTGGACGGACCCGAGCTCGCGGACACGCAGGAAGCGCGTCCCAGACCCCCAGACCCTGACTGGGTGACGCTCCTCAGCACACCGGGCCCGGGACACGATGCGGCACTGCTGCAGCTCCACCAACTGTTGGTCAAGGCAACCCGGCACCAGGTGTCGCAGATGTATTACGGATTGCCTGCCATCGGCGCCGTCCGCGTGGATGAGCTGGTGAACCAGGCGGCCGACGAGGCCATGGTGGACGTGCTCGGCAAATTGGCCAGCTTCGAAGGCCGCAGCAGGTTCACCACATGGGCTTACAAGTTCGGCATCCTGCATGCCGCCGTCGAGGTGAGGCGGAACATGTGGCGCCACCGCGACCTCGACCTTGACTCGGTCCTGGAGCGGCCGGCGGTCCAAAGCTCCCCCGAGCAAGTGCTCGAGGGCGCGGACCTTTCTGCCGCCGTCGGCCACGCAATCGATGAGGCCCTCACACCTCATCAGCGTTTGGTGGTGCTGGCGCTGCTCGTGGACGAGGTGCCCATCGACGTACTGGCTGACCGCTTGGGCACCACCCGCAACGCCCTCTACAAGGCACTTCACGACGCCCGTGGCCGGCTCAGGGCGCATCTGACGCTCGCCGGCTACCTCCCCGCTGCACCAACCACACCGAGAGTGATCTCATGACTACGCACCGCCGAAACCTGACCCCCGAGTCAGTGCGCCGACTGACCCTGGCGGCTGAGCCGTGGCTTTCCTGCAACGACTGCTTCGACGCGGTTGATGCCTACGTTGAGATCCTGCTGAGCGGTTCGCCGGACAGCATGCCGGCGCTCCGGGCGCATCTATCGGGCTGTAGCGCCTGCTTCGAAGAAGCACGTTCGCTGCTGTTGCTCGCGGCTGCCGACGACCAAGTGGACCCGGGCCCGGCGCTGCGGCGGCTGGAGGAATTCTAGGAACTGCGGAAAGAACGACGGCGGCCCTCGGCGCGCTATGGCCGCACCACTTCGGGGCGGCTTCGGGTGGTAGCGGCCGGAGGGAGCTTGACATGCGGTGTGACCGGTGCCATATTTAGAAGCGTGAACCTGTCAGACAGCCGGACAGCAGGACAGCCTGCACAAGCCGCCAGCGAGCAGCCCCGCAGTCAGCCATCCCCTGCGGCCGCCGTGCCAGCCCAGCCCCTGGCCCGGCTCAGCGCTGCGGAAGCGGTGTTCAACGCGGTGCGCGCTGACATCGAGTCCGGCAACGTGGCGGTTGGTGGGAAGCTCAGCTCCGAGGCCATGCTGTCGCAGCAATACGGGGTCAGCCGCTCGGTTATCCGCGAAGCCCTCCGCTCCTGCACAGCGCTGGGCCTGACGGTTACCAAAACCGGCAAAGGCACGTTTGTGGTGGCCAACAAGGTCGCCAACGACCTCACGCTGGGGCAGTACTCCGCCCGGGATCTCACCGAAGCCCGGCCCCACATCGAAGTTCCCGCGGCCGGGCTGGCTGCACAGCGAAGGACGAACGAAGAACTTGAGACGATGCGGCACATCGTCGCCGCGATGACTACGGAAACCGACCCCGAATCCTGGGTTGCCCTGGACTCCAGCTTCCACGCCGCCATCGCCCGGGCCAGCGGCAACAAAGTGTTCGCCAGCGTGGTGGCCGACATCAGGGGCGCCCTGGCCTTCCAGTCCGAGACGCTGAATATGGTGGCCGACCGCCAGCACGCCTCCGACGCAGAACACGAGCGGATCCTCGCCGCGATCGAAGCCGGCTCCGCCGACGAGGCCAGCCACGCCATGGCCGAGCACCTGCATGCCGTGGGCGTCGCACTCGACTCCATCCTCAATCACTGACGCTTCAGCAAGTACCCCTTTACCAGTAACCCTAAGGACTCCATGCCTGCCCCTGCACCTCATGCTGCCCAGACTGCTGCCCCCGGCACCGCCGGGAACCTCCCGCAGCACGCACCCCTCGTTGTTGCCACCCGTGACGGCCTCGTGGAAAGCATCCACTACGGTTCGGCTATCGCTACCGCCCCGGATGGCACCATCCTGGCTGCGGCCGGCGACCCCTTGGCACCGTTCTACCCGCGCTCTTCCCTCAAACCGCTGCAGGCAGTGGCCATGGTCCGCGCAGGCTTAAAACTCCCGGCGGACCTCCTGGCACTTGCTGCCGCCAGCCACTCCGGCGGCAGCAAACACCGCGGCGGCACCCAGCGCATCCTTGCCATGCACGGCCTCGCGGGCAGCGACCTCGAGAACAGCACCGACCTCCCCTACGGCACCAGCGAGCGCGAAAACTGGCTTCGTTCCGGCCTTCATGCCACACAAGTCACGCAGAACTGCTCCGGTAAGCACGCCGCCATGGCCGCCACCTGCGTCATCAACGGCTGGCCGGTCAAGGGCTATTTGGACCCGGCGCACCCGCTGCAGCAACTGGTCGCGTCCACCGTCACTGAACTCACCGGCGAGGAACCGTTTGCCCGCAGTACGGATGGCTGCGGCACCCCCCTGTTCGCCCACACCCTCCGCGGCATGGCCCGCGCCTTCGGCACCATCGCGGCCGCTGCCGCACAAAGCACGCCCGACGACGGCGGGAACACCCCGCTGAGTGCGGAAGCCGCCGTCGGACTCGCCATGCAGCAACACCCCGACATGGTGGCCGGCGAGCGCCGCGACGTCACCGACCTGATGCGTCTGCTCCCGGGCGCCGTGGCGAAGGACGGTTTCGAAGGTGTGCAACTGGTGGGCCTGCCGGACGGCCGCGCCGTCGCCGTCAAGATTTCCGACGGCGGGGACCGCGCCAGGATGCCTGCCACTGTCCAGGTGCTGGAGTCCCTGGGCCTGGAAACCGCTCCGTTGGCCGGCATCAGCACTGCCCCCGTCCTGGGCGGCGGGCGCAATATCGGCCTGCTCCAGCCCACAGATTTCCTGTCCAAACCCGTCAACGAAGCCCCGTGAGGACCCCCATGACAACCCTGACCACCACCGAAACCGTCCCGCACACCCGGTCCGAGCACGATCTCCTCGGCGACCGCGACATCCCCGTCGGAGCCTACTGGGGAGTCCACACGCTGCGGGCCGTGGAGAACTTCCCCATCACCGGGCAGCCGCTGTCCTCCAACATGCACCTGGTCCGCGGCCTCGCCGCCGTGAAACTTGCGGCCGCCAGGACCAACCACGAGCTCGGCCTGCTGGACACCGAACGGGCGGGAGCAATCGAACAGGCCTGCACGGAAGTAATGGCCGGTAAGCTCAGCGACCAGTTTGTGGTGGACGTGATCCAGGGCGGTGCGGGAACGTCGTCGAACATGAACGCCAACGAGGTCATCGCCAACCGGGCCCTCGAAATCCTGGGCCACCCCAAGGGCGACTACGCCCGTCTAAACCCCAACGACCATGTGAACCTCAGCCAGTCCACCAACGACGTCTACCCCACGGCCGTGAAACTGGGCACCATCTTCGCCGCCCGGGAACTCCTGGCTGCCCTGGCCGAGCTCGAGGAAGCATTCGGCGAGAAGGCGCTGGAATTCCGTACCGTGGTGAAGATGGGGCGCACGCAGCTGCAGGACGCCGTCCCCATGACCCTCGGCCAGGAATTCGGGAGCTACGCCGTGACCATCGGCGAGGACCGCCTGCGCCTGGCCGAAGCGGACCTGCTCATCCACGAAATCAACCTCGGCGCCACCGCCATCGGCACCGGCCTGAACGCCCACGCCGGCTACGCCGAGGCAGCCTGCCGGCACCTGGCCGAGATCACCGGCCTTCCCCTGGTCACCGCCGTCGACCTCATCGAAGCCACCCAGGACGTGGGCGCGTTTGTCCACCTCTCCGGCGTCCTGAAACGGGTGGCCGTGAAACTCTCCAAGATCTGCAACGACCTCCGCCTGCTCTCCTCCGGGCCCCGCGCGGGTTTCGGCGAAATCAACCTGCCCGCCGTGCAGTCCGGCTCCTCCATCATGCCCGGCAAGATCAACCCGGTGATCCCGGAAGTGGTCAGCCAGGTGGCCTACGAAGTCATCGGCAACGACGTCACCATCACCATGGCAGCCGAAGCCGGTCAGCTCCAGCTCAACGCTTTCGAACCGATCATTGTCCACAGCCTCCACAAAAGCATCTCCCACCTCGAAGCAGCCTGCCGCACCCTCACGGCCCGCTGCGTCCGCGGCATTACTGCCAACACCGAGCACCTCCGCCGGACCGTGGAACAGTCCATCGGCCTGGTCACAGCCCTGAATCCCCACCTGGGTTATGCCACCGCCACAGCCATCGCCCAGGAGGCACTCGCCACCGGCAAGGGCGTCGCGGAACTCGTCCTGGAACACGGCCTGCTCACTGCCGTCCAACTCCAGGAACTCCTCAGCCCCGAACGCCTCGCCAACCTCAGCAAGTAGTCCCTCCGCCAAACGGATAACCAAAGGACACACCCCAATGTCGAATCCCCCCACCCCCATCCCTGACCACGTCATCGACGGCGGCCACGCCCACGCCTCCGAAACCGCCCTCCACGCCGAGGACAAGGGCTACCACAAGAACCTCAAACCGCGGCAGATCCAGATGATCGCCATTGGCGGCGCGATCGGCACCGGCCTGTTCCTCGGCGCCGGCGGCCGCCTCAACGCCGCCGGGCCGTCGCTGGTCATCGCCTACGCCGTCTGCGGGTTCTTCGCGTTCCTCATCCTCCGGGCCCTCGGCGAACTGGTGCTGCACCGGCCGTC
>NZ_JBFTPV010000026.1:0-49108 GCF_056398665.1 Pseudarthrobacter sp. 01T43 | reverse complement strand
TCCCAATTGGTGGGACGCAAGCTCAACATCCTCGACCCGTATGACAACGTGACCGCCGGCGTCGCCATCATCCGGGCGCTCGTCAACACGAGCAAGGACTTGAATACGGCCATCGCAGGCTACTACCAGGGCCAGTACTCGGTGAGCAAGCACGGCATGTACGACGACACCAAGGCCTACGTCGCCTCGATCCTGGCCCTCAAGAAGAACTTCAGCTAACTCGCGGCGCACAACACGGGCCCGGATCGCATGTCGATTCGGGCCCGTGTTTTTGCTCAACTAGGATCGTAGGGTGCAGGAACAAGTTTCGGACCAACTCCTCGGATCCCTCGTGGACGGGCGCTATCTGGTGCGATCGCGCCTCGCGAACGGCGGAATGTCAACCGTCTATCTCGCCACCGACGAACGGCTCGACCGCGACGTGGCGCTCAAAGTGCTGCATCCGCACCTGGCCAATGACCAAAACTTCCTCGACCGTTTGCAGCGCGAGGCCCGGGCCGCGGCGAGCCTTTCCCACCCGCACGTCGTAGGCGTCCTCGACCAAGGACAGGACGGCCACATTGCATACATCGTCATGGAGTACATCAAAGGCCATACTCTGCGCGATGTCCTCAACGAGAAGGCGGCGCTTCCGCCCCGGCTTGCCTTTGCACTGATCGACCCCGTCATCGAAGGGCTCGCGGCCGCCCACGCGGCAGGGCTGATCCACCGCGACGTGAAACCCGAGAACGTCCTGATCGCCGACGACGGCCGCATCAAGGTGGGCGACTTCGGCCTGGCCCGGGCCGTCACGGCGACAACCAGCACCGGCGCCCTGATCGGCACGGTCGCATATCTGGCTCCCGAGCTCGTCCTCGGCAAAGCCGCCGATGCCCGGAGCGACATCTACTCCACCGGCATCATGCTTTACGAGATGCTTACCGGCGGGCAACCTTATGCCGGCGACGTCCCCATCCAGGTTGCCTACCAGCACGTCAACGCGGCCGTCGCCCCGCCGTCGCTCGCAGTCCCCGGCCTTGCCGCGGACGTGGACGAACTCGTCCAGTGGTGCACCGCCAAGGATCCTGAAGAGCGTCCTGTGGACGGTTCGGCGCTCTTGTCTGAACTGCGGCACATCCGCACAACCTTGAGCGACGCGCAACTGGATATCAACCCGCCGGCCGCAAAGGCGGCAACGCCGGAAGGACAACAAGACGCGGCCGGGGCAACCGCGGTAGTCGCCCCTTTCCCTGCCGAACGTACGGAGCCCCTGGAACGGATAGGCCGCCCGACGGAGATTATCTCAAGCCAGCGCAATCCCACCACGGTGCTTCCGCCGTCGGGATTCTCTGCTGGCGCCCCGGCTTTCGACATCCAAGTGCCACAGGACCGCGAACCCCTGGATCCGGCGGAAGCCCCGCCCAGCAAACGCGACATCAAGCGCATGGAGCGCCAGGAAGAAAAGGACCGCGCCCGGGCGGCGGCAACGCCGTCGCGCTCTTTGCGGGAAGGCAACCCGCGCCGCCGGGCCGTGATCTGGACAATTGTCGTGATTGTCCTGGCGATCCTGGCCACAGCGGCGGGCTGGTTCTTCGGCATGGGGCCCGGCTCGCCCGGAACCATACCGGACACCAAGAACAAGACCGTTGCCGAGGCACAACAGCTCCTAAGAACCGCGGGCTTCCAGTCCGAGCCAAAAGACGTGTTCGACGACGACGTCACTGCAGGGTTGGCGGTTGGAACGGAACCCGCGTCCGGCCAGGTAGTCAGGAAGTTCCAAGCGGTGTCGCTCTTCGTCTCGAAGGGTCCACAGTTGTTCCCGCTTGCCGCGATGACCGGCCTGACACTCGACCAGGCAAAGAATGCCCTTGGCGTGGCGGGGATGACGCTCGGCAAAGTCACCGAGCAGTATGACGACAAAGTGCCTTCGGGCACCGTCATCTCCCAGTCCCCGGCCCAGGACACCGCAGTCCGCCACGGCACTCCGGTGGCACTGGTGGTTTCCAAGGGACCGCAGCCCCTCCCTGTACCGGATGTCCGGGGCATGACCCAGCAAGCCGCCGTCAAAGCGATCAGCGACGCCGGATTGACCGCCAAAATTGCGCCGGAACCCGTCAACGACAAGAAGGTCCCCGCGGGGGCCGTGGTCAGCCAGGCCCCTGCCAACGGAACCCTGATCCGCGGCGACTCCGTCACCCTGACCCTGTCCAAGGGTCCGAAGATGGTGCACGTCCCGAACTTCATTGGCAAGCAGGCCGATGCCGCCCGCAAAGCCTTGGAGTCCCTCGGGTTCGAGGTCAAGATCAACAACATCCTGGGCGGCTTCTTCGGCACTGTCCGGGACCAGAACCCCGTGGACAGCGATGCACCGGAGGGCTCCGTGGTCACCTTGACCGTCGTATAGGGCCCCGCATACAGGAAAGGCGATCCGGAACCGTTCCGGATCGCCTTTGCTGTATTGGGGCCGCTGTTTGACCACCGCTTGGTGGGGCCTACCGCTTGGYSAGKGCTCCRGCCACSAGGAAKGCCATCTCGAGGGACTGCATGTGGTTCAGGCGGGGATCGCASACYGACTCGTASYTGTCCAGGAAGGCTTCCTGGTCCACAGGATCSGCGCCGCCRAGGCATTCCGCGACGTCGTCGCCGGTCATCTCCACGTGCAGGCCGCCGGGAACGGTGCCCAGGGCGTGGTGCACTTCGAAGAACCCGCGCACTTCGTCAATGACGTCGTCGAAATTGCGCGTCTTGTAGCCGTTGGGCGACGTGACGGTGTTGCCATGCATCGGATCCGTGACCCACAGGACCTGGGCGCCRGAAGCGGTGACCTTTTCGACGACGGCGGGAAGCTTCTCGCGGATGTTTCCCGCGCCCATGCGCGTGATGAATGTCAGCCGGCCGGGCTCGCGTTCCGGGTCCAGTTTGTCGATGAGGCGCAGGGCGTCGTCCCCGGTTGTGGACGGGCCGAGCTTTACGCCGATCGGGTTGCGGACCCGGGAGAGGAAATCGATGTGGGCGTGGTCTAGCTCGCGTGTGCGCTCCCCGATCCATAGGAAGTGCGCCGAGGTGTCGTAAGGTAACCCGGTGCGGGAGTCGATGCGCGTGAGGGCCCGCTCGTAGTCCAGCAGCAGGGCTTCGTGGCTCGCGAAGAATTCGACCCGCTTGAGCGCTTCGAAGTCGGCGCCGCAGGAGGCCATGAACTTGATGGCGCGGTCGATATCCCGGGCCAGTGACTCGTAGCGTGCGTGTGCGGGATTCTCTGTGAAGCCTTTGTTCCACTGGTGCACGGAGCGCAGATCCGCGAACCCGCCCTGGGTGAACGCCCTGATGAGGTTCAGCGTGGAAGCCGACGTGTGGTAGGCCCTGAGCATCCGGGCAGCGTCGTGGCCACGGGATTCAGGAGTGAACTCGTACCCGTTGACGATGTCGCCACGATACGCCGGCAAGGTCACACCGTTGCGGGTCTCATCGTTGGAGGAGCGGGGCTTGGCGAACTGCCCGGCCATCCGGCCCATCTTAATGACGGGCATCGCTGCACCGTAGGTGAGTACGACTGCCATCTGGAGGATGGTTTTGACGCGGGCGCTGATCTTGTCCGCGGTGGCGGCTTCGAATGTCTCCGCACAGTCGCCACCCTGGAGCAGGAACGCTTTGCCTTGCGCCGCAGCTGCCAGCCGCTCGCGCAGGACGTCTACTTCGCCGGCAAAAACCAGCGGCGGGACCACGGAGAGTTCGCGGACCGAGGCATCGAAAACGTCCTTGTCCTGCCAGCTCGGCTGCTGGGAGATCGGAAGATCCCGCCAGTGATCAAGGCCAGGATAATTGGCTGCTCCGCTCTGGGCGGTGCTGGACAGCGAAAAGGCAGGTTTTGCAGATAGCTCAGTCACTATCTAAGACTAATGCGCGCCGGACTCTTCGGAACACCTGGCCGTCACGCGTCCCGGGAGCGGCGTCACAGTGTGCCGGCGGACGTGTCCTTGCCTTCCGGACCGGCCGTCTCGGCGCCGGCGAGCCGGAGCTTCACGACGGCGGCGTATTCGTCCACGTACTCCTGGCCGGAGAGCCGCATCAGCTCGAACATGATCTCGTCCGTGACTTTGCGCTGCACCAGCCGGTCATCGGCCTGGTCCGCGTACTGGCTGAAATCCAGGGGCGCCCCAAAAATCATGCCGATCCGCCGGATATTGGGCAGGCGTTTGCCGATCGGCTGGACCTTGTCCGTCCCGATCATCGCCACCGGAATGACCGGGACGCCGGCCTGCAGGGCAAGCCTGGCCACGCCGACTTTGCCGCGGTACAGGCGCGCATCGGGACTCCGGGTCCCCTCGGGATAGATCCCCAGCAAGCCTCCGCTGGTGAGGACATCCATGCCGGCGTTCAGTGAAAGCGCAGACGCTGCCCCGCCGGACCTGTCCATGGGCAGTTGGTTGGTGAGCCTGAAGAACATTGCCGTCAGCCGGCCTTTGACACCGGTGCCCGTGAAGTACTCGGACTTTGCCAGGAAAACGACGGGCCTGGGGACCATCAGCGGCATAAAGATGGAGTCGGAAAAAGACAGATGGTTCGAAGCGATGATGGCCGCGCCCCCCGCCGGAACGTTGTCCAGGCCCTTGACCCAGGGGCGGAAAAGAAGCCGCAGCACCGGCCCCAGGAAGATCCTTTTCATGACCCAATAAAACACGTGTCGAACCTCTCCGGAAGCCTGCCGGCCAGCCCTCCGTTGGGTCAGGCCAGCACTTCAATGAAACCCTACTCTAGTGAGATTTGTCGCGAAGAGTGACACGATGGAGTCATGACAGAAAGCAGCACACCGCCCCGGCCTGCCGCTTTCAGCTACCCCGGCCACGGACCTAACGCCAGGACCGGGATCGCCATCTGCCACGGCTTTACCGGCAGCCCGCTTAGCGTCATGCCGTGGGCTGAGGAGCTCGCCGCGCAGGGATTTGCCGTGTCGGTCCCCCTTCTCCCGGGGCACGGGACTGATTGGAGGCAGCTTGCGCGCTGCCGCTGGCGGGATTGGTACGGAACCTTCGAAGCCGCATACCAGGAACTGGACGCCCGCACGGACCACTGCTTTGTGGCCGGCTTGTCCATGGGCGGTGCCATCGCACTGCTGACGGCCGCCCGGCACCCTGTGGCAGGCGTTTCGGTGGTGAACCCGGGGCTCAGCTTCTACGACCGCCGCGTCCGGGTCATCGGGGTACTCAAGTATTTCCAGCGGACCACGCTGCCCCTCCAGGAGGAACAGCCGACGGCGGCAGTAACCGACGACGGCGACTACTCGCGCACGCCGTTGGCAGCCGTGCATGAGCTCAAGAAGCTGTTCGGCGCAGCCGTCCGCGGTCTGAACAAGGTTAACGCCCCGGTGCAGGTCTTCAAGTCCAGGGCAGACTCCGTGGTGCCGCCCACCTCGCTTTCGACGCTGCGGCACCGGCTGGGTCCCCGGCTGGTTGAAGTGGTTGATCTCCACAACAGCGGCCACGTGGCAACCCTTGACCTTGACGCTCCAGAGATCTTCAACCGTTCCATCCGGTTCTTCCTCGACCATTCGGCCAGCGACCAGTCGGCCAGTGACCGCTCCGGCGGCACGGCAGAGCCAGTCCCCACTGCAAACGCCGCCCAACCCACCTCGGAGACTTCATGACCAGCCTTCCGGACCACAGCCCGTTCAGCAGCCCGGCCGGCGGTGACGGAGCCCGGGTCGGAGTGGTTCTCTCGCACGGGTTTACGGGCAGCCCGCATGGGCTCCGTACCTGGGCCCAGTCACTCGCCGACGCCGGCTTCGCCGTTCGCATGCCCTTGCTCCCGGGCCACGGGACCAGCTGGCAGGAGCTGGCGCGGACCCGCTGGACGCAGTGGCATGCCGCCCTTGACGACGCTTTCCTCGAACTCGATGCCCAGTGCGACCATGTCTTCGTCGCCGGGCTGAGCATGGGCGGTGCGCTTGCACTGAGGATCGCCGCCACCAGGCCGGTCACCGGCGTGATCCTGGTCAACCCGGGCCTGGTCATCGACGATCCGCGCGCCCCGCTGGCCGGCATCCTCAAGCTGGTTCTGAAGAGCACTCCGGCGATCGCCAACGACATCCTGAAACCCGGTATGGACGAAGGGGCCTATCCACGGACGCCGGTGGCCGCGGCCCATGAACTGAACAAAATGTTCAAGGACACCATCCGGCTGCTCCCCCGTGTTACCGCCCCTGTCCGGGTGTTCCGTTCCACGGTGGACCACGTGGTTTCAGACTCGAGCATCGTGGCCCTGCGCCGCGGCCTGGTCAACGCTCGGCTCACGCTGTCCGCACTCGAGAACAGCTACCACGTAGCAACACTGGATAACGACGCCGAGGACATTTTCCGCGGGTCCGTGGACTTCATCCGGACCGTGCTGGCCGAGGCTGCGGCAGCCGATCTTAAGGAGCGTGCTGCCCATGACTAGGCCCGATTCCGGCTCGCCGGACCAGAGTGCAAACCAGGACGACGCTGTCTGGCTCGATCTTGTTGCCCGGCTGGAGGGCACAAGCTTCGCCGAAGGGAGCACGGCGGACGGGAGCACGGCGAAGGACGGCCCGGCGCCGAACGCTCCGGACAATCCAAACGATCCGGACATTCCAGATGCTGAAGGACCCGATGCCCCGGGTCCAACCCCGTCCCTGGCTCCAGGCACCACGCCCGGACGGCCCGCAACTTTCCGCGACTTTGATCCCCTGGGCCTTGCCGGCCGGGCCCCCACAGAGTTGTCCGCGGCCGAGCGTTCGGCGGCAGCCCGGAGCGGCAGCGCCGGTCAACCACGGTCCGGCGGGGCTACCGGCACCGGACAGGATGGCCATGACATCCAGGGCAGCCCGCGGGACTATGCGGTGGAGGACGACGGCGGCGACTTCGTCCCGGAGGAACCGCCAAGCCTTTCCGGAACGGACCCGCTGACCATGCTTGCGTGGCTTGGCGCGGTGGGTGGCCCAATTGCCCTGCTCCTGTCGGCCATGTTCTGGAGATCAGCGCCGCTGCTGGCCATAGTTGGCATGGTGTCAGCCTTCATCCTGGCCGTGGTCTACCTGATCATGAAGCTGCCCCAGGAAAAAGACGACAACGACGACGGCGCCCGCGTCTGAGCTGCTCGCCGCAGCGGTCCCCACTCAGCGGTGTCGTCTGGGCGTTTTCGACTGAGCGTTTTCGACTGAGCGGTTTCGCCGGCAGTGTTAGTTCCGCGCCTCAGCCGCGCGTGCGGCTGCTGACGCGCGACAGATCCGCTGCTCCGATGAGCCCGGCGTTGGGTCCAAGTGCTGCCAGTTCGATGCCGGCGGCGGGACGGAAGCCGCGGCCCGTCAGATTCCTGGCGAACGCTTTGCGGGCCGGTTCCACCAGCAGATCCCCGGCTGAGCAGAGCCCGCCGCCAATCACAAAGAGTCCCGGGTCCAGCGACGCGGCGAGATTTGCCAGGCCCAGGCCGAGCCACTCTCCCACTTCGTCGAGGAGCTCACGGCAGGCGGCGTCACCGGCTAGGGCAAGCTCGGTAACGATCGCCCCGGTGATCCGGTCCGGTTGTCCTCCCACCGCAGCCAGCAGTTCCTGCGCCACCGGCGAATTGGCCGCCGCCAGGATCCTTGCTTCGCGCCCCAGGGCATTGCCCGAGGCATATTGTTCCCAACAACCCCGGTTGCCGCACTCACAACGGTGTCCGCCCGGCATGATGATCTGGTGGCCAAATTCACCGGCGACACCAAACCGGCCCCGCTCCAGGCGGCCGTCCATCACCATCGCGCCGCCGATGCCCGTGCCCAGGGTGATGCACACCAGCCGGCTCTCCCCCTGCCCGGCACCAAAGCGCCATTCCGCCCACGCCGCGGCATCGGCGTCGTTAGTCAACAGGACGGGCCTGCGCAGCAGGCGCTGCAGATTGGCCCGCAAAGGCTCGTTGCGCCAGGCCAGGTGGGGGCTGAAAAGTACTGTGCCGCCGTCGAGGTCCATCCAGCCGGCCGCCCCGATACCCACTGACCGGATCCGGTGACCGGCGCCCAGCTCGTCCACGAGCTCCACGATGACCCGCTCCACGGCCCGCGGATCGCTGCCGGGCGTGGATCGCCGCGCCTCGCTGAGAATCCGGCCGTCGGTGTCCACCACTCCGGCGGCCACTTTGGTGCCACCGATGTCGATGCCGATCGCCAGCCCCTTGCGCCCGAGCCGCGGGTTCGCGCGGAACCCCTCCCCGCGCCAGGTCTGTGTGCGGCCAGCCCGGGGCCGCTGCCGCCAGGGCACCGGCCGGCTGGGCGGACTGGCCTGCTCACGGGGGGACGCTGCGTACATAGTGACTCATTCTAGGCGCGACGCCGGGCCCGGTTCCGGTAGGCCGGCCCCGTGCCGTCCCCGTACCCTTTGACTCGCATGTTACTGGCCAGTAGGTTTAGGACAGCACGACCACGTTGCAGGCGTATTAGTCTTTAGGGACACCCGGCGCGGGTCCACGGATATCAAAGGAGCTATAGTGCGCGAATTCAGTGTTCCGCCACTGGTTGTTGTCCCACCGGAAACCAACATCACCGATCTGGTGCTGCGGCAGGCCGCCAAGCCCAGCAACCCGGCATTGTTTTCCCGGCTCGACTCCGCGGGCGCCTGGCGCGACATCTCCGCAAAGGACTTCCTGGCGGACGTCTCTGCGCTTGCAAAGGGTTTGATCGCAAGCGGTGTTGCCGCCGGCGACCGGGTGGGCATCATGTCCCGCACACGCTACGAATGGGCGCTTGTTGACTTTGCCATCTGGTTCGCCGGGGCCGTCTCGGTGCCAATCTACGAGACGTCATCGCCGTCGCAGGTCGCCTGGAACCTCGGCGACTCGGGCGCCGTTGCCGCCTTCGGCGAGTCCGCCCACCACGAGGACATCATCCGCCAGGCTGCCAGTTCTGAGGGCCTCACGGCGCTGCAGCACGTCTGGCAACTCGACGGCGCCGGGCTGGACGCGGTCCGTGAGGCGGGGCGTGATGTCAGCGATGCCGACCTTGAGGAACGCCGGACATCCGCCAACCTCAGCGACGTAGCTACCGTCATCTACACCTCCGGCACCACCGGCCGCCCCAAGGGCTGCGAGCTCACACACGGCAACTTCGTTGAACTCTCCGACAACACGCTGGCGATCCTGGGCGACGTCGTCAATGAGCAGGCCAAAACCATCATGTTCCTGCCCCTGGCCCACGTTTTCGCGCGCTTCATTTCAGTCCTCGCCGTTGCCGCCGGCGCCACCGTGGCACACACTCCCGACATCAAGAACCTTCTCGCTGACCTGCAAAGCTACCAACCCACCTTCATCCTGGCTGTCCCCCGCGTGTTCGAGAAGGTCTACAACTCGGCGCTGACCAAGGCGGAGGACGGCGGCAAGGGCGCCATCTTCCATCGGGCCACCGAGACCGCCATCGCGTTCTCCAAGGCCCGCCAGGCCGGACACGTGGGACTGGGGCTGAAACTCAAGCACATGGTGTTCGACAAGCTGGTGTATGGAAAGCTGCGCGCTGCCATGGGCGGAAACGTGGCCCATGCAGTGTCCGGCGGCGGACCGCTCGGCGAACGGCTTGGCCACTTCTTCCAGGGCATCGGCCTGCAGATCCTGGAGGGTTACGGCCTGACGGAGACCACCGCACCCATTTCGGTGAACACCCCGGCCCTCATCAAGATCGGTTCGGTGGGAAAGCCCCTGCCGGGCAACTCGGTCAAAATTGCCGACGACGGCGAAATCCTAACCAAGGGCGTCTGCGTCATGCGGGGCTACTACAACCTTGACGGCCTGACATCGGAAACCTTTGCCGACGGCTGGCTGCGCACCGGTGACATCGGACGCCTCGATGAGGATGGCTTCTTGTGGATCACCGGCCGGAAGAAGGAAATTATCGTCACTGCCGGCGGCAAAAACGTCATCCCGGCCCTCCTGGAAGATCAGATCCGCGCTGACGCGCTGGTCTCGCAGGTCCTGGTTGTCGGTGACAACAGGCCCTTCATCGGCGCCCTGGTCACCCTCGACCCGGAAGCACTCCCCGGCTGGCTGCATCGCCATGGGCTGCCCGAGTCCACCAGCCTGGAGGAGGCAGTGGAGAATCCTGTGGTCAAGGCAGCCGTGCAGGATCTCATTACGCAGGCCAACAGTTCGGTGTCCCAGGCCGAAGCCATCAAGTCCTTCCGGATTGTCGCGTCCGACTTCACGGAGGCGTCCGGCCATCTGACCCCGTCCATGAAAGTGAAGCGCGCCCAGGTGATGAAGGACTTCGAGACAGTCATCGACGAGATGTACGCCGCGAAGCGCACCACCAACGTCAAATAGGACAAACGCGTCATACAACTGACGCGGGACAACGATCGCGGGGTCACTTCCCGCCCGATAAACCGTGTTTATTGGGCGGGAAGTGACCCCGCGATGCTGGTAGGGGGCCTTACTCCACTACCAGGAGCAGGTCACCGCCCTGGACCTGCTCCACCGCTGAAATGGCGAGGCGGGAAACCTTGCCGCCCACCGGCGTCGTGATGGATGCTTCCATCTTCATCGCTTCAATGGTGGCCACGGTGTCACCGGCCTTGACCGTATCGCCGGCCTTCACCGTCACCGTGACAGCGCCCGCGAACGGCGCGGCGACGTGGCCCTGCTGGGCAGGATCCGCCTTCTCGGCAGCCTTGACGTTGCTCACCACGGAACGGTCACGGACGACGACGGGCCGGGACTGCCCGTTCAGCGTGCACATCACCGTGCGCATGCCCTTTTCGTCCGGCTCGGAGACGGCCTCCAGCGAAGCAATCAACCGGACACCCTTTTCGAGCTGGATCTCGTGCTCGGCGCCACGCTGGAGGCCGTAGAGGTAATCGCGGGTGTCGAGCACAGAGATGTTGCCGTAGGTTTCCACGCTCTTGAGGTAGTCCTTGGTGGGACCGTCGAAGAGCAGCCGGTTCAGGGTACGCTGCCGGGCCTTGGAATCGCCCTTGAGCGCGGCGCTGTCCTCGGGGCTGAGCTCAACATCGCGGACCTTGATGCTGCGCCCCTGGAGTGCCTTGGTACGGAACGGTTCCGGCCAGCCTCCTGGCGGGTCGCCGAGTTCACCGGACAGGAACCCGATGACGGAGTCGGGGATGTCGTAGTTTTGCGGGTTCTCGTTGAAGTCGGCCGGATCGGCGTTGAGTCCCACCAGGTGCAGGGCAAGATCGCCCACAACCTTTGACGACGGCGTGACCTTCACCAGGCGGCCGAGGATCCGGTCCGCCGCGGTGTACATGTCCTCGATCGCCTCGAAGCGCTCGCCCAGTCCCAGCGCCATGGCCTGCTGGCGCAGGTTGGACAGCTGGCCGCCCGGGATCTCGTGCTTGTAGACCCGGCCGGTGGGGCCCGGCAGGCCCGACTCGAACGGTGCATAGACACGGCGAACGGCTTCCCAGTACGGCTCCAGTGAGCTGACTGCGTCCAGGTCCAGGCCGGTGTCCCGCGGGGTGTGGGCCAGTGCCGCCACGAGCGCAGAAGCCGAGACCTGGCTGGTGGTGCCGGCCAGGGAGGCCGACGCGACGTCCACAGCGTCCACGCCGGCGTCAACTGCAGCCATCAGGGTAGCCAGCTGCCCGCCTGCGGTGTCGTGGGTGTGGAGGTGGACCGGAAGGTCGAAACGCTCGCGCAGGGCGGACACCAGCTTGGCCGCGGCCGCCGGCCGCAGCAGGCCGGCCATGTCCTTGATGGCCAGGATGTGGGCGCCGGCGTCCACGATCCGCTGCGCGAGTTCCAGGTAGTAATCCAGGGTGTAGAGCTTCTCGTCCGGGTTCAGCAAGTCGCCGGTGTAGCACAGGGCCACCTCGGCCACTGCAGTTCCGGTGGCCCGGACAGCACGGATGGCAGGCGCCATCTGGTTCACGTCATTGAGCGCGTCAAAGATGCGGAAAATGTCGATTCCGGTGGCCGCAGCTTCGTTGACGAAAGCCTCGGTCACCTCTTCCGGGTACGGTGTGTAACCAACGGTGTTCCGGCCCCGCAGCAACATTTGCAGGCAGACGTTGGGCAGTGCCTTCCGGAGGGCCGCCAGGCGGTCCCAGGGGTCCTCGCCCAGGAAGCGCAATGCTACGTCGTAGGTGGCGCCGCCCCAGGCTTCAACGGACAGGAGCTCCGGCAGCAGCGCGGTGACTGCCGGGCCGGCCGCCACCAGGTCACGGGTCCGTACCCGGGTGGCAAGGAGCGACTGGTGGGCGTCGCGGAAGGTGGTGTCAGTGACCGCGACGGCCGTCTGCTCCCGCAGTGCCTTGGCGAAACCTTCCGGGCCGAGCTCCTGGAGACGCTGGCGGGAACCGGCCACCGGCTGCAGATCGCCAACGGCAGGCAGCTTCGCCGCCGGATCCGAGTGTACGGTGAGCTCGCCGTTGGGCTTGTTGACTGTCACTTCGGCCAGCCAGGTCAGCAGCTTGGTTCCGCGGTCAGCAGAGACCCGGGCCTTCAGGAGCTGGGGACGCTCGTCAATGAAGTTGGTGGCCACATCACCGGCAATGAAGTCCGGATCGTCCAGCACGGCCTGCAAAAACGGGATGTTGGTGGATACGCCCCGGATGCGGAATTCGGCGAGAGCACGGCGGGCCCGGGCAACAGCCGCCGGGTAATCGCGGCCACGGCAGCTCAGTTTCACCAGCATGGAGTCGAAGTGGGGGCTGATCTCGGCACCTGAGTAAACGGTGCCGCCGTCGAGCCTTACACCGGCGCCGCCCGCGGAGCGGTAACCGGTGATCTTCCCGACGTCGGGACGGAAACCGTTGGCAGGGTCCTCGGTGGTGATGCGGCATTGCAGAGCTGCGCCCCGGAGCTTGACCGTCTCCTGCGACAGGCCCAGGTCCGCGAGGGTTTCGCCGGCCGCGATCCGCAGCTGAGCCTGCACCAGGTCGACGTCGGTCACTTCCTCCGTGACAGTGTGTTCCACCTGGATGCGGGGGTTCATTTCAATGAAGACGTGCTGGCCCGCCCGTTCGCCGACCGTGTCCACCAGGAACTCGACGGTTCCGGCGTTGACGTAGTTCAGGGCTTTGGCGAACGTCACGGCGTCGCGGTAAAGCGCCTGGCGGATCCCTTCGTCCAGGTTGGGCGCGGGCGCGATCTCAATGACCTTCTGGTGACGTCGCTGGATGGAGCAGTCACGCTCGAACAGGTGCATAACGTTCCCCTCAGCGTCCGCCAGGATCTGCACCTCAATGTGACGGGGGCGGAGAACTGCCTGCTCCAGGAACATCGTGGGATCGCCGAAGGCCGCATCCGCCTCGCGCATTGCCGCCTGCAGTGCTTCGGGCAGGGCCTCGCGTGTGTCCACGCGGCGCATGCCGCGGCCGCCACCGCCAGCCACGGCCTTGGCAAAGATGGGGAACCCGATCTCGTCGGCAGCCGCGATCAGTTCGTCCACGTCCTTGGACGGTTCGCTCGACTTCAGGACAGGTACGCCTGCTTCACGTGCGGCCTTCAGCGCTGCCACCTTGTTACCGGCCAGTTCCAGCACCTCGGCCGGCGGCCCGACAAAAGTGATGCCCGCCTCCTTGGCGGCGCGGGCCAGGCCGGGGTTTTCCGAGAGGAAGCCGTATCCGGGGTAGATGGCGTCGGCCCCGGATTCCTTGGCCACCCGCACCACCTCGGCAACGTCAAGGTAGGCGCGGACGGGGTGCCCCTCTTCGCCGATCAGATACGCCTCGTCGGCCTTCTGGCGGTGGATCGAGTTGCGGTCCTCGTTGGGAAAGACAGCAACGGTCTTGGCGCCCAGCTCGTAGCTGGCGCGAAAGGCCCTGATCGCGATTTCTCCGCGGTTGGCCACCAGAATCTTGGAAAACATACTTCTCCTGCATCATCGCCGGTGTATCGATAGGTGGTGACAGTGTCTAAGAACTGTGCGGACAAACACAAATCATTGTGGCCACAGTCACAAAAACTTCCGTCATGTCCCGCGTGAATCGACGGACGCTCGCATATTCCGGCCGCTGACCTCACCGCGAAGCCATGTCGGCCTCCCTTAAGGCGGTAATCGCCGGCATGGCCACATATGATGAGTACGGCGGCAGGGGCCGCCCGGCTTCGGCACTTCCGGAGCAAACATTACCCCCAACACGGCATCCGGCGTTAGGTTTTGGTCTCACAAGTGCAAGTAGTCAGCATCAGCAGCCTCAAGGGCGGAGTCGGCAAGACTTCCGTCACCACAGGATTGGCGTCTGCGGCGCTTGCCGCGGGCATTCCCACACTCGTGGTGGACCTGGATCCCCATGCAGACGCGACCACAGCCCTCGGCGTCCAGCCCGGCGACCAGCTGGACATCGGCAGGATGCTTAAGAGCCCGCGCCGCGCCAAGCTGGCTGAGAACGTAGCGGTCAGTTCCTGGACCGCACGGACGCACGCGAACGGATCCGGACCGGCAGTACTGGACGTCGCCGTGGGCTCCGCGTATACCGGCATCTACGACCGTCCGGACCTTGGCCGCCGCGACCTCCGCCGGCTCTCGTCAGTCCTGGCCGGTTCCGATCGTTATGACCTGGTCCTCATCGACTGCCCGCCATCCCTGAACGGACTGACCCGGATGGCCTGGTCCGCGAGCGACAAGGTGGCACTCGTGGCCGAGCCCGGGCTCTTTTCCGTGGCCGGCACGGAGCGGACCATGCGCGCCATCCAGCTCTTCAAGCAGGAATTCGCCCCCAACCTTTCTCCCGCGGGCATCATCGCCAACCGCGTACGGACCGGCTCGTCCGAACACACCTACCGGCTCGCCGAGATGGAGTCCATGTTCGGCGAGCTGCTGTTGAGCCCGCGGATTCCCGAGCAGGCGAACTGGCAGCAGATCCAGGGTGCCGCCCACCCTGTGCACCACTGGCCGGGAGAGTCGGCCAAAACCTCTGCGGCACTGTTCGATGCCCTGCTGGTCAACCTTCTCGCGGCTGGCAGCGGATTGCGCAACCGTACCCAGCGCTGATCCTTACGGACACGATCCCGGACATAAGAGAGGCCACCCCGGCCTGAACATTTCAGACCGGGGTGGCCTCTTTTTCTGCCTTATGTCAGCTTATTTTACGTGCCGCACGCCGTTTGCTCAGCTCGTCGTCGGGAAAGGACTGCACTGCCGCGTGTTCGCTGGGCAGGGAAGCCAGGCTACCCTCGACCTCACGCCAGACCCGGCCCACAGCGATGCCGAAGACGCCTTGGCCGCCCTGGACAAGGTCAATTACTTCATCGGCGGACGTGCATTCGTAGACGCTGGCGCCGTCGCTCATGAGCGTGATCTGTGCCAGATCCTCCACGCCGCGTTCGCGCAGGTGTTCCACGGCCGACCGGATCTGCTGAAGCGAAACACCGGTGTCCAGCAGGCGCTTGACTACTTTGAGTACCAGGATGTCCCGGAAACCATAAAGCCGCTGCGAGCCCGAGCCGGCAGCACCGCGGACGGCGGGCTCAACCAGGCCGGTACGCGCCCAGTAGTCCAACTGGCGGTACGTGATGCCCGCGGCTTTGCAGGCCGTTGGGCCGCGGTAGCCTGCGTCTTCGTCAAGGACAGGGAGGTCTTCGGTAAACAGGAGCCCCTGGGCACCGCTCGCGGGCACAGCCATACCGGTCGTCGTGGGCTGCTTCAGTCCGCCTGCTTCGCCTTTGGGACTCACCTGAACCTCCTTCATATAAGCTCCCGGGGACCACTGCACCAGCCAGTGCACGCATGAAGTCCATGTGTGTAATTCGCGGGGGTCGTACTTTTACAGTGTGACTTGCGCGGCTGCTGTAAGCAATGGGAGCTTGATACCTTCGACGTTAGGCCCGCGGAGGCCGCAGGTCAAAGACCTTGAACCGATCCCGAAGGCGTGTCGGAACTTTCAGCCTCAACTTTAACCTTAATGAGACCTCAGCCGTCGAAATCCTCCGGTTCCACGTCATCCAGGAACTCGCGGAATTGCCGCAGCTCCCGCTCTTCGTCCACCGTGGGGCCCGGCTCGGTATCCTCGCCCTCATCGTGTTCGGTGATGCGGACCCCGGCCTCATCCATCACCGAATCAGCGCACCAGATGCGGCACTTTGCCCGCAGCGCGATGGCGAGGGCGTCTGAAGCGCGGGAACTGACGGTGGTGCCGTTCTCAAACTGGAGTTGACCGTAGAAGATGTTGTCCTCGACGGCGACGATGTTCACGCTGACAACTGAATGCCCGAGGGACTCCACAACGTCCACCAGGAGGTCGTGGGTCATGGGACGCGGCGGGACTACCCCTTGCTGGGCGAGGGCGATGGCGCTGGCTTCCGGCGTTCCAATCCAAATGGGCACGTGGCGCTCACCATGCATCTCACGCAGAAGGACCAGCGGCTGGTTGGAAGGCAGTTCGATGCGAACGCCTACGATCTCGACTTCGATCATCAGATGTCCATACGGGAGATGCGGTCCTGCACCAGGGCACGGTGCAGGACCAGGCAAAGGTCGGAAATTTCGCGGGCTGCTTCGGCTGCCCGCGCCTGGGAAGCGGAATCGCGCCGGGACGCCAACGGGGCAACTGCCCGCTCCACGAGCCCAAATTCGCGTTCCGCGGCGGCCTGGAAAGGACGCAGGTGGCGCGGCTCCAGGCCGTGCCCTTCCAACTGCACACATGCCCTGGCCACTTGGAGCGCATGCTCATCAAACTTGCCGTTGCTGTGGCTGATGAGGCCAAAGCTCAGCAGCGACTGGAGCAGCGGGACGCTCGCGCCGGACTCGGCCCTCAGCTGCTCTTCGCTGAATTTCCGTCCACGGTTTTGGAGCTCCGCTGCCAGTTCCTCGGAGACGATCCGAGGCGAAACCACGACGCCGGGCGGCAGGTTTTCGGGGCGTTCTCCCCTGTCAATCGCATCAAGGTAGTCCTTGATGACCTTAAGGGGAAGGTACTGATCGCGTTGCAGGGCAAGCACAAAGCGGAGGCGCTCAACATCGCTCTCTGCGTATTGCCGGTATCCAGCGGGGGTCCGGCGCGGATTGATGAGTCCCTTTTCCTCAAGGAACCTGATTTTCGACGCACTCATACCCGGGAAGTCGGCGCTGAGTTGGGCGAGGACYTCCCCGATGTTCAGGATTTGGGGTCCCCTGCGTTCAGGTTGTGCCATTGCCACAGGCAACTGTCCCTGAATCAGGCTCGGCCTGCTGCGCGGGCAGGGCTCAGGTAGAAGGTGAGGCGGAACTTGCCGATCTGGACTTCGTTCCCGGATTTGAGCTCGACACTGTCCACGCGGTCGTGGTTGACGTAGGTGCCGTTCAGGCTGCCGGTGTCCACCACTTCGAAGCTTCGCGGCGTGCGGCGGAACTCCACGTGGCGCCGCGAAACGGTGACGTCATCAAGGAAAATATCGGCGTCCGGGTGCCGGCCGGCCGTGGTGGTGTCGGAGTCAAGCAGGAAGCGGGCGCCGGCATTCGGTCCGCTGTGGGCAACCAGGAGCGCAGATCCGGCCGGCAGCGCCTCGACGGAGGACCGTTCTTCGGTGGACAGCCGGGGAGCGATGGTCGGTTCGTCAGTGACAGGGGTGAGATGGATCGAGGTGGTCTCCGAAGCCCTGGCCGCACCTGTGCCGTAATCATTTTCGGCATGGTCCTTTTTGTGGCCAACCATGGGCTTCCTCCTCTTTCGCTGCAGCTCACACGACTGCATTCAACATTTGCTGCGGGAAACACCGCGCAGTTCCGACGCGGGCCCGCATCCGGCCAATGACGTGCGACGACGCCCGCTGGCCGGACCGGATGAACCCGTTATGTTCAGCCTACCTGCTGTTCGTACTCGGATGCACTGAGCAATGAGTCCACGGCGTCGGCTTCGGCGAGCTTGATCTCGATCAGCCAGCCATCACCATACGGATCAGTGTTGATCAGGGCCGAGTCCGTGTCGAGGGATTCGTTGCGGGCAACCACTTCGCCGCTCACCGGGGCGTAAATGTCGCTGACGCTCTTGGTGGATTCCACCTCACCCACCACTTCGTTCGCGGTGACTTTGCTGCCTGCCTCAGGCATCTGGGCGTAAACAACATCTCCGAGTGCGTCCTGGGCGAAATCAGTAATGCCCACACGGACCACGCCGTCAGCATTCGGTGCGGTTACCCACTCGTGTTCGGCGGTGTAGGACAGGTCTTCGGGAATGTTGCTCATCAGGGGCCTTTCATCGGGTCAATCACCAATGTCAACGGGGCCTGGGAAACAAGCCGCCGCTGAAAGTATAGGCACAAGTCCACGGGCGTTCGAGGATGGTTCTGACATGATGGGACGCATGAGATCACAGCCACAGGAAACTGACCGCAGGTAGTGCCGTGCCGGAACTACCGGAGGTTGCAGGCTTGGCCGGATTCCTGGACGGACAACTGCGCGGATCCGTGGTGCAGAAGGTCCAGATCGTCTCTTTCGCGGTCCTGAAGACCGCGGATCCGCCTTTCAGCGCGCTGGAGGGGAGCACCGTCGCCGGTGTAAGGCGGTTCGGGAAGTTCGTCTGCATCGACACCGACGGGCCTTCCTTCGTCTTCCACCTTGCCAGGGCTGGCTGGGTCCGTTTCACCGACTCCCCCACCGACACGCAACTCCGGCTGGGCAAGAGCCACATCGCCGTCAGGCTCACCTTTACCGGCCCGGCCGGCCGCCACGGCATGGATCTCACCGAGGCCGGGACCAAGAAGAGCCTGGCAGTCTACGTTGTACGTGATCCCCGGAATGTGCCGGGCATTGCCGCCCTCGGCCCGGACCCCTTCAGCGACAGGTTCGACGCCGATACGCTGGCTGAAATTCTCGGCTCCAGTTCCCAGCAGATCAAGGGCCTCCTGCGGAGCCAAAGCGTTATTGCCGGGATCGGCAACGCCTACAGCGACGAAATCCTGCATGCGGCCAGGATTTCCCCCTTCGCCATCGCCAAGTCCCTGGACCACGCTACGGTGCAGGTTCTGTATGACGCGATCCACAGCGTCCTGGGAACGGCGCTGGCCGAGGCCGCAGGGAAGCCGCCCAGCGAACTCAAAGACGTTAAGCGCAGCCACATGCGGGTCCATGCCCGGACCGGGGAGGCTTGCCCGGTCTGTGGCGATACCGTCCGGGAAGTATCCTTCGCGGACACGGCCCTGCAGTACTGCCCCACCTGCCAGACGCACGGAAAGATCCTGGCGGACCGCAGGACGTCCAGGTTCCTGAAGTAGGAACGCCGGCCGTCATCAATGGGGGCCAGGCGGTTCTGTCCGGAGTGTCGACTGGAATCTCTGCCGGAATTCCCGCTGGAACGGCACAAAGCAGAAGCGCCCCGGAGAAAATTTCTCCGGGGCGCTTCTGCTTTGGTCGGGCTGACAGGATTTGAACCTGCGACCCCTTGACCCCCAGTCAAGTGCGCTACCAAGCTGCGCTACAGCCCGTCAGTTCCGCCGTTCTCCGCTGCGTTTACTCCCAGTGTTACCCAGGATTTCAACTCAGCAGTCCGGCCGAACCACCTTGAAAAGCTTACACGATCCCGGAGGGTGCCGGTGACACTTTGCCACCCGCACGCCCCCGGTGTGTCGTAATTAACGCTGCTTGCCGCGTTTTTCGCGCACGCGCATGTTGACCTCGATGGGGGTGCCTTCGAAACCGAAGGTCTCACGCAGCCTGCGGGTGATGAAGCGGCGGTAACCGGGGTCCAGGAATCCGGTGGTGAACAGCACGAACTTGGGCGGCCGGCTCGATGCCTGCGTGCCGAAGAGGATGCGCGGCTGCTTTCCGCCACGGACCGGGTGCGGGTGCGCTGCCACCAGTTCGCCGAGGAAGGCATTGAGCCTGCCGGTGGGGATGCGCTTGTCCCAGCTTTCCAGGGCAAGGTCCAGGGCGGGAACCAGGCGGTCCTTGTGCCAACCGGTCAGCGCCGAAATGTTGACCCGGGGCGCCCAGGCCACGTGAGCCAGGTCCTGCTCAATTTCCCGTTCCAGGTAGGTGCGGCGTTCGTCGTCGAGCAGGTCCCACTTGTTGAAGGCCAGCACCAGGGCGCGGCCGGACTCGATGGCCAGCTGCAGGATGCGGACATCCTGCTCGCTGAGCACCTCATCCACCGCGAGGAGCACGACGGCGACCTCCGCCTTTTCGAGGGCGGCCTGCGTACGCAGCGAGGCGTAGTAGTCGGCGCCCTGCGCCATGTGCTGGCGGCGGCGGATGCCAGCCGTGTCCACAAAGCGCCAGGTGCGGCCACCCAGGTCAATGAATTCATCCACGGGATCCCGGGTAGTACCGGCGGTGTTGTCCACCACCACGCGCTCGGAGCCGGCCAGCTTGTTCAGCAGCGACGACTTGCCCACGTTGGGGCGGCCGATCAGTGCGATGCGACGCGGTCCGCCGGAGCGTTCCAGGCCCTCAATGGTGGAGAACTCCGGCAGGGTGTCCATGACGTGGTCCAGGAGGTCTGCCACGCCGCGGCCGTGCAGGGCCGAGACGGGGTAGGGCTCGCCGAAGCCCAAGCCCCACAGGGTGGCGGAGTCAGCCTCCTGGGCGAAGTCATCCACCTTATTGGCGACCATGATGACCGGCTTCTTGCTGCGGCGGAGCATCTTCATAACGCCCTCGTCCGTGGCCGTGGCCCCCACGGCCGAATCGACCACAAAGAGCACGGCGTCGGCGAGTTCCACGGCCATTTCAGCCTGTTCGGCGACACGTGCATGGATGCCGCGGGCATCGTGCTCCCAGCCACCGGTGTCCACCAGGGTGAAGTTGCGCCCGTTCCAGTGCGCCGAGTACATCACGCGGTCGCGCGTCACACCGGGGGTATCTTCCACAACGGCTTCACGGCGGCCCAGGATGCGGTTCACCAGTGTGGACTTGCCCACGTTGGGGCGGCCGATGATGGCCAGGACGGGGTCGAGCTTAACCGGGCCGTCGAAGTCCTCGTCGTCATAGTCCCCGCTCAGCAGGGCGGCATCGTCCTCATCGAGGTCGTAGTCCGCCAGGCCGGCCCGGAGCGAGGCGGCGCGAAGCTCCGCTTCGTCATCGCCAATGGCCGCCAGCCGCTCGGCCACCTGGTCCGTGCCGGCGGGCGTGTATTCGTCTTCGCCGGCGCCGGAGGGGCCGGATGTTTGAGTCGTATCGCTCATTGCACTTTCCTTAAGTGGTCATCTGCCGGCGTCCCGGCTACTGCTGTGAAGTTCGTGCGGGAATCCGCGTGGGGCAACGGCTGCCCACTGTGTTCGATGGTCTCCTGGACGTGCCCCGCCAGCGCAGCGCGGATTTCCAATCCCGCTCTGTCCATTGAAGCACGGCCGGATTCGCCGGGGTTGCGGCTAAGAGTCAGGGCGTTGCCGAAGCTGACGTGAAAACGCCGCCCCGGCCTGGGGACGGTGTCGAGGTGTTCGCTGCCGGTCCGGGTGCCGAGGATCGCCACCGGAACCACGGGAGCCCCCGAGTTCAGGGCCAGCCAGGCGACCCCGTTGTTGATGTCCGTCGCCTGCCCGCTCCCGCGCGTGCCTTCCGGGAGAATCCCAATGCAGCGGCCGGCGTCGAGCACGTCCTTGCCCAACAGCAGTGCTGCCCGGTCCCCGGAACGGTCCACCGGGAGCTGGCCGGCGGCGTGGAGGACACCGCCCAGGAAGCCTTTGAACATCTCTTTCTTAACGAGGATGTGCATGGGGCGCGGCGACGCGCCGAACATCACCGGCCCGTCCAGGAAGCTGATGTGGTTGCCGGCAAAAATAACCGGCCCGCCGGTGGGGACGTTGTGCTTGCCGGTGACGGATGTCCGGTACACCACATGGTCCAGGAACCAGCCGACGGGCCGGCTCCAGGCCATGGTCAGGCCGGAGGGAAGCTTGGCCCGGTCAGTCACGGTTGAGGACCTTCGTCACGATCACCAGGGCGGCATCAACGGTTTCGGTAAAGTCCAGGTCTGACGAATCGAGCGTGACCACGCCGTCGGCAGCCTGCGTGAAGTTCACCACCGTGGAATCCTTGGCGTCGCGCTGGGTCACCTGGGCGGCCAGCTGCTCCGCGTTCTGCGTGCCGCCCAGCTGGATGCCGCGGCGGCGGAGCCGTGCTTCCTCGCTGGCGGTCAGCAGCATCCGGACTTCGGCGCCGGGCGCGACGACGGTAGTGATGTCACGCCCTTCCACCACCATGCGGCGGTGGTGCTTCTCGATGAGTTCACGCTGCCGGCGGATCAGTTCGGTCCGGGCGCCCAAGGTGGTGGCCACCGCACTGACCGCCGACGAAATGGCTGGCTCGCGGATGGCCTCGGTGACGTCTGTCCCGCCCACGCGCACATATTCCGCCTGGGGCGTGGTGCTCAGGTCCAGGACGAGGTCCCGGGCTGCCTGCTCGACGGCGGCGGCATCGGCGAGATCGATTCCGCCGGTGACGCAGAACCAGGTGAGTGCACGGTACATGGCGCCGGTGTCCAGGTAGGCAAGGTGCAACCTGCGGGCCACTTCCCTGCTGACACTGGATTTGCCGGAGCCGGAGGGCCCGTCGATGGCCACCACCAGTGGCCTGCCGACGCGCAAGGCCGGAACGGTGTCAAGAAGTTCCTGTGTCATTACTGCAGTACCCGCCATCCGCGGTCGTTGAGTGCTTCGATCAAGTGGTCATGCTTGTTCGGCAGCACGGAGAGTTCCACCATTCCCACGTTCTGCCCGGACGAATGGTCCAGCCTTAGGTCTTCCACGTTGACGCCGATCTCACCGATTTCGGTCAGGAGCCTGGCGATCTGGCCCGGCTTGTCGTCAACAAGGACCGTCAGCCAGGCGTACGCCTGCGGCGGTCCGCCGTGCTTGCCCGGGATGCGGGCCTGCCCGGCGTTGCCTTCGCTGATGAGTTGGGCCAGGTCCAGCCTGGCACCCGGCGCAAGGGGTTCCTCCAGGGTGCCTATGAGCCGGTTCAGGTCCTCGCGAACACCGTAGAGGATCTCCACCACCTTCGCCGCGTTGCCGCCCAGGATCTGGACCCACAGTTTGGGGTCGCTGGCGGCGATCCGGGTAACGTCCCGCAGGCCATTGCCTGCAAGGGACAGTGCGTGAAGCGGTGTCCCCTGCAGCCGGCTGGCCAGCAGCGAAGACATGACCTGGGGCAGGTGCGAGACGAGGGCCACGGCCTGGTCGTGTTCGTCGGCCGTGAACTCCGAAACTACCGCTCCGAGATCGGTTGCCAGCGAACGCGCCGTCTGCACGGCAGCCGCGGATGATTCCGGGCCGGGGCAAATGACCCACGGCATGGACGTGAAGAGCTCACCGCGGGCCGCAACGGGACCGGACTTTTCGCGTCCCGCCATAGGGTGGGTACCCACATAACGGGATATGTCCGCGCCGCTTCCCTGCAGCTCCGCCAGGATGGCGGCTTTGACGCTCGCGATGTCCACCACCACGGATTCCGGGTAGTCAGTCAGCGCCTGCGCCACAACAGTGGCTGTCACATCCGGCGGTGCCGCCACCACCACCAGCTCAGGCGACTCATCACCGAGATGGTTCAACGGCTGGCCGGCGCCGATGTCCATGGCAACGGCCTGGTTGGTGGGCGACGGATCCGAGAGAAACACCGGCACGCCGCGCCCCCGAAGGCCCAGCCCGATGCTGGTACCGAGCAGGCCGGTGCCAATCACCACGACCGGACCGTTGAGGTGTCCGCGCCCGTGTGAGCGAAATGCGGACATGCGTCAGAGCCCTACGGATGCCAGCAGGTGGCCGACTTCCTGCTTGCCAAGGTTGCGGATGCTGCCCTGGCGCTGGTCGCCCAGGCCAATGGGGCCTACCTTGACGCGCACCAGGCGCAGGACCGGGAAGCCAACAGCATCAAACAAACGCCGGACAATCCGGTTTTTGCCGGAGTGCAGCACAACTTCAATCAGGACGTGGCCCGGGGTGGAGTCCACCAGCTTGAACGAGTCCACGTTGGCGAAGCCGTCTTCGAGTTCCACGCCTTCCTTGAGCTGGGCACCGATTCCCTGTGGGAAGGGACCGCGGACCTGGACCAGGTAGGTCTTGGGCACCTCGTAAGACGGGTGGGTCAGGCGGTTTGCCAGCTCGCCGTCGTTCGTGAGCAGCAGCAGGCCCTCAGTGGCGACGTCAAGCCTGCCCACATGGAACAGGCGTTCGCCCTGATGGGTCTTCCGCACAAAATCACTGATGCAGGGCCGTCCGTCGGGGTCCTCCATGGTGGACACCACGCCCTTGGGCTTGTTGAACACCATGTAAACGAGGTTTTCGTCCAGCTGGATGCGCAGGCCGTCCACGTGGATGACTGCCGTCTTGGGATCCACGCGGACACCAAGCTCGGTGACCACCTGGCCGTCAACTTCTACGCGGCCTTCGGCGATCATTTCCTCACAGACGCGGCGCGAGGCCACGCCTGCCTGGGCCATGACCTTCTGCAGGCGGGTGCCGTCGGCGTCGTGCATCTCAGACTGCGGAACGTCACCGCGGGGGCCGCGCTTGCGGGAAGGCTTGCGCACGGGGCCAAGGTTCTGGCCGAAACGTTCGCTGCCAAACGCACGTGAGGCTGCTGCCCCCGGCTTGCCGGCGCGTGGCTTGGGCTTGAGCGCCCCGGGAGTGCCCGGCGCTTTTTTAGCGCCCGGCTTCCGGGCAGCCGGCTTCCGGGCAGCCGGCTTCCGCGATGAGGCTGCGGCGGGCTTCCAGTCGGATTCCCCGCGGCCAGCCGGAGATGCAGGGGCATCGCCGGGATCAACGAACGGCTCTTCGCGCGGCTTCGGTGCCTTGTAAGGCCGGTCGCCGCCGCCGAAACCGGCGTTTCGCTTGCCGGCGCCGGCACGGAATCCGCCACCCGCCGCGCTGGGGCGGCCGCTGCCGCCCTGGGCAGGGTTACGGCCTGCCGCCGGGTTGCGGCTCGCCGCTGTATTGCCGCTCGCCGCTGAACTGCGGCTGGCCGGTGTACTGCGGCTCGCGCCGCCTTGTCCGGCATTGCGTTCTGAACTGTTGCGTCCCGAACTGTTACGTGGTGAACCCTGGCGTCCCGCCTGTGTCATGACCCGTCCTTCGATATGTTGACCGGCAAGTTGTCCAAGAACAACCCTAGCCAGCCATGCAGAATTTATCTGCCCTGATGAAAACTGTTGTGCGCAGCCGGGATAGTCCCGCCTACATTCTGTCGGCGTCGTAGAACTCCGCGATGCCCTCAAGCCCCGGAAGATGGGGTGAAAGCTGCGGCAGTTCCGCCACGGACCCGATTCCCATCCGTTCCAGGAAATACGATGTAGTCCGGTAGAGGATGGCTCCCGACTCGGGATCGTTTCCCGAATCTTCGATCAGCCCGCGCTGGGTCAGTGTCCGTACGACAGAATCGACATTGACTCCCCGAATTGCGGACACCCTGGCTCTGGAGACAGGCTGGCGATACGCGATGACGGCAAGTGTTTCCAGTGCCGCCTGCGTCAGCCTGGCCGTCTGACCCTCAAGCACAAACCGGCCCACAATGTCGGCGAAGTCTGCGCGGGAATAGATCCGCCAGCCACCGGCGATGCTCCGCAATTCAAAACCCCGGGGGCTGGAGCTGAAGCCAGCAACGCTGGCGTCGTCCATGTCCGGGGCTTTAACAGTATAGCCGCTATACTCCCGCTGCAGTTCCGCAAGCAACTGCTCGACGACAGCGACTGTCAGATCAAGGCCCGTGGCGAGTTCCGTGGCAGTGGCAGGCTGGTCCAGGACCATCAGGACCGCTTCGAGGGCGGCCTTGGCGCCTCCCGGGAGTCCGTGGACATCCGGATATTCCTGTGTGCCATCCTCAATGGCAGGGGCCGGCGGGGTGGCTGAAAGGTGCTCAGTCACGGTTGCTCCTCATACTCTTCACTCAAATTTTCTGTCGACCAGTCTTTGCCGTCTGCCATCCAGTGCACCGTGAGGTCGCCCAGCGGCGCGAGCTGGTCGAAGGAGACTGCCCTGTCACGGAACATTTCCAGCAACGCCAGGAAACGGGCCACCACCACCAGCGTGGACTCGGCGTCGGCAATCAGCGCCCGGAAGGACAGGGGCTTTCCCAACTGAAGCCGCAGGCCCAGGATCTCGGCCTGCTCCTTGACGCTGACGGCACTGCCGTGAAGGTGTGCCAGGCCCACCTCAATGGGCTTGGGCGCCTTTGGCTGCAGGGCCGCATCGGCCAGGCGCGCGAATTGCTGCGGCGTATGTTTCCAGACCAGCTCCGGAAGCATGGCGGCAAAGTGCTCCTCCAAGGCAACCTGGCGCGGAAACCGCTGCGCCTCCTGCTCAAGGCGTTCGGCCATCAGCGCGGCAACCTGCTTGAACGCCTTGTACTGCAGCAGCCGGGCAAACAGCAGGTCACGGGCCTCCAGCCGGGCGATGTCCTCGTCATCCTCCACCTCGCCGGCCGGCAGCAGCCGAGCCGCCTTGAGGTCCAAAAGCGTGGCCGCAATGACGAGGAATTCGCTGGCTTCGTCCAGCGCCCATTCCTCCCCCAGCTTCTGGAGCTTCCTGATGTACTTGATGAACTCATCAGTGACAGTGGCGATTGCCACCTCGGTAATGTCGAGCTGATGCTTGGCGATGAGACCCAGCAGGAGGTCAAACGGACCCGTGAAGTTGGCCAGCCGCACCTCAAAGCCGGGCTTGGACTCAGCCATGGCCTGGCTAGGGTGCGCCGCCGCGGGAAATCAGTTCCTTGGCCAGGCGGCGGTAGGCATCCGCGCCGATGTGGTTCCCTGCGTAGCTGGTGATCGGTTCGGCGGCGACAGTGGCGTCGGCGAACTTGATGGAGCGCTTGATGACGGTCTCGAACACCTTGTCACCGAAGGCTTCCACCAGGCGGCTGATGACTTCGCGGCTGTGCAGGGTGCGGGCGTCGTACATGGTGGCCAGGACGCCGTCCACCTGCAGACGGGGATTGAGCCTGTCCTGGACTTTGTCGATGGTTTCCACCAGCAGGGCAACCGCACGGAGGGCGAAGAACTCACAAATCAGCGGGATGATCACGCCGTGCGCGGCAGTGAGGGCATTGACGGTCAGCAGGCCAAGCGACGGCTGGCAGTCAATGAGGACGACGTCGTAGTCGTCCTCAACTTTCTTCAACGCCCGGTCCAGGACCTGTTCGCGGGCAACCTCGTTGACAAGCTGAACCTCGGCGGCGGAGAGGTCGATATTAGCGGGCAGCAGATCGACGTTTTCGACGCCGGTCTGGTGGATGGCATCGCGGATATCCACCTTGCGGTCCATCAGGACGTTGTAGACAGTCAGGTCCAGTTCGTGGGGATTGATTCCCAGACCGGCCGACAGTGCACCTTGGGGGTCAAAGTCCACCAGCAGGACCCTGCGGCCGTACTCGGCCAGGGCCGCCGCCAGGTTGATGGTGGACGTGGTCTTGCCAACGCCACCCTTTTGGTTGACCATGGCGATCACGCGTGCGGGACCGTGGGACGACAGCGGCGCGGGTTCCGGAAATTCGCGGTGGGGGCGCCCGGTGGGACCCATCACGGCGTCTTCCAGATCGAGTTCCGTGCCTTCCAGAGTTGCCGAACCCTGCTCGCTGCTCACGTATCTATCCACACTTTCGATGACGGTGATTTTTCCTGCCGCTGATGATCCAGCGCCGATCCTGCTTTTCACCTAGGCTACAGGCCCCGACACGGTATTCGAGGGAACTTGACTTTGTGTACATTTTGAGCCTTTACCTTCTACTAGAGGTAGAAGGTTAGTCTTCCGAACGCACAAACCGCTTGCGCAGCCGAGGCTGCACAAGCGGTTTGTGGTTGTTCGTAAGGGTTTCAGCGAGCGCTGCGGCTAGGCGTTGGCCAGGGCCGGCGGCTGGGCCTGGTCAGCGGCCTGCACGCCGTGGCCTGCGATCATGGTCTGCTCGTCGAACGGGGCGCGGCCTGAAAGTACTTCCACAACCTGCTGCCCGTCGATCTCCTTGACCCAGGTCCCGATAAGGATGGTAGCGACGGCGTTACCGGTGAAGTTGGTCAGTGCACGGGCCTCGGACATAAACCGGTCGATGCCGACAATCATGCCCACGCCCCCCAGCAGCTGGGGCGCGTGTGCCTGGAGTCCGGCAGCCAGGGTGGCCAGGCCGGCACCGGTGACGCCAGCGGCACCCTTGGAGGCAATGATCATGAAGATCAGCAGGGAAACCTGGGCTCCAAGATCCATCGACATGCCCATCGCGTTCGCCACGAACAGCGACGCCATCGTCAGGTAGATGGCAGTGCCGTCCAGGTTGAAGGAGTAGCCAGTGGGGACGGTGACGCCGACAACCGGCTTGGAAACACCCAGGTGTTCCATCTTTGCGATGAGGCGCGGCAGCGCAGCCTCGGAGGATGAGGTGGAGAAGATCAGCAGATACTCACGGGCCAGATACTTCATGAGCTTGAAGATGTTGACACCAGCCACAACCTGGAGGATGCCACCCAGGATCACCACGATGAACAGCGCACACGTGATGTAGAACGCCACCATCAGCGTGAACATGCTGACGATTGCCTGGAAGCCCGTGGCGCCGACAACAGCGGCGATGGCACCGAACGCGCCTACCGGGGCGAGCCACATAATCATGATGAGGATGCGGAAGACGAGTGCCTGGCCGTGACCGATGGCCTTAAGGATCGGAGCGCCCTGCGGACCCATCTTCTGCAGGGCAAATCCGACAAGGATGGCAGCGAGGAGGGTGGGCAGGACAGGGATATCACTGGGGATGATCCCCAGCAGGAAGTCCACCGTGCTGTCCGTGGCAGCCTTCTTGTTGGGATCGTACGGCGTCAGGTTGAGCCCCTCACCCGGGTGGATGAGGTTGCCCACCACCAGGCCGATGGCCAGCGCAAAGGTGGACATGACTAAGAAGTACCCAAGCGCCAGGCCTCCCACTTTGCCCACCGTGGCCGCTTTGGCGATAGAACCGATGCCCAGGACGATGGTGCAGAAGATGATGGGTGCAATCATCATCTTGATGAGCTTGATGAAGCCGTCGCCCAGTGGCTTCAGCGACTTGCCGACCTCAGGGAATAACAGGCCGATGACGGCTCCCAGAATGACGGCGGCAATGACGGCCATGTAGAGGTAGTGCGATTTGTCCAGCCCCTTGCGGGCGGCCTTTGCAGGCGCTGCTGACTCTCCTCGTTGAGAAGCCAAGATGTGTCTCCTTATGGATAATCTGGTAGACGCTGCGGCGCAGTCTTTGGGCCATCGCGTCAGTCTGTTGTGATATCCATCATTGGGTACGCAGTGACCCAGCTCACCGTTGCGTTCATATTGGTCGTGGAAGGTACAAATGATCCACCGCTGGAGTATCGCCCGCCGGCTGTTTGTGGCCAATCTCTTGATCGTGCTTGCCTTCACCGCGATCGTGGGCACTGCGACCTACGTTGATGCCCGGGACCGCAGCTATGACGAAGCCGGGCGGCGGATGACCGGGGTGGCGGCCGCGGTGGCCGCCAATCCCCTGGTCCTGCAGGCTGCTGACTCGCCGAATCCGACGGCGCTGCTGCAGCCCTATGCGCTGGACGTCATGGCGGGTTCCGGAGCGGATTTCGTGACGATCATGGCACCGGACAGGACACGCTGGACACATCCACGGAATGAGGAACTCGGCAAGCCGTACATCGGTTCCATCGATGCTCCTCTGCGCGGGGAAGTGTTCACCGAGGTCACGGCAGGCACGCTGGGGCCTTCCGTGCGGACGGTTGTCCCGGTCAAGGATGCTGCAGGCAACGTCAAGGCCCTCGTGGCTGCCGGCGTCACCGTCCGGACTGTCGACGTTGCCTTGTCCGGCCGGTTGCCGGCACTGCTTGCCATCGGCGGGGCCCTGCTCGTGGGCGGTTCACTGGCCTCCTGGCTGCTGGGCCGTTACTTGCGCCGCGTGACCCGGGGCTGGGGCCCGGAGCAACTGGCGCAGCTGTTCGCTTATTACGAGTCCGTGCTTCACTCCGTCCGGGAGGGCCTCATCCTCATCGACACCAAGGGCAGGGTGGTGATGTACAACGACCAGGCCGCGGACCTGCTGGGACTGGAGCAGCGCGGCTCGGACGACGACCCCTCACGGCCACCGCTGCTGGCGGACCTCCCGCTGGCACCGAGCCTGAAGGGTCTCTTCGAATCGGGCCGGACCGCCCACGACGAGATCCACCTGACGGGTCCGCGGATCGTTGTGGTGAACCAGGGCCCGGCCGTTGGCCCGGCCTCCCCCGGCATCCGCCGCCCCGCGGTCTTCGGGACGGTTGCCACCATCCGCGACCGGACGGAGATCGAGTCACTGGGCAGTGAACTGGAGACGATGCGGACACTGTCAAATGCCCTCCGTGCCCAGACCCACGAGCACGCCAACCGCCTGCACACCATGGTTTCACTGCTGGAACTGGGCCGCACCCGGGAGGCCCTGGAATTCGCCACCAAGGACCTCGAACTGAGCCAGCAGCTCACGGATGAGATGGTGAGCTCCGTGGACGAGCCTGTGCTCAGCGCCCTGATCATGGGGAAGGCGGCCGAAGCGAATGAACGTGGCGTCAAGCTGACGCTCGCCGCCGAGGGCTCTGCGTCAGTCACGGGCCTCGCTGTGCAGGACCTTGTCACCATCCTGGGAAACCTGCTGGACAACGCCATCGACGCGGCTGCGGACGGCGCAGCACCCAAGTCGGTGCAGCTGACCGTTGAGTCCGACGCCGAGGGCCTGGACATCACCGTGGAGGATTCCGGCCCGGGCGTGGACCCGGCCGCCGTGGAGGATATTTTCCGGCACGGCTTCAGCACCAAGGCAGCAGGTCCTTTCGGACGCGGCATCGGACTGGCCCTCGTCCGCCAGGCCGTGCAGCGCCTGAACGGTACCATGACCATCACAGGCAAGCACGGCGCACGCTTCCATGTCTTCCTGCCGGCCCTGGCCACCGGAATCGATCAAGAGGAGCAGGTCCTGTGAGTGATATCCGTGTCCTCGTGGTGGAGGACGAACCGGTGGCATCGGCCGCCCATGCTGCCTATGTGGGCCGAATTCCCGGGTTCTCGCTGGCAGGTACCGCACCGGATGGCCAGTCCGCGCTCAGGCTCCTGACCGAACTCACGGCCGCCGGCCAACCGGTGGAGCTCGTCCTGCTGGACATGAACCTCCCGGATCTGCACGGCTTGGACATTGCCCGCCGGATGCGGGCCGCGGGGATCCTGGCGGACATCATCGCCATCACGGCCGTACGCGAGGTGGCGATCGTCCGGAGCGCCGTTGCCATCGGCGTGGTCCAGTACCTGATCAAGCCCTTCACGTATGCCACGTTTGCGGACAAGCTGGGCAGCTACCGGCTGTTCCGGCAGCAGCTGGCGGCGCCGGCCTCCGGGGCGGGCAGGGCCGGGGCGTCCCAGAGCGAAGTGGACCAGGCGTTCGCAAGCCTCCGCGCGCCGTCGGAACTTCCGTTGCCCAAAGGCCTGTCCGGCTCCACCCTCGACTCCGTCAAGGAGTACCTGAAACAGCAAGGGAGCGCGGTTTCGGCCACTGAGGTCATGACTGCGCTGGGCATGTCGCGGGTGACCGCCCGCCGCTACCTCGAATACCTTGCCGACGCCGGCACCGCCACGCGGGCACCCCGCTACGGCACGCCCGGGCGTCCGGAGAACGAATACGGCTGGAACCGGTCCTAGGCGGCGCCGTCCGGACGCAGCACGCCCAACAACTGTCCGATCACGTCCGGGTCCTCAATCGTGGAGGGCACAACGTACTCGTCGCCGTCGGCGATCTGCCGCATTGTCTTGCGCAGGATCTTGCCCGACCTGGTCTTGGGCAGGGCCTGCACCACGGTTGCGTGTTTGAAGTCGGCCACGGGCCCAATATCCTTCCGTACCAGCGCAACCAGCTCGCGGACCAGCTCGGCTTCGTCGGTGTCCACTCCGGCTTTGAGCACCACGTAGCCGCTGGCACGCTGCCCCTTGAGGGGGTCCGCCACCCCGATCACGGCGCACTCCGCCACAGCGGGGTGGCTGGAGATGACCTGCTCAATCGCACCAGTGGATAACCGGTGGCCGGCCACGTTGATGATGTCATCGGTGCGGCCCATCACAAAGACGTAGCCATCGGCGTCCCGGTAGCCGCTGTCGCCCGTCACGTAGCTGCCCTCGAAAGCCGCCAGATAGGAGGAGACGTAGCGCTCATCGTTCTGCCAGAGCGTGGTGAGGGTGCCGGGAGGCAGCGGCAGCCCCAGGACGATGTTCCCCTCCTCCCCCTGCCCCACCGGCTCGCCGGAACCGTCCACGATACTCAGGGCATAGCCGGGCATGGGCACGGTGGGTGAACCGGGTTTGAAGGGCAAATCCTCCAAGCCGCGGGGGTTGGCGCAAATCGCCCAGCCGGTCTCGGTCTGCCACCAGTGGTCCACCACGGGGATGCCCAGCGCCGCGCCGGCCCAGCGGTACGTCTCCGTATCGAGCCGTTCCCCGGCGGCGAACAGCGTCCGGAGGCTCGAGATGTCGTAGCGGTCCAGCTCTGCGGCCTGCGGGTCGGCCTTCCGGATCGCCCGGAGGGCAGTAGGTGCCGTGAAGAGGACATTCACGTGATGGTCCTGGACAACACGCCAGAACGCGCCGGCGTCGGGAGTTCCCACCGGCTTGCCTTCGTAGAGCACCGTCGTGGCGCCGGCCAGCAGGGGGCCGTAAACGATGTACGAGTGGCCTACCACCCAGCCGACATCCGATGCCGTCCACATCACGTCGCCGGGACCAATGTCGTAGATGTTCGCCATGGTCCAGGACAGGGCTACTGCGTGGCCGCCGTTGTCCCGCACCACTCCCTTGGGAGTCCCAGTGGTGCCGGAGGTGTAAAGGATGTAAAGCGGATCCGTGGCGGCTACGTTGACGGGGGCCGCAGGAACCGACTGTTCCATTGCCTGGTCCCAATCGAGCCATCCCGGGTAGCCGGACAATACGGTGGCGAAACCTTCCCGGCTCTTGACGATGACCGGGAGCGTGCCGGCGCTGCTCAGTGCCAGTGCTTCGGCAACGGCAGGCAGATACTCCACCCGCCGGGAAGGTTCGATGCCGCCCGAGGCGGTGACAATGACGGAAGGCTTGGCGTCGTCAATCCGGGCTGCCAGCTCCTTCGGCGCGAACCCGCCAAACACCACTGAATGCACCGCCCCCAGCCGCGCGGCCGCCAGCATGGCAATGGCTGCTTCGGGAATCATGGGCATGTAGATGACCACGCGGTCGCCCTTGCCCACGCCCTGCGAGCGCAGCACCCCGGCGAAGCGTGCCACGAGTGCGGTCAGCTCGGCGTAGGTGAAGCTGCGTTTGATTCCCAGCATCGCGGAATCGTAGATGAGGGCGTCCTGGTCACCGCGGCCGGCTTCGACGTGGCGGTCCAGGGCGTTGTAGGAGGTGTTCAGCATGCCATCTGGAAACCAGCGGTACAGCGGGGCCGCCGAGTCATCCAGCGCCTCAGACGGTTCCCTGCTCCACGCCACTGCCCTGGAGGCCTCCAGCCAAAACTCGTCCCGCTTCTCCAGGCTCCGCGAATAGGTTTCCTGATAGTTCGTGCCGACCATGATGAGCTCCCGTCCACGCTGACATTTGCCCTCCATGCTAGGCGCAGATTTCCCGCCACACAAGGGTTGTGTATACATAACCGTCTTGGAAAACCCTATTGGCGCTAAAGACTGGGCCTAAACCCGCTTTTGTGTATACACTGGGAATGATCCACGGAATGAAGGGAGGGAACCTTGCGAGCCAGCGACAGAGCCTATGCGGCACTCCGCGAAGACATCATCGAATGGCGCCTCGCGCCAGGTACCGTCCTTGCCGAAGTGGAACAATCTGAACGCCTCGGCGTGTCGCGCACCCCGGTCCGGGAGGCGCTCAGCAGGCTGAACGCCGAGGGACTCACGACGGCGGCGGGCGGCCGCGGCGTCGTCGTCACCGATATCTCGCTGGACGATATCGACGAGATGTTCGAACTCCGGGTAACCCTCGAGGGCAAGGCGGCGGCCCTCGCCGCCGAACGGGGCGAGCGCGCGGTGTTCGAACAGCTTCATGCCGACCTTCTGCGTGCCCCCGAACTGATCAGCCAGGATGATCCCGCACGGCATGCCTACTACGCGCTGGTAGGTCGCCTCGATGAGGCGATCGACGCCGCAATCTCCAACTCCTACCTCGCTCAGGCGATGCGCAGCCTGCGGGTCCACCTGGTCCGGGTCCGCCGCCTCGCGGCCGATGACGCACCGCGACTGAACGCGGCCGCCGTCGAACATGCCGCGATTGCCGAGGCCATCGCCGCCGGTAACGCCAAACTCGCCGAAGCTGCCACCACCGTTCATCTGCACCGCAGTCTTTCCCACGTCAAAGCCACCCACTCACCTACTGAGGAGCACCATGGTTAAGCTCAACCACGTCCGTGTCTACAAGAGCGAAGAGAACCTCGCCCGTGAAGACCAGCTGGCCCACAAAATCGCAGAGGTCGCCGCCGACCCCGTCGAGGTCACCCCGGAGGTCACGGAGATGGTCATCAACCGGGTCATCGACAACGCCTCCGTTGCCATCGCTTCCCTGAACCGCGGGCCCATCGTCGCCGCCCGCGCCCAGGCACTGACCCACGCACCCACCACGAACGGCAAGGGCGCCGGCGTCTTCGGCATCACCGACAGGGTCTCCCCCGAATGGGCAGCCTGGGCCAACGGGGTGGCCGTCCGCGAACTCGACTACCACGACACCTTCCTCGCTGCTGACTACTCGCACCCCGGGGACAACATCCCGCCGATCCTCGCCGTCGCACAGCACGTCGGAGCAAACGGCAGGGACCTGATCCGCGGCATCGCCACCGGCTACGAGATCCAGGTCAACCTGGTCAAGGCCATCTGCCTGCACAAACACAAGATCGACCACGTGGCGCACCTCGGCCCGTCCGCCGCTGCCGGAATCGGCACGCTCCTGGGCTTGGACGTCGAAACCATCTTCCAGTCGGTCGGCCAGGCGCTGCACACCACCACCGCCACCCGCCAGTCCCGCAAGGGCGAAATTTCCACCTGGAAGGCCCACGCTCCCGCTTTCGCCGGCAAAATGGCCGTAGAAGCCGTGGATCGTGCCATGCGCGGCCAGACCTCCCCCGTGCCGATCTACGAAGGCGAAGACGGTGTCATCGCCTGGATGCTGGATGGCCCGGATGCCTCCTACGAGGTGCCGCTGCCCGAAGCCGGCGAAGCAAAGCGCGCCATCATGGACACCTATACCAAGGAACACTCCGCCGAATACCAGGCCCAGGCCTGGATCGACCTGGCCCGCAAGCTGCACAAGGAGCACCCGGAGGCTACCGACCCCGCCAACGTGAAGTCGGTCCTGATCAAGACCAGCCACCACACGCACTACGTGATCGGTTCCGGCGCCAACGACCCCCAGAAGTACAGCCCCACGGCCAGCCGCGAAACCCTGGACCACTCCATCCCCTACATCTTCACCGTCGCCCTGCAGGACGGCTCCTGGCACCACGTTGATTCGTACGCCCCCGAACGCGCCGGCCGGCCCGACACGGTGGAGCTGTGGCACAAGGTCACCACCGAGGAAGACCCGGAATGGACCCGCCGCTACCACTCGCTGGACATCTCGGAGAAGGCCTTCGGGGGATCCGTGGAGATCACCCTGAACGACGGCACCGTCATTACCGATGAGATCGCCGTGGCCGACGCGCACCCGCTGGGAGCCAGGCCCTTCGCCCGCCAGCAGTACATCAACAAGTTCCGCACACTGGCGGCCGGGCTCGTCACCGAGGAGGAAATCGAGCGTTTCCTCGCCGCCGCCGAAAGCCTCCCGGACCTGGGCCCGGGCGAGCTTGACCAGCTGAACATCACCGCCGCCCCCGGCGTGATCAACCTCAGCGACGCACCCGCCGGCCTCTTCTAGGCCCACCTTTTCCGACCTCCGACAGGGAGAACCCATGCTGTATTCCAAGACAACTCCGGAGCAGAAGCGCGTCGCCCTGCGCCAGATGCTCGCCTCCGGCACCATCCAGCAGTTCCCCGGCGCCTTCAGTCCGCTCTCGGCACGGCTGATCGAGGAAAAAGGCTTCGCAGGTGTGTACATCTCAGGCGCCGTGCTGGCCAATGACCTTGGCCTGCCGGATATTGGATTGACCACACTGACCGAGGTGGCCACCCGGGCCGGGCAAATCGCCCGCATGACCGACCTGCCCTGCCTGGTGGACGCGGACACCGGGTTCGGCGAGCCCATGAACGTGGCACGCAGCATCCAGGAACTCGAAAACGCCGGCCTGGCCGGCTGCCACATCGAGGACCAGTTCAACCCAAAGCGCTGCGGCCACCTGGACGGCAAGAATGTCGTTGATCTGGACACCGCCACCAAGCGCATCCGCGCAGCAGCCGATGCGCGAAGGGACCCCAACTTCCTCATCATGGCCCGCACCGACATCCGGGCCGTGGACGGGATCGCGGCGGCACAGGACCGCGCCCGGGCCCTGGTGGAGGCCGGCGCGGACGCCATCTTCCCGGAGGCGATGCGGGATCTGTCAGAGTTCCAGGCCATCCGCGATGCCGTGGACGTGCCGGTCCTGGCCAACATGACCGAATTCGGCAAAAGCGAWCTCTTCACSRYYGAMCAGCTGCAGTCCGTAGGCGTCAACATGGTGATCTACCCGGTCACCCTTCTGCGCATTGCCATGGGAGCTGCAGAGCGTACGCTGGAAACAATCAAGGCAACAGGGTCGCAGGAAGCACAGGTGGAGAACATGCTCACCCGTGCGCGGCTCTATGACCTTGTGGACTATGAGGCCTATAACCACTTCGATACCGGCGTTTTCAACTTCCAGATTCCCGGCGTCCGCTAGGACCCGAACCCCCGCAAGAACGAAGGAGTTCAACATGGCTGCTGAAGATATCAAGAAGGGCCTGGCCGGCGTCGTGGTGGACTACACCGCGGTCTCCAAGGTCAACCCGGACACCAACTCGCTGCTGTACCGCGGCTATCCGGTCCAGGAGTTGGCCGCAAAGTGCAGTTTCGAAGAGGTGGCGTACCTGCTCTGGAACGGCGAGCTGCCGACCCCCGATGAGCTTGCGGAGTTTACCAAGCGCGAGCGCGCCGGCCGTGCCCTCGATCCGGTGGTAAAACAGGTTATTGACGCCCTGCCCACCACCGCACACCCCATGGACGTGTGCCGCACGGCAGCGTCGGTGCTGGGGGCGCGGCATAAGCTCGCCGAGGATTCCTCGCCGGAGGCCAACATGGCCAAGGCCGTGGATCTTTTCGCCGCCATGCCCGCAGTGGTCGCCTACGACCAGCGGCGCCGCCGCGGCCAGGACCTGGTGGAACCGCGCGAAGACCTGGGCTACTCAGCCAACTTCCTGTGGATGGCATTCGGTGAAGACCCGGTGGACGAGGTCATTGAAGCCTTCAACGTCTCGATGATCCTGTACGCCGAGCACTCGTTCAACGCTTCGACGTTCACGGCACGGGTAGTAACCTCCACCCTTGCTGACCTTCATTCGGCTGTGACGGCTGCAATCGGCGCCCTCAAGGGGCCTTTGCATGGGGGCGCCAACGAGGCAGTGATGCACACCTTCGACGAGATCGGCATTCGGCCCGAGGAATCGCTGGAGGAGGCCGCCGCCCGGGCGAAGACCTGGATGGAGGACGCCCTGGCCCAAAAGAAGAAGGTTATGGGCTTTGGCCACCGCGTCTACAAACACGGCGATTCCCGGGTCCCCACCATGAAGGCCGCGCTGGATAAGATGATCGCCCACTACGGCCGGCCGGAGCTGCTGGGGCTGTACAACGGCCTCGAGCAGGCCATGGACGAGGCGAAGGCCATCAAGCCAAACCTGGACTACCCGGCCGGGCCCACCTACCACCTCATGGGCTTCGATACCCCCACGTTCACGCCGCTCTTCGTGGCCAGCCGGATCACTGGCTGGACCGCGCACATCATGGAGCAGGCCGCCGCGAACTCGCTGATCCGGCCGCTGAGCGAATACAACGGTCCGGAGGAACGGCACGTGCCGTAATCCCCACCAGCGTACGACGGCGGGCCGGTCACCATACGAAGGTGGCTGGCCCGCCGTCTGTGTATCGGCGTCAGCGGGTCAAGTAGTCCAGCACTTCGCGGACGGTTTCGTTGTCATCGTTCAGGACCACCGTGAGGCGCAGCACGGACCCGTCCAGCGCCAGCGGAAGCCAGTGGGCTGCGTCCTGCCACATTCGCTCAACCGGCAAGGATCCGACGTCGAACCATTCCGGTGCGATCTCCACGCTTTCAGATGGCTCACCGTCCCAGCGCTCCGCCACGAACAGGCGGGTGGTCATGTTCCAGTCCGGCCGGGCCGGGAAGTCGAAGACCACCACGCCGGCGTCGCGGAGATCCGTTTCAAGGACCACCACGCCGGCTTCCTCCTGCACTTCGCGGCAGGCAGCCTCTTCATCAGTCTCCCCCGGCTCCACGTGGCCGCCAAGACCAACGATCTTGCCCATCCCGAAGCCGGTTTTCTTCGTTCCCAGCAGGACCTGGGGCACGCCGCGCACGGTGCGGGTGAGAAAGCACAACGTGACGGGAGCGCCAGCCATGTCAGCCAAGCGCCCGCGGGTGGGCGGCGGCGTAGATTTCGCGGAGGGTGTCCGCTGTGACGAGGGTATAGACCTGGGTTGTGGTGACCGAGGCGTGGCCCAGCAGTTCCTGCACCACACGGACATCCGCTCCACCCTCCAGCAGGTGCGTGGCGAAGGAGTGCCTCAGGGTGTGTGGCGACACGTCCTTGGTGATGTTGGCTCTATCAGCTGCCGCCTTCAGGATGGTCCAGGCGCTTTGCCGGCTAATCCTGCCGCCCCGCGCATTCAGGAAGAGAGCAGGTGTGCCTTTGCCCTTTGCCGCCAGCAGCGAGCGGCCCCGCACGAGGTAGGCTTCCACGGCCCGCGCTCCATAGGAGCCGAGCGGCACCAGCCGTTCCTTGGACCCCTTGCCGAACAACCGGACCACTGCAGGCCCTGCTTCCAAGTCCTGCAGGGAAATATCGTCCACGTCCAATCCCACGGCCTCGCTGATCCTGGCCCCGGTGGAATAGAGGAACTCAAGCAGGGCACGGTCCCGGAGACCCGTGGCGGTGTCTGTGCCGGCCGCTTCAAGGATGCGGGTGACTTCGTCCACGCTGATGGCCTTGGGCAGTCTTTTGCCCGGCATGGGAGGGTGGACGTCGCTGGCGGGATCCGTCGTCGTCAGCCCTTCGAGCGCCCAGAACTTGTGCACTCCCCGGACAGCCACCACGGTCCTGGCCGCAGATCTGATGCCCAGGGCAGTGCCGCCGTCGGAACCGTCGTTGAGGGCCAGCACAAACCCCGTCACATGGTGGCGGGTGATCTGGTCGGGGCTTTGGCAGTCCAGTGCTGTCAGATAGCGGGAGTACCGTGCTAGGTCACGGCCGTAGGCAGCCAGCGTGTTCGGGGCCAGACCGCGTTCGACGCCCATGTGCTGGAGATAGGCCGTGACGGCACGGTCGATGGGGGTCTGGGGAGGAACGGTCGGCGCGGGGGCTTCCGGGGCTGCGGCTTCCGCTGACGGAGCGGCCGTCATCAGCGCTGGCTAGGGTGCGCAGGCCAGGATGCGCTGGCGGGGCGCAGTCCGGCAAACCCGTCTGCGCGCGCCGCCGCTGCGGCAAGAACTCCGACGACGGCGGACGGGTTGTGCAGCCGTCCGGCCAGGACGGCCGCCACGGCTTCGTCGAGGGCGATCCAGTGGAATTCGATTTCCGCTTCCTCATCGGTGCGTTCGTGGCGCTCATGGTGAGGCACTTCGGTGAGGTCGCGTGCCAGGTAGATCCTGATGGCCTCGCTGGAGGACCCCGGTGAATTGAAAAAGTCGGCCAGGACGTTCCAGGTGGCGGCCGCGAGGTCTGCTTCTTCAGCCAGCTCGCGGGCGGCGCCCACCACAAAGTCCTCGCCTTCCACGTCCAGGAGGCCGGCCGGGATTTCCCAGAGGTCCATGCCCACGGGGTGGCGGTACTGCCTGATGAGCAGGACCTGACCGGCCTCGTTCATCGGCAGAACCGCAACGGCGCCGGGGTGGTCGATGTAATCCCGGGTCAGGGCCTCGCCGGTCTCGCTCAGCTGGAAGCTGTCACTGACAACGTCCCAGATCCGGCCTTCATAGACCTTTTCCGTAGACAAAAGACGGCGCGGGCTCGGTGCATCCGAAACCTGCTTCGCAGCTGGGGTTATCTCAGGTGTACCGGGCATCGCGCCGTCCTCTACTTATTCGGTTCTACTGTGCGGCAACCGTACGTGACGGCTTGGCTGCCGGTGCGTCCTGTGCGTTCTGGTTCTGTGCATTCTGGTGGTCCAGCGCGGCTTTGATCAGCCCGCTGAAGAGCGGGTGGGGCCGGGTGGGACGCGAGCTCAGTTCCGGGTGCGCCTGGGTTGCCACATAGTACGGGTGGACTTCGCGTGGCAGTTCAACGTATTCCACGAGTTTGCCGTCCGGTGACGTGCCGGAGAACACCAGTCCCTTGGCTGCGATCTGCTCGCGGTACTTGTTGTTGACCTCGTAGCGGTGGCGGTGGCGTTCACTTACGGTCGTCTTGCCGTAGGTTTCTGCGATGACGGAACCTTCGTCGAGCTTTGCCTCGTAGAGGCCCAGGCGCATGGTGCCGCCGAGATCGCCCTTGCCTTCCACAATGTCCAGCTGCTCTTCCATCGTCGCGATCACCGGGTACTTGGAATCGGGTTCGAATTCGCTGGAGGATGCACCTTCGAGGCCCACCACGTTGCGCGCATATTCGATCACCATGCACTGCAGGCCCAGGCAGAGGCCCAGGACCGGCAGCTTGGTTTCGCGTGCGTACTTGAGGGCGCCCAGCTTTCCTTCGAGCCCGCGGATTCCGAAGCCACCGGGCACGCAGATGGCGTCCACGCCGTCGAGGGACGCCACTGCGCCCTCATGGGTTTCGCATTCATCCGACGGCACCCAGCGGATTTTGACCTTGGTGTCGTTGGCGAAGCCGCCGGCGCGCAGCGCCTCGGTCACGGACAGGTAGGCGTCCGGGAGGTCGATGTACTTGCCCACCAACGCGATTTCGACGAAGTGCTTGGGGTTGTGGACTGCTTCGAGCAGCTTGTCCCAGCTGGTCCAGTCAACGTCCTTGAACGGCAGGTCCAGGGCGCGGACGATGTAGGAGTCCAGGCCCTGCGTGTGCAGGGTCTTGGGGATGTCATAGATGCTCGGCGCATCCGGGCAGCCGATCACGGCTTCGATGTCGACATCGCACATACGGCCGATCTTGGCCCGCATGGCTTCGGGCACTTCGCGGTCCGAGCGGATCACGATTGCCTCCGGCTGGATGCCGATGGAGCGCAGGGCCGCAACGGAGTGCTGCGTCGGCTTGGTCTTCAGTTCCTGCGACGGCCCGATGTAGGGAACCAGCGAGACATGGACGAAGAAGACGTTGCCGCGGCCGACGTCCTGGCGGACCTGGCGGGCTGACTCGAGGAAGGGCTGCGATTCGATGTCGCCGACCGTGCCACCGATTTCGGTGATGATGACGTCCGGCGCATTCTTGCCTTCAGCAGGCAGGCGCATGCGGCGCTTGATCTCATCGGTGATGTGGGGAATGACCTGGACGGTATCGCCGAGGTATTCTCCGCGGCGCTCCTTGGCGATCACGGTGGAATAGACCTGGCCGGTGGTTACGTTGGCCGAGCCTTCGAGGTTCTCGTCGAGGAACCGCTCGTAGTGTCCGATGTCCAGGTCGGTTTCAGCGCCGTCGTCCGTGACGAAGACTTCACCGTGCTGGAAGGGGTTCATCGTGCCCGGATCCACGTTCAGATAGGGATCGAGCTTCTGCATAGTTACAGACAGGCCGCGTGCCCGCAGGAGGTGACCCAGGCTCGAAGCCGTCAGTCCCTTACCGAGCGAGGACGCCACACCACCGGTTACGAAGATGTGTTTGGTCGTCTTGGACGAGCCCGGAAACCGGGAATTTACACGGGAATTTGATCGCTGCACCACGGAATTCGAGCCTATCATCAATTGAGCCTTTCCCGGATCAGGAACTGGTTCCCCAAATGATCCAGTGTGCACGGAAGGGCCCCCTGCGATCAAGGGTTGGCCACGGGTCAGGCCCGCTGCGGCAGCAGTTTTGCGTCGTCCAAGAGCTCCTGGGCGTGCGCCTGCGCGGATTCGGAGTCCTCCTGGCCTGCGAGCATGCGGGCGAGTTCCTTGACCCGCTCCGTGCCATCGAGGAGTCGAACATCACTGGAGGTGAACCCGGTGGCGGTGCCGCCGTCGGCTCCCCTGACCGACGTTTTGGTGACGGTGATGTGTTGGTCGGCGAACGCCGCCACCTGAGGCAGGTGGGTGACCACCAAAACCTGCACGTGCCGGGCGAGCATGGCCAGCCGGCGTCCGATCTCGACGGCGGCACGCCCGCCGACGCCGGCGTCCACTTCGTCGAACACGAAGGTGGGCACCGGGTCCACCGCTGCCAGCACCACTTCGATGGCAAGCATCACACGGGACAGCTCACCGCCGGAGGCACCCTTCCCAAGCGGCCGCGCCGGGGCCCCGGAGTGCGGCTGCAGCAGGAACGAGATCTCGTCAGCGCCGTATGGGGTTAGCTGTCCGGCAGCTTCGAGATTGATCTTCAGGGTGGCGTCGGCCATGGCCAGCGCCTTGAGCTCGGCGCTCACGCGGCCGGAGAGGTCCTTCGCCGCCTTGGCCCGGATCTTGCTGACGGCGGCGGCCTGCTTCCGCAGCTCCGCCTCGGCCCGGACAACCTCGGCGTCCAGGGCTTCGATGCGGGTGGAATCGTCCTGCAGTTCGTCGAAGCGGACGCGTGCGTTCTCGGCCCAGACCAGGACTTCGTCGATGCTGGGGGCGTACTTTCGGACCAGCTTGGCCAGGGCTGCCCTGCGGTCCTCGATTTCGGCGAGCCGCTCAGGGCCCTCCGAGTCCAGACCGGCCTGATAGCTGGCCAGTTCCGTCGCGATGTCGTTGAGCAGGAAGCCCACGTCGGCCAGACGTGCAGCGGCTGCTCCCAGCTCGGCGTCGTGTTCAGCCACATGCTCGAGCGTCCGCTTCGCGGCGTCGACGAGGGTGGTGGCATCGCCGGCGTCACCGTAGTCCTCCGCAATGAGGGCCTGGTGCGCGGTGCTCGCGGCGATCCTGAGTTCCTCCACGTTGGCCAGCTTCATGGCCTCGGCCTTCAGGGATTCATCCTCCCCCGGCTGCGGATCCGCTTCGTCAATCTCGGCCAGCGCGGTTTCCAGCGACTCGGCCTCGCGGATCCTGTCCCGGGCGGCGCTGCGGAGGGTTTCCAGCTCCGCCTGGCTGGCCTTCCAGTGGCTGTACAGCGACTGGTAGGTGCCCAGCGGGCCCGACAGTGTGTCGCCGGCAAACTTGTCCAGGGCGCCGCGCTGTGCAGCCGCGCCCTTAAGCCGGATCTGGTCTGACTGGCCGTGGACCACCACGAGGGTTTCGCCGATCTCGGCGAGGACACCCACCGGCGCTGCACGCCCGCCCAGGAAGGCACGGCTGCGCCCGTCCGCTCCGAGGCGGCGGGCGAGGATGAGTTCCGCGCCGCCGTCGACCTCTTCGACGTCGGCACCCGCGTCCACTGCCCGGGCAATCGCCGGGTGCCCGGCGTCGAGCCTAAGCACGGCTTCCGCAGTGGCGCTCTTGGCGCCGCTCCGCACCGCCCCGGCGTCGGATCTGGCCCCCAGCAGGAGGCCAACGGCGGTGACCACCATCGTTTTGCCGGCACCGGTTTCGCCGGTGACGACGCTGAGCCCGGGGCCCAGTGGGAGGGTGGCGTCGGTGATGACGCCCAGATCGCGGATTCTCAGTTCTTCAAGCATGGTTCACTTTGCGTTCGCGGGATCGGTTTCGTCTTCTGGCTGGTCTTGGGAGGGCACCTGAAGCGGCGGCATCGGGGAGGGCGTCCTGACTACCGGGATGGGGCCGGTGTGGATTGCATCCGACTGGGGAACCGGCCCGCGCCAGCCGTGGATGGGCAGCTCGAACTTGCGGACCAGCCGGGCGGAAAACGGCGTCTGGTGGGTCCGTGCGAGCCGGACCGGGGTGGGGGACTTTGTCACTTCCACGCGCGCGCCGGGCGGGAGGTCCACGGACCGGCGGCCGTCACACCAGAGCACTCCCTCGGCACCGGTCCGGGTGAGGACTTCCACTGCCAGCCGCGACCGGGGTGATACCACCAGGGGCTTGGCGAAGAGTGCGTGGGCGCTGATGGGAACAATCACCAGGGCCTCGACCTCGGGCCAGACCACAGGCCCGCCTGCGGAGAAAGCGTAGGCGGTGGAGCCGGTGGGCGTGGCCAGCACCACACCATCGCAGCCGAAGGAAGAAAGGGGCCGCTCGTCCACTTCGGTGACCAGCTCAAGCATGCGTTCGCGATTGCCCTTTTCGATGGCAGCCTCATTGAGGGCCCACGTGTGCCAGATCTTTTGGCCGCGGACCCAGACCTGCACGTCGATGGTCATCCGCTCTTCCACCGTGTAGTCGCGGCGGGCAATCCATTCCACAGTCTGCGCCAGGTCCGCCCGCTCACTCTCGGCCAGGAACCCTACGTGTCCGAGGTTGACGCCCAGCAGCGGAACGTCGACTTCCCGGACCAGCTCGGCGGCGCGCAGGATGGTACCGTCACCACCCAGGACCATAACGAGCTCCACGTCCGGCAGCCGCACATGGTCGTGCAGAATTTCCACCGGCTGGGTGAGGTGGCCGAAGAATCTTTCCATGTCCGCCAGCTCGGATTCCTGCATCACCGGGATGATTCCTGAGTCATGGAGCTGGGCGCAGGCCTCCCAGGCAGCCTTCAGCGATTCCTCGCGGCCAGTGTGGGCAAGGACAAGTACTCGCCTGGTCATCAGGTTCAGCTTTCTAGTGGTTCGGCCAGATTCGTCCAAGCAAGCCGTCAAGGGCTGCCTGGCGCTCTTCGATCTTAGGCAGGTCCTGCGTCATCCTGCGCTTTATCCACAGGAAGTATTCGACGTTTCCGTCCTGGCCGGGCAGTGGGCTTGCCGCCAATCCGCACAGGTCCAGTCCGGCGTCGAGCGCTGAATTGGCGACTTTTTCCACGGCCATCCGGCGTTCGCGTTCAGAGTTCACCACCCCGGTGCGGCCCAGCCGGTCCTTACCGATCTCGAACTGAGGCTTCACCATCAGCACCAGGTCACCGCCAGGTTGTGTGCACAGGGCCAGCGGGTGGGCCACGAGGGTCAGCGAGATGAAGGAGAGGTCGGCCACCGTAATTTCGGCCTGTCCGCCGATATCCGCCGGCGTCATGTAACGCACGTTCATGCCTTCGTGAACGGCGACCCGGGCATCCTCGCGGAGCTGCGGCACCAGCTGTCCGTGCCCGACGTCGACCGCCACCACGTGTGCCGCACCGCGCCGAAGGAGCACTTCAGTGAAGCCGCCGGTGGACGCACCGGCGTCCAGGCACCTTTTCCCTTCAACGATGATCTCCGGGAAAGCATCCAGCGCTCCCGCGAGTTTATGGCCGGCGCGGCTGACGTAGCTGTCCTCGTCGGTTTGCTCGACGTCCAGGTCCTTGTCCTCCGGCACCTGGAGGGAGGCTTTGGAAAGGACCTGCCCCGCGGAGCTGACTTTGCCCTCAGCGATCAGTGCGGCGGCGTGGGTCCGCGACCTCGCCAGGCCGCGGGCCACCAGGGCCTGGTCAAGCCGTGCCATGCTTAGGCCTTTCCTTCGCCGTTGGGAGCGTCTTCGTTCAGCGCCTGAAGCAGGGCATCGTGCAGTTCCGCATAGACCGCCTCGTGTTCTGCGACAGGCCTGTCCGAGACGCCATCCAGGGCCGCAGTGATTGCCGTAATCCCCGGATCGCCGATGGTGTGTGCGGCGGTCCCGGGCCATTCGGGTGCTTGCTGGGCTGGTTCGGGGGTGTGCTCGTGGTTCAGCTCAGTCATTGGACCAGTCTACTGATTCACTGAGTGCGCCATTCGAGTTGGGGCGCCCGGGCCTCGGCGGTTTCCGGTACGGCGGCCCACCATGCGGCACAGGCAGCCCGCCAGGCATTGAGGTCATCCTCACGGCCTTGGACGCTGACGGTCTCCCCTTCGGCCCGTGCCGTGGCGTCGCCGCACCGGTACGTTCCGTCGGTGTTGTTTACGGCGGGGTAGGGCCGGTGGAGGTCGCAGAGTTCGCTGATCATGTAGTCCGGGCGTTCTGCAGTACGCGCAGCGAGGATGGTCTTTTTATTGTCCACGCCGGTCAGCACGGCCACAGTGGCAAAGCCTGCATTGTTGCCGCCGAGGATGTCGGTGTCCAGCCGGTCGCCCACTACCAGCGGGCGTTCAGCGGCAAGCCGTTTGGCCGCGGCATGGAAGAGCGGGGCCTCGGGTTTCCCGGCGACGAGTGGGGTCTGGCCGGTGGCTGCCTTGACGGCTGCCACCAGGGTTCCGTTTCCGGGGGCCATCCCGCGTGGCTGCGGAATGGACATGTCCGTATTGGTGGCCACCCAGAGCGCACCGGCAGACACAACGTAGGACGCCTCGGCCAGCTCCGTCCACCCAATCCCGGGGTTGAACCCCTGGACCACAGCCACCGGGTCCTCGTCCTGGCTGTTGACCGGTGTGAGGCCCACCCGCTCGATCTCCTCCGCCAGCGCCGGGCTGCCGGTGATCAGTACCTTGGCTCCGGGGGGCAGCATCGAGGACAGCAGTTCGGCGGCCGCCTGCGATGAGCTGACCACTTGGTCGTCCTCCGCCGGCGCTCCCAGTTCACGGAGGTGGGCAGCAACCTGTGCAGGTGTGCGGGACGCATTGTTGGTCACATATCCCAGGCCAATGTCCAGGCCGGCCAGCTGCTGCAGCGACTCCACGGCGCCGGGGATGGCGTGCGGGCCTGCGTACACCACGCCGTCGAGGTCTGCCAGAAGCGCGTCAAACAGGGAGATCAGGGAAACTTCAGTCATAGCAGGCTAGCTGTCCTGTCGCTCGGAGTGGCCGGCGTCGTCGGCGTTGCCGCCGTCGAAGTCGCCGGCGTCGGTTGAATCCTCGTGGACTGAGTCGTCGTGATTCGAAGCCGGCCCTCCGGAAGAATCGGAGTCGAGCTCATCCGATTCGACGGAGTCCTCATCAGACTCTGCGTCATCGGACTCGAAGTAGTCGGATTCCACGTCATCGATGGCGGCGTCCACACCGGCTGTCCCGTCAGGGGTCTCAGCGGAGGTTTCCGTCCGGGCTGCAAAAGCGGCGGACTTGGCCTCAGTGGCTCCGGCAGCACGTTCCAGCAGGCGTCGCCGCTGGGCTTCCTCGCGGGCTTCCTCTTCCTCGTCCCATCCCAGATCCACGATGTCCGGTTCCTCGTCAACACCGAGACCGAGGGCGTTCTCAGCCACCACGGCCTGCTTTTGCCATTTGGCGGCTTCCTCCTGGCGGCCCACCGCGGCCAGGGCGTCACCGTAGGCGCGGAACAGCCGGGGGCTATAGGAAAACGCGCGGTTGATGTCCAGCTGGGCGATTTCAAGCTCAGCCACGGCAGCGTCCAGCTGGCCGAGATCTGTCCGGGCTCCTGCCGCCACAATGGCCAACTCGGCCTTGCCGGGAGCGTCCAGGTCATTGGCTTCCTCGGAACGCACTACGTCGAGGGCACGGTCAGGCCGGCCCAGGCCACGTTCGCAGTCCGCCATCACGGGCAGGTGGACGTTGGAACCGCTGATGCGGCGGTAGGTCCGGAACTCGCGCAGCGCCTCGCCGTAGTGTCCTGCCGCGTAAGCGGTCAGTCCGACGGCCTCACGGACGGCAGCCAGCCGGCCACCACGCCGGCTCGCGGCGAGGGCATGCTGGAAGGCAAGCTCGGGTTCTTCATCAATCAAACGGCCGGCCATCACCAAGTGACGGGATACCCACTCCGCGCTCTTGGCTTCCAGCGTCTTGATTTGGTGCTGGGTGGCGCGGTCAAGTTCCTTGCCCGTGACGTCCTCGTCGATCTCAGGGGAACGTTCGCGATCGGGTCGGTTGGCGCTGCGAAGATCACGCGCATTGGGAACACGCGCCGGACGGTCCTCAGCACGGTCCCGTCCGAACTGGCGGGGACCGGAGTCACCGCGGTCGAAACTGCGGGGTGCACGGTCCTGGCGGTCGCCGAAGGGCTTGCGGTTGTCGCCACCGGAGAACCCGCGTCGTTCACCGTCGCCTTCACGACGTGGACGATCACCGTAAGGCTTCCGCTCGCCTCCACCGCTGAAGGGCTTACGCTCTCCCCCGCTGCCACCAAAGCTGCGTCGTTCACCGTCGCCTTCGCGGCGCGGACGATCACCATAAGGCTTGTTGTCACGGTCGCCGTAAGGCTTCCGCTCGCCTCCACCGCCGCCGAAGCTGCGACGATCGCCTTCACCTTCACGACGTGGACGGTCACCGTAAGGCTTGTTGTCACGGTCGCCATAGGACTTGCGCTCTCCGCCACCACTGAACGGCTTACGCTCACCGCCACCGCCACCGCCGCCGAAGCTGCGTCGATCGCCTTCACCTTCACGACGTGGACGGTCACCGTAAGGCTTGTTGTCACGGTCGCCATAGGACTTGCGTTCTCCGCCACCACTGAACGGCTTACGCTCACCGCCACCGCCACCGCCGCCGAAGCTGCGACGATCACCCTCACCTTCACGGCGCGGACGATCACCATAGGACTTGTTGTCACGGTCGCCATAGGACTTGCGCTCTCCGCCACCACTGAACGGCTTACGCTCACCGCCACCGCCACCCGCTCCGCGCTTCGGACCCTCAGAACTCCGATCATCACGGGAACGGAACCCCCGCGGTTCACCGCCGGAATTGTTTGTCCCGCGGAAAGGGCCGCGGTCGTTGCCGCCGCGATTGCCGCCGTTGTGCTCAGCCATGGGGATTCCTCCTGTTATGAGCCGACCACTGGCGCAATCGCAGCCGCTCGTTCCGTGTTTCGTTCTCCTACGCAACCCGAAATCAAGCGCTTCGAAGTCCGTACATCTCAGTCAATTCTAAGCGAGACGCCACCGGCGCATGACATAGATCCGCTTGCAGACCCCGGTCGTGGGAATGTTCACATCTCCTGGAAGGCTCTCGCAGTTGCTGCGGGTTTTCCCGGGACGCTCTCGCGGGTGGGTGTGGGGTGTGGGTGGTGGTCTGGGTTTTTGGTKTGTCTGGTTAAAGTGGGAGACCCCCTGACACGTGTGTGTCAGGGGGTCTCGACCTGAATGGTGTTCCGGCGGTGACCTACTCTCCCACACCCTCCCGGGTGCAGTACCATCGGCGCTGTGGGTCTTAGCTTCCGGGTTCGGAATGGGAC
>NZ_JBFTPV010000025.1:0-50092 GCF_056398665.1 Pseudarthrobacter sp. 01T43 | reverse complement strand
CACCACCGTGAGGGTGATGACGGACCCCTCAGGAACCTCTGTGTYCACGGGGTCCTGCGTCCGGACTGTTCCGAAGAACCCACCCAGGAAATTGTTGATCTTCACGTCAAAGCCAAGCTTTCGGAGTTCACGCTCGGCGTCAACTGCCTGCTTGCCGACAAAGTTTGGCACCGCGACCATTTTGGGGCCCTTGGAGATTGTCAGCGTCACAGTGCCGCCCTTTGTTAAGGTTCCATTGGCCGGCGACTGGCTGACCACTGACCCTTCGGGGATTTTGCGGTCGAAGACTTCCTCGGGCGCGACGTCAGCCTTCAGCCCGGCAGCTTCGATGGCGTCAACGGCGTCGTTCCCGTCCTTGCCCACAACTGACGGAACGGGAATTGGCTGCGGGCCTTTGGATACCACCAGGTTCACCGGGGTGCCGTGCCGTGCGGGGGTCCCGGCGGCCGGATCCTGGGCGAGCACCACACCGGCGGCCACCGCTTCGTCAAACTTTTCCGTGACGTTGCCCAGAGCCATCCCAGCCTTGTTCAGCGCAACCTTCGCCTGGTCAAGTGTTCCGGCCGTCAGCTTCGGCAGTTCGTAGAGCTGCGGCCCCTTGGAGACAAGCAGCGCCACAGGCTGGAACTTCCTGATCTGGGTCCCCGCTGCGGGTTCGGAGGCCACCACCAGTCCCGAGGCGACGTCGTCGTCGAACACGTCGTTGGTCCGGGACTGAAAGCCCGCCTGGCTCAATAACTGCTGAGCCTGGGCCACAGGCTTGTTGGCGACGGCCGGAATGGTGGCGGCTGCGCCCGGACCCATGCCAAAGAACCAGCCGGCCCCGGTGGCAAGCAACGCGATGATAATCAGGGCCACGACCCAGAGGATTCCTCGGCGCCGAGGGTTTCCCCCGCGCAGGCTCCTGACCGGAGTGGCCGCTGCCCGGGACCTTGCCTTCTCATCCTCCCGGTCGAGTTTGCGCTGTGCGCGTTTGCTGACTGGAAGGGGTGCCGGGGCCTCAGCCTGGTTCGTGAAATCCTCTTCGTACTGAAGCTGCCGCGGGTCCGACGGGTACCGGTCATCCGGCGGGTATAAAGCATGAGGCGGGTACAGGGCCTGAGGCGGGGCCGAAGCCTGCGGCAGGTGCGACGGCTGCTGGGGCCGCGGCCGGCCGAGGGAGGACGACAACACCGCGGTGGGGTTGTTGGTCCGTGCGATGATCTCGGTGGGGTTGGGCTGCCCGGGCGGCACGGCAGCCGGAGGCCGGAGGTCCAGTTCGGAATTGGTCAGGTTGGTCCGGATGTGGCGCAGTTCCTGCAGGAGGGCATGGCCATCTACCGGCCGGTTTTCGGGATCGTTGGCGGTGCACCACTGGACGAGTTCGTCCATTTCGGCGGCGAGTCCAGGCACCAGGGCCGACGGCGGTCCAACGGTTTCGTTGACGTGCTTGTAGGCCACCTGGATGGGGACCTCGCCGTCGTACGGCTGCTGGCCGGTGAGCATCTCGTACAGCATGATGCCCACCGAGTAGATGTCACTGCGGGCGTCGGCAGTTTTCCCGAGCACAAGTTCGGGGGAGAGATAGCCCACGGTGCCGATCAGGGCTCCGGTGCTGGTGGTCGTCGTCACGGCCCGGGCCAAGCCGAAGTCGCCGATCTTGATGCGGCCGTCGTCGGCGATCAGGACGTTCTCCGGTTTGACATCGCGGTGGAGCAGACCGGCGGCATGGGCCTCGCCCAGGCCTTCCACCACGGGATCGATGAGGGCAAGTGCCAGCCTGGGAGGCAGCGCACCCTTGGACCTGATGACGTCGCGCAAAGTGTGGCCCTTGATGTACTCCATCACCAGGTAGGCCGTCACGCCGTCGTTGCCCTGGTCCAGTACTCCCACAACGTGCGGGTGGGAAAGCTTCGCGGCGGCTTTCGCCTCCCGGCCGAGCCGGTCCAGGAAGGTCTCATCGGTGGCGAGATGGGGATGGAGGACTTTGAGGGCAACATCCCGTTCCAGCCGGAGATCCGTGGCGAGATAGACGGTGGACATGCCTCCGCGCGCGAGTTTGGAGCGGACGGCGTAGCGGTTATCCACCAGCGTTCCAACGAGACGGTCAGACACTTGTTCCTGCACCTTACGATCCTAATCCCGCAACGAAAAGGGTCCGAACCGACGTGCGGTCCGGACCCTTATCGTTATCCACGGTGCCCGATTCAACAAGCCCCATGCGCGTTTCGAAGTTCGCCGGTTAGCCGAAGTTCTTCTGGTGCGCCTTGATGGCAGCCACGTACGCCTTGGTGTCGTCGTACAGGCCGTACTTGCTCACTGAGTACTGGCCCTGGTAGTACCCGGCAATTGCCGTGTCCACGTCCTTGCTGGTGGCGATCAGCCGTTTGATGATGGCAACCCCGGCAGTCGCGTTGTCGTAGGGGTTGAGCAGGTTCAGCTTCCGCCCCACGAGGTCCGAGGCCCACTCGCCGGACGTGGGGATCACCTGCATGGTGCCGATGGCGTTGGCCGGCGAAACCGCGCGCTGGTTGAAGCCTGATTCCTGATAGGCGAAGGCGAGGGCCAGGGACGGCTCCACCCCCATCGCGCGGGCCGTGTCAGCCACGATGGCGCGCATCTCATCGCGGGACGGCACCGGTGCGGCGTTCAGCAACGCCTTGTTCTGGTTGGCGGAGCTGACCACGGCCTCAGGGTACGTGAAGCCCAGGAAGGAACTCGGCACCAGCGGGGTCACGCTGGCTGCCGGGGTGGACGACGCCGGCTGGATGGAGCCGCCGGGGATGACCAGTTTGTTGCCCGGGTAGATCACCGTGGTCATGCTCAGCTGGTTGGCGGTCAGGATGTCCGAGAGCTTCACGCCGTGTTTCGAGGCGATCGCGGACAAGGTGTCGCCGGCCTTGATGGTGTAGGAGCCACCTGGAGCGGCTGCTGGCGCCGGCGCTGCCGGGGCAGGCGCCGGTGCCGCCGGTGCCGCCGGTGCCGCCGGTGCGGCAGCTGGCTGGGGCGCGGGGGCGGCAGGGGCTGCTGCCTCTCCGGATCCGACCTTGACCGTCTGGCCCGGGTAGATGATGGATCGCATATTCAAGCCATTCCAGCTGAAGATGTCAGACAGGCTGACGTTGTGCCGGGAGGCGATGGCGCTGAGGGTGTCGCCGGCCTTGACGGTGTAGCTGCCGCCGGAGTTGGCCAGTGCCGACGGGGCAGCTGCCGGGGCGGCGGGGGCCGGAGCTGCTGACGACGCCGACCCGGACAGCTTGATCTTCTGGCCGGGGTAAATGATGGTGTTCGGCTGCAGGTTGTTCAGAGTCAGGACTTCGCCGGTGTTCAGGCCGAACTTCCCGGCGATGGCGCTGATGGTGTCGCCGCGGGCGATGGTGTACTCGGCAGGGGCGGAAGACTGTGCCGGCCTGAAGGCCGCCGGAATGCTGGCGGAAACTGAGGCAGCCGGGATGAGGGCTGCTTTGGCCTCGGCCGCCTGTGCTTTCATGGCGGCCGCAAGCGTGGCCGGGATGGCCCGGGCTGGCGCTTCTGCCGCGGCTGGCTGCGCGAGAGCCAAGGACGACAGGACAACCACAGGAAGTGCCGCGGTCGTGACCGCAATCATGGGCAGACTCGGCCGGGGTGCCTGCTTTGGCGAGCGGGACGTCGTCATGGAAAGAATCCTCTTCTTTAACTGCCGGGGGACGGGTGATGCCTGTGACTATTGATACTAGTGTTACTTAAGTTGTTACTGTTACAGATGTGATCTATGTGAATCTCTCACGAATTTTGTCATAGCACAAGAAGCTGGCATCGCGCCGCATCTGTGGTTTTGCGGAGTGTCGGTTAGTTCGTTGGAATGCGCGGCACAGCCGACTAGGCGGCAGGGCTCCGCCCGTGGCAACCTTGATCCGTGAGTAACGTAGAAAGCCTTGTGGGCGAGTGGCTGCCCCTGCCTGATGTCGCGCAGTTGTTGGATGTTTCGATTACGAAAGTCCACAGCCTTATTGATGAACGTGCCTTGGCGGCCCTGCGCGTGGGGGAACGGCGGATCCGCTCCGTTCCGGCCGCATTTATCCAGGACGGCCAGGTTGTCGACAGTCTGCGGGGAACCATCGTGGTCCTGGCGGATGCCGGCTATTCGGACGAGGACCTCATTGTCTGGCTGTTCACCGCTGACGAGTCCCTGCGCGGCCGGCCGATCGATGCCCTCCGGGAAGGTCGAAAAACCGAAATCAGGCGCAGGGCGCAGACTCTCGCCTGGTAGCGCCGGCTCCTGGTACCACTGGACCCTGGTAGCCCGGCGCCCAGGGAGTACCTCATCCTGTCAATGCCCGACTCAGGCGGCGCGGCTGACGGTGGCTTCGGCCAGCCGTCGCAGCGCCGTCTTAGGCAGCTCGTCGAGTGGCAGCTGTTCCAGGGCCTCGTAGGCGGTTGTGCCAAATTCGTTGATCAGCAGTTCGGTGGCCTGCAGCGCTCCGGATTCTTCAATAATCCGGCGGATCTCAGCCACGTCGCCGTCACCCAGGTCCGGGCTCCCGAGTTTTGCATCAATAAACGCTGATTCCTGCGCGGACGCCTGTTCCAGCGCCAGTGCAATCAACACAGTCCTTTTGCCCTCGCGGAGATCGTCGCCCGCCGGCTTGCCGGTGGTGACGGGGTCGCCGAAGACGCCCAGGACGTCGTCACGCAGCTGGAACGCCTCACCCAGTGGCAAGGCAAAGGCCGAATAGCCGCGGAGGAGGTCATCCGAGGCCCCCGCCAGTGCACCGCCGAGTGCCAGCGGATGTTCGGTGGAATACTTCGCCGACTTGAACCTGATGATCGATTGGGCACGCGTCACAGCTCCTGCCCGGTCCCGGACGGGCCCGGCGACTTCTTCCAGGATGTCCAGGTATTGGCCGGCCATCACCTCTGTGCGCATCAGGTTGAAGATCAGCCTCGCCCTGCTTCCGGAGGCCGCCTGCCCGCCGATGTCGGTGAAGGCTTCTTCACTGAAGGACAGGCACAGGTCGCCGGTCAGGATGGCCGCCGCATGTCCAAACCGTTCGCTGTCCAGTGCCCAGCCTTGGGCATCGTGCAGTTGGCTGAACCGGCGGTGCACGCTGGGACCGCCCCGGCGGGTGTCCGAGCGGTCGATGATGTCGTCATGGATGAGTGCCGCCGCCTGGAACAGCTCCAGCGCCGATCCGGCCGTGACGATCTGCCCGGCCGCAGGCTCGCCACCGGCGCCGCGCCAACCCCAGTAGCACATGAGCGCGCGGAGCCTCTTGCCGCCGGTCACCAGGTTAGTGATCGACCCCATCAGGGGTTCGATGTCGGGGGAAATTCCAGCCACAAGGGTCTGCCGCGTGGTGAGAAAGTCTGTCAGCTCACCGGCAACCGCGGCTACAAAGGCGGTCTGTTCAAGCCTCAGCTGCTCCGAAACCGTCACTTGGCTGACTCAACTGCCGCGTTGGCGCCGATGGTGAAGGTGGAAACGCCGGCCGCCTCCACCACCGCGACGTTGACAGTCTCATTGTCGTTTCGGACGAAATCCTTGGACGCAACCGCTCCCACTGCATCGCCGGGTACGGCTTTGAATCCCTGCCCCTCGAGGTGCTTTGTGTAGAAGTCCACGACGGCGGCCGCAGGGGCTGTGATGCTGGCAACCAACGCCGCTGTGGCGGGCTGTTTGGACTTATCCAGGCTGCTGGAAACTACCGTGGCACCAGGCATGACCGGTATCAGCGTTTCGGGAAACCCTTCCACGATCTTTCCCACCGTGGCAGAGGTTCCGGGCGACGCCGTCGGGCTCGCCGACGCCGTGACACTGGAGGCGCTGGAGGCGGGTGAGGACGTGCCCGCTGACGAGGAGGTCACGTCGGGCGCAGCGGGACTGCAGGCGGCAAGGGCCAGCATTGCGCCGGCGGCGAGGGCCGCTAATCCTGTTGGCTTGAGATTTTTCGTGACCGTCACAGGGACTTTCCTCCTGGGGTTGATGCCGGGCTCAGCCTCCAGTTTAGTCAGTACCAGCAGCTAGAATTGCCGTTGTGGGGCCTGAGCGGAACAACCAGTACAACGAAGCGGGTCTTCGCGAGCTCCGGCGCAACTGCATCATGCACGTGGACATGGACGCATTTTTCGTGTCCGTGGAGCTGCGCACTCGTCCGGAACTCCGTGGAAAGCCCGTGATCGTGGGATTCCCGGTGGACCGTTCAGTGGTCCTGTCGGCCTCATATGAAGCCCGGGCCTTCGGCGTGAAGTCCGCCATGCCCATGGCGGTCGCGGCCCGGATGTGCCCCCAAGCCGTTATTATTGAGCCGCGCCACAAGCTGTACTACGAAGTCTCCGCCCAGCTGATGGAAATCTTCCAGTCCATCACGGACCTCGTGGAACCGCTCAGCGTTGATGAAGCCTTCCTGGATGTCGGCGGCGCAATCCGTCGGCTGGGACCGCCACGCGAAATCGGCGAACTGATCCGCCGCCGGGTTGCTGCCGAGCTGGGCATCACGGCGTCCGTTGGAATCGCGGCCAGCAAGTTCGTGGCAAAGATTGCGTCCACGCGCTGCAAGCCGGACGGGCTGTTGCTGATCGGGCCGGACGAAACGGTGCCCTACCTCCACAGCCTGCCCGTGGGGGCCCTGTGGGGCATCGGTGCCAAGACCGCGGATGTGCTGGCCCGGATGGGTATTCGGACCGTCGCCGATGTGGCCGCCACGCCTGTAACTTCCCTGAAGAAGGTGCTCGGCGCCACCGGTGAGCACGTCTACCGGCTGTCGTGGGGGATCGACCCGCGTCCGGTGACCCCTGCGCGGCTGGAAAAGAGCATCGGTGCGGAGGAGACCTTTGCTGTGGACACCGGGGACGACGCCATCATCAGCCGCGAGCTGCTGCGGCTGGCCCACCGCACTGCCGGCCGGTTGCGGAGTTCAGGAACAGTGGCCCGGACGGTGGCGTTGAAGCTCCGCTATGCGGATTTCTCCACCATTACCCGGAGCCGCACAGTGCACACACCCGTGGACAGCGCGCAGCTGATCCATGGGGTGGCGCTCCAGCTCCTGGAGTCCCTGGGGCCGCGTCCGATGACCGTCCGGCTGGTCGGCATCCGGGCAGAGCAGCTGGAAGAGGCGGCCCAAACCTCCCTGCAGTTGAGCTTCGACCGCAGGGATGACAACTGGCGGGCGGCCGAACAGGCACTGGACCAGGTCAGCCGGAAGTTCGGAAGCAAATCCGTCCTGCCTGCCAGTCTGCTGGACCCCGGCGGCGGGCGCTAAGAGGCAATTTGGTCCCGGTTCGCGGCGGCCCGGGAGGGGGATGGCCGTCTTTCAGAACAGGCTCCGACAAACTATCCTTATATGTACATAGTTTTCAGTTACTGCCGGACTTCTTGGACTTACTGCCGTTCCAATCGCCCTCATGCCGGTGTTCGCAATCCGCCACCGTTGGCGGGTGGGAACCTCCCGGGCATGCGGGTCGTTATTGGAGCAGGAGTACGGGATGGGACCAGCCCGGACGTTGGCCTACATAAGGAGGTCGTGATGCCGCTCTCGGAGCACGAACAGAAGCTGCTTGAGCAGCTGGAGAAGCAGCTGCACGAGGACGATCCGAAGTTCGCGAATTCCATGGGATCGGATCCTGGACGTACCTGGTCCACCCGGCACCTCGTTATCGGTGTCCTCTGCACTTTGGCGGGCATCGCGTTGCTTCTGGTCGGTGTCACCACCCAGATCATCATTCTCGGCGTCCTCGGTTTCGTGGTTATGGGCGGTGGTGTCTACTTCGCCACCATGCGCAACGCGTCCGGGTCCAAAACAGGCTCCGCTTCCGGTACCGGGAAGTCCGGAAAACCCCGGAGTTCCTTCATGTCCAGCCTTGAGGAGCGCTGGGACGAGCGTCGCCGCGACGATTCCTGACGCCCAACCTCCGCTAAATGCACGGTCCTTCACGTTGAACTGCCCGCCGGGCTGAATGTCGTCCTTATTACTCCACTCCCCACCCCTCCACTTTTCTCCCCACCCGGCAGTTGCTGCCGAGTGGGACCGCTGCAGAAGACCCGCCCCGGCGGGTCTTCTGCATTTAACGGCACACACGTCCGCCCAACTAGGTAGCAGTAGGTGTCGTTTTGAGGCTCCAAAGCGACACCTACTGCTACCTACTTGGGCAAAGCCGGAGCCGCCGCCCAACCAGACTCCGACGGCGGCCGGGGCTCCGGAGGGGAGCGCGCGACGACGCGGGCGTGCCGCCGTCGTGCCCTCCGGTTCGGGGAAGCCAAGTTGGTTCCCCAGGGCCCTCCACTCTCATCCACCGCGCGGTTCCGCGCCATGTGGCGGACCAGATCACCTAAAAGGGGTTACAGGGGTCCATTTTGCATTGACTGTGGGGGAAAGTGGAGTAATGTGGAGGACATAAGAGGGTAGTTGCAACATTAGGGGATGTGCAGTTCCTGAGGGCAGACAGGCGGTGGGCCAGTGTTTCTTGGCACGCATTCGCCACGTCTGGACGAAAAGGGCCGAATTATCCTCCCCGCAAAGTTCCGCGAGGAACTTGCCGCCGGGCTGGTTCTCACGAGGGGCCAGGAGCGTTGCATCTACGTCTTCAGTGAGCAGGAATTTGCGAGGGTTCACGAGCAAATGCGGGAGGCGCCCATCTCCTCCAAGCAGGCTCGGGACTACATTCGTGTCTTTCTCTCTGGAGCCTCGGACGAGGTACCTGACAAGCAGGGGCGCGTAACCATTCCGGCGGCGCTCCGGGAGTATGCAGGCCTCGGCAGGGAACTGGCCGTCATCGGCGCAGGAACCCGCGCCGAGATCTGGGACGCCCAGGCCTGGAATGAGTACCTGGCAGAGAAGGAAACCGCCTTCTCCGAAACCGACGACGCCATTCCGGGGATTCTGTAATCACCTGAGCGGCACCGAAAACCGCTTCTTGAACGAGATCTCCAGCCGCCCATCGGACAGTCCACCTGGCTCACTTCCCCGGAGCCAGGCGGGCAGGACGATAGGCGCGGATGGGGATCTGGCTTAAGAAGCACACCAGGAGACCCGCCGAATGAAAGGACGAAGGCATGAATGATCACCCGAAGCCGACGTCCGAACGCCATGTGCCGGTCCTCAAGGACCGGTGCATTAATTTGTTGGCGCCAGGTTTCGAGGCTGCACGTCTCCGGGGCGAAACACCCATCGCCATTGACGCGACCCTCGGCATGGGTGGTCACTCCGAAGCGATGCTGGAGCGCTTCCCGGACCTGCACCTGATCGGGATCGACCGCGACGAAGAGGCCTTGGCCTTGGCGGGGGAGCGGCTGGCCCGTTTCGCTGACCGCACGGACCTTGTGCACGCTGTGTACGACGAAATTGCCGAGGTTCTCGAGGACCTTGGCGTCAAGGAAGTCCACGGCATCCTGATGGACCTGGGTGTCTCGTCACTTCAGCTGGACGAGCGCGAACGTGGTTTCGCGTACTCCTTTGACGCGCCGCTGGACATGCGGATGGACACCAGCCGTGGCCAGACCGCGGCGGATGTAGTCAACAACTACAGCGAAGAGGACCTCGTCCGGATCATCCGTAAATGGGGCGAGGAGAAATTCGCCGGCCGGATCGCCAACAGGATCGTCGCAGCACGGGCCGTCAAGCCGTTCGCCACCACCGGGGAGCTGGTGGAACAGATCCGTTCGGTGGTTCCCGCTGCGGCCGCCAAATCCGGCGGTCATCCGGCCAAGCGGACTTTCCAGGCACTGCGGATCGAAGTCAACGAGGAACTGGACGTGCTGGAACGCGCGGTTCCCGCAGCTGTGGAAGCCATAGCGCTGGGCGGACGCATCGTGGTGATGTCGTACCACTCCCTTGAGGACAAGATCGTCAAGTCCGTCTTCCAGGCCGGCTCGAAATCCTCAGCGCCGCTTGGATTCCCGGTGGAGCTGGAAGAACACAAGGCAGTCCTCAAAACCCTGACCAAGGGCACCGAGGTACCCACCGCCGTCGAAATCGCCGAAAACCCGCGCGCCGCTTCAGCCAGGCTGCGCGCCGTGGAACGCATCAAAGCCAGGAGAGCAGCATGAGCACCGCCGCCGTCAAGAACTTTCCGGTCCTCTCCGGCAGCAGCGCGCCCGCCATTAAGGCCCAGCCTGCCGGTTCGGGCCGGAAGGAACGCACACCCCTGTCCGTGGTGCGCTCCGCACCGAAGAAGCGGCGCGCTCCCTTTGTGGTGATGTGCTTCGCATTGCTCGCCGTTGCCCTCGTGGCGGTCCTTGTGCTCAATATCTCGGTGTCCACCTCCCAGTATCAGCTCGTGGAACTCAGGGGCAAGCAGAGCACACTGACTAAGCAGAACCAGGATCTGACACAGCAGCTCCAGAACTTCGAAGCTCCCCAGAACCTGGCCGCCAAGGCTGCAGACTTGGGAATGGTACCTTCCACCGTCAAAGGCCAGATCGACCTCTCCACTCTCGCTGTCACCGGCAAGGCAACACCGGCCGTGAAGGGCGGCGCTGCCGGAGCCGTCATCCCGGCACCGGCGGTCCCCGGAGTGCTGACAGTGGTTCCGCCGGCTACCCCGGCTCCGTCGGTGAACCGCAAGCCGGCCAGCGGAGAGGCAGCATCGGCAGGGGCTGCGCCGGGTTCGGCTGACGCGCCTGCAGCTGGGGCTGCAGCGGCTGCAGCCGCGCCGGCCGCCGTACCGGCACCGCCGGCACCCGCCGTGGAGCTGCACGGCGGTTCCGTTCCGGCCCCGGAGCAGAAGGTACCGGGGCAGTAGCTGGCGGCCGCTGAAAAGCAGCCGGTCAGGCAGATAGGCCAGGTGCCCAGTCGGGCACCACAGCAGGCAACAAGGCGAGCAGCAAGGGATTACGGTGGCGCAGACGACCGGCAAGGCAAGGGGTGTCAAGGAGCCAAACGCGACCAAGCGATTGCGCCTCGGCCTGGGGATCATGCTGACGCTGCTGCTGGTGGTGGGTGGCAAGCTCTTTATGGTCCAGGGCCTCGATGTTGGCGGGATGGCTGCGGCCGCCCTTGACTACCGCATGCGCGAAACTTCACTCCCTGCCGAGCGCGGCAGCATCCTGGACGCCAATGGGACAGTCCTGGCGAACAGTGTGATCCGGTACAACGTGGTGGTGGACCAGACCGTCAACACCAAGACGGAGACGTTCAAACGACTCGCCAAGGTGGACGGCAAGGACAAACTGGTAGACGTGTCGCGGGAGCAGGGGCTGAAAGAACTGGCCTCGGTCCTGGGCATGGACCAGGACGCCGTCCGGAACGCTGTCACCGGCGCACAGCGCTACTACATCGTCGCGAAGGACCTCAAGCCGGACGTCGAAGACAGGGTTTCCAATCTGCAGATCCCCGGCATCGTCACCGAGGGCGTCAGTAAGCGCGTTTACCCGAACGGATCAGTGGCCGGCGGGATCATCGGCTTTCTTCAGGACGGCAGCACCGGCCAGTCCGGCATAGAGCAGACCCAGGACGGGCTGCTGCGCGGGGAAGACGGTAAACGGCTATTCGAAATCGGTGCCGACGGCCTCAGGATTCCGGTGGGCGTGGATGAACTGACACCCCCGCAGAACGGCAAGGATGTCAAGCTCACCCTGAACTCGGATCTTCAGTACTTCGCCCAGCAAGCCATCCAAAGCCAGAGCGACAAACTGGGCGCGGAGTGGGGCAGCATCCTGGTGATGGATGCCAAGACTGGCAACATCGTGGCCATGGCGGACACCAACGCCCCTGATCCGAACGACCCCGGCCGGGTGGCCGCCAAGGACCGCGGCGTCCGTACAGTGACTGCGGCCTACGAACCGGGATCGGTACAAAAGATGATCACGGCGGCTTCTGCCATTGAGGAGGGCACGGCCACTCCGTTGGAAAAATTCACCGTGCCCCCGGCCTACACGGTGGATGACCAGACGTTCACGGATGCCTTTACGCACGGGACCGAGGAACGCACGCTCGCAGGCATCATTGGCTACTCCATGAACACCGGAACGGTGATGGTGGGGCAGCGGTTGAGCAAGGACCAGAGGCATGACTGGCTGCAGAAATTCGGGATCGGGGAGGCGCCGGACATCGGGCTCCCGGCTGAAGCGTCGGGCATCCTGAGTCCGGCCGACCAATGGGACAGCCGCCAGCAGTACACCGTCCTCTTCGGCCAGGGTGTGTCGCAGTCCACCCTGCAGACCGTGCGGGCATTCCAGACCATCGCCAACAACGGCGTAATGCTGCAGCCGCGGCTCATAGACTCCTATATTTCAGCTGATGGCAAAGAGGAAAAGGTTGCGCCCAAGCCGTCCCGCCAGGTTGTTTCTGACAGTACCGCCCAACAAGTCCAGGACATCCTGGAGAGCGCAGTGACCGAGGGTGAGATCAAGGACGCCGCCATCGACGGCTACCGCGTAGGCGCCAAGACAGGCACCTCGGAATCTCCATGTGACGATGGCAAGCCGGGCTACTGCGGCTACACCGCCTCGATCGTGGGGATGGCACCGATGGATGATCCGCGGTTTATTGTTGAGGTGGTACTTCAGCGTCCGAAGGGAAGCATCTACGGCATCACCAACGGACCGGTGTTCCGCTCCGTCATGAGCCAGACCCTGCGGACCTTCAACGTCCAGCCGTCCACCGGCGAACCGGCCCGGCTTCCGCAGTACGCCAAGTAGCACCAGGCAGCAGTGCCTTCACCGCCCGCACCGGGAGCACTTTCCCGCGGCATGTTCCACTAGCACCATCGGAGATCCCTTGTCAGAGCAGCACGCAGCAGGCAACAACACCGCGCCCAAGGAGGATCACTCTCCCGGGCGGTTCAGGCCAACAGCCGTTGCCGCGGTCCGCCTGGCGAGCATCGGGGAAGCCGTGGGCATCAAGGTGCCGGGGCATTCCGCCGATGTCCGCATCACGGGAATCACGCTCAACTCACGCACCGTCGAATCCGGGGACCTGTACGTTGCCCTGCCCGGTGCGTCCCGGCACGGCGCCGACTTCGTCACCCAGGCGGTGGAGGGTGGAGCAGTGGCAGTCCTTACCGACGACGCCGGGGCGCGCCTGCTTGCCTTGTCGGCTGAGACTGCGGTCCCCGTGCTCGTGGTGGACGGTCCGCGCAACGTTGTGGGTCCTCTGTCCGCCATGATCTACCAGAGCCAGCCGGCCGCCGGCCACCCCCCGCACCTGTTCGGGGTGACCGGTACAAACGGCAAGACCACCACAACGTACTTCATCAATGCCCTCCTCCGTGCCCTGGGACAACGGACCGGGCTGATCGGAACCATCGAAATCCTCGCCGGTGGAGACCCCATTCCCAGCCTCCTCACCACGCCCGAGTCACCGGACGTGCACGGCCTGCTGGCACTCATGCGGGAGAGAGGCCTGGATGCAGCGTCCATGGAAGTGTCCTCTCATGCCATCTCCTTCCAGCGCGTCGACGGCGTAGTTTTCGACGTCGCCGGGTTCACTAACCTGACCCAGGACCACCTCGACCTGCACGGCACCATGGACGAGTACTTTGCCACCAAGGCCGAACTGTTCACGCCCCGCCACGCCCGCGCGGCCGTAGTGACGGTCGACGACGAATGGGGCCGCAAGCTTGCTGCTGCGGCCGGGATCCCGGTCACCACAGTCGCAACCGCCGCGGGCAGCGCTTCGGCCGACTGGACGGTCACCGCGACGGCGGCGCGCGGACTGGGTACCGAGTTCACCCTCAGCGGGCCGAACGACGCCCGACTGCAGGTCCACACCGGCCTGCCCGGCGCATTCAACGTCGCCAACGCGGCGCTGGCCACCGTGATGGTCCTGGCCGGCGGAGCGGACACCGCCGACGTCCAGGCTGCCCTGGCACTTCATGACCCCTTTACCGTGGCGGTACCGGGCCGCATGCAACTCGTGTCCGAGGAGCCCGCCGCCGTCGTCGATTTCGCCCACAACACCGACGCACTGGCCCGCGCGCTCGAAGCTGTCCGGTCACCGCTTCCCGGTTCCCGGGTCATTGTTGTTTTCGGTGCAACCGGACAGCGGGACCAGGGCAAGCGTCCGGCCATGGGGGCCATCGCGGCCCAGCTCGCCGACATTGTGGTCGTCACCGATGACGATCCCCATGACGAGGACGCAGCAGCCATCCGCGCGGACGTGCTCGCCGGTGCCCTGGCCGCCCGGGAGGAGGGAGCTCTCGAGTGTGTCATCGAGGAAATCCATCCGCGTGACGCCGCCATCAAACAGGCCGTTGAGCTGGCCCGACGTCAGGACACCATCCTCGTGGCCGGCCGCGGACACGAGGTCTGGCAAGAGGTGAAGGGCGTCAACCTTGCCCTCGATGACCGGGTGGAACTCCGGAACGCCTTGACAGCCAGGGGATTCACGGTTCTCCAAGACGACCGGATAGAGTCCTAGACCGAGATGATTGCACTTACTGCGGCGGAAATCGCCGAAATCACAAACGGCCGCCTGGATGCCGATCCGGGGATCAGCCCGAGTTCGGTAGTCACCGACTCGCGCGATGCCACGCCCGGGGCGCTCTATGTCGCGAAACCCGGCGAGCACGCGGACGGGCACGACTTCGTTGCAGCCGCCTTCGGCCAAGGTGCCGTGCTGGTTCTCGCGGAACGTCCCGTCACCGGGCCCGACGGCGCGAATTATCCCGCTGTCCTGGTTCAGGACGCCGTGTTGGCCATGGGCGCGCTGGCCGCTGAAGCCGTCCGCCGCATCCGTGCGGCCCGCGCAGCGGCGGGCGAGTCCCTGACCGTCATCGGCATCACGGGCTCAGCCGGGAAGACCACCACAAAGGACCTCCTCGCCGGAATCCTCGCAGCACAGGGCAAGACGGTTGCGCCCCAAGGCTCTTACAACGGCGAGGTGGGCGTGCCACTCACCGTCTTCGGTGCCACCTCGGAGACGCGCTACCTGGTGATCGAAATGGGTGCCACCGGCATTGGGCACATCCGCTATCTGGCCGACATGGTCAAGCCGGACATCGGAGTAGTCCTGGGCGTGGGCACAGCCCACGCGGGGGAGTTCGGCGGCGTCGAGAACATTGTGCTTGCCAAGGGCGAACTGGTGGAGGCACTCGCCCCTGCGGGCACCGCCATCCTGAACCTTGACGATGACCGCGTCGCGGGCATGCGGCCGCGCACCGTCGCCGCCGTGCTGGGCTTCTCCGCCGAGGACCGCCCTGAAGCGGCCGTGCGGGCTGTCGACCCGGACACCAATGCCTTCGGCAACCCGGAATTCGATCTTGTCCTTCCCGGCAGCGAAGCCGGCCTCCACGTGAGCAGCGGACTGATTGGTGCCCACCACACGGGAAACCTCCTGGCGGCAGCAGCGGCAGCGCATGCAGCCGGCGTGACGGGCGCGGATATCGCGGCTTCCCTCAGCGCCCAGTCAGCCGCCAGCCGCTGGCGGATGGAACGCACTGAACGTGCTGACGGCGTCACAGTCATCAATGACGCCTACAACGCCAATCCCGAGTCCATGCGCGCTGCCCTGCGCACCTTGGCCGATCTGGGCCGCGGGCGCCGCACCTGGGCCGTACTGGGAGCCATGCTGGAGCTGGGGCCGGATTCCATCCGCGAGCACACAGCTGTGGGAACCCAAGTGGTGCGGCTGAACATTTCGCGGCTGGTGGTTGTCGGCCGCGAGGCGCGGGCCCTGTACGTTTCCGCTGTCCAGGAAGGCTCCTGGGGCGACGAATGTGTGTTCGCGGAAACAGTGGAGGACGCCTATTCCCTCCTTGACGCAGAGCTCGAACCGGGTGACCTGGTGCTCTTCAAGTCCTCCAACAGCGTGGGGCTTCGGCACTTAGGCGATCGGATAGCATTACCCCCACAAACCACGGAACCTGCCGAAGAAAGGAGCGAGCTGCTGTGATTGCACTTTTGATCGGCGCGGGACTTGCCCTGCTGTTCGCCCTGGTGGGAACCCCCCTGTTTATCCGCCTGCTCGTCCGCAAGAGCTACGGACAATTCATCCGCGATGACGGACCCACATCGCACCACACAAAACGGGGCACGCCCACCATGGGCGGAACCGTGGTGGTGGGAGCGGTCCTCCTCAGCTACGGACTGACCCACCTCATCATGTGGTTCATGAACCCGGCGTCCGCAGGCCCATCGGCGTCCGCCCTGATCCTGCTGTTCCTGATGGTCGGCATGGGCCTGGTGGGCTTCCTCGACGACTTCATCAAGATCTCGCGCCAGCGCAGCCTGGGCCTGGATGCGAAGGCCAAGCTCATCCTCCAGGCGGCGGTAGGGATCGCCTTCGCCATCCTCGCGCTGAATTTTCCCGACCCCGACGGCCTCACGCCGGCGTCGACAAAAATCTCCCTGGTCCGCGATATTCCCTGGCTTGACCTGGCCTTCGGCGGCACGGTTGTCGGCGCCATTTTGTTTGTCCTCTGGTCAAACCTGATCGTGACCGCAGCAACCAACGGCGTTAACCTGACCGACGGCCTGGACGGGTTGGCCGCGGGCGCCTCTGTGATGGTCTTCGGCGCCTACACCTTAATGGGAATCTGGCAGAACAACCAGGCCTGCGGATCGCCCCGTGAAGCCGGCAGCGGCTGCTACACCGTCCGCGACCCCCTGGACCTGGCACTCCTGGCGGCGATCCTCAGCGCTGCCCTGGTGGGCTTCCTGTGGTGGAACACCTCGCCCGCCAAGATCTTTATGGGCGACACCGGGTCACTGGCCATCGGCGGCGCCATTGCCGGCTTCGCCATCCTGTCCCGCACCGAACTGCTCCTGGGCATCGTCGGCGGCCTGTTCGTCCTGATCACCCTCTCGGTGATCATCCAAGTGGGGTACTTCAAATTAACCGGCGGCAAACGTGTCTTCAAGATGGCACCGCTGCAGCACCACTTCGAGCTTAAAGGCTGGGCCGAAGTCACGGTGGTTGTCCGTTTCTGGATCCTGGGCGGGCTCTTTGTGGCCGTCGGCCTGGGTGTCTTCTACGCTGAATGGGTTGTGCTCCTGTGACTGTTTCCCCCCGCCTGCAAAACCTCGTCAGCTGGGACTCGGACTGGGCGGGCCTGCGGGTTGTGGTCACCGGAATCGGGGTTTCGGGGTTCGCCGCCGCAGACACCCTCATCGAACTCGGGGCCCGCGTGGTGGTGGTCGACGCCGCCACCACCGACACAGCAAAGGCCCAGGCCGACACCCTGAAGATTGTCGGCGCCCTGGACGTGCTCCTCGGCGAGGAAGCTGTCAGCAGGGTCCCGAAGGTGGATGGCAGTTTTCCCGACCTCATCGTCACCTCTCCGGGCTGGCGCCCCGACCAGGCGCTCCTCGCCGCCGCTGCACGCGCGCACATCCCGGTGTGGGGCGACGTCGAACTTGCCTGGCGGCTACGCGTCCGGGAAGGGCACAAGACCGCTGACTGGCTGACGATCACCGGCACAAACGGCAAGACCACCACGGTGGGCCTGACGGCGTCGATGCTGCAGGCCGCAGGACTGAAGGCAATCGCCGTAGGCAACGTGGGCACGCCCATCCTGGATGCCCTCCGCGACCCCGTCGAGTACGACGTCTTCGCGGTCGAACTGTCCAGCTTCCAGCTGCACTGGGCTGAGTCCCTGTCGCCCGTCGCCAGTGTGTGCCTCAACGTGGCCGAAGATCATGTTGACTGGCACGGTTCCTACAACTCATACCTGGCCGACAAGGCAAAGGTCTATGCGCGGACCCAAAAGGCGTGCATCTTCAACGCCGAGCAGATCGAAACCGAACGGATGGTGGAGGACGCCGATGTGGTTGACGGCTGCCGGGCCGTCGGCTTCACCACTCTCACACCGGCCATCAGCATGCTGGGCGTGGTGGAAGGCCTCCTGGTGGACCGCGCCTTCATTGAACAGCGCAAGGACAGCGCAGCCGAGCTGGCCTCGATGACGGACCTGGGGCAGTTTGCCCCCCGCCACATGGTCGCGAACGCCCTTGCCGCTGCCGCCCTGGTGCGCGCCTATGGAGTGGACGCGCAGGCGGTACGCCGGGGCATCCAGGACTACGTGCCGGGCAACCATCGAATCCAGCAGGTCGCCCGCCTCAACGGTGTTCTCTGGGTGAATGATTCCAAGGCCACCAACCCCCACGCGGCCGCAGCATCACTGACGGCGTTCGAGAAGGTCATCTGGATCGCGGGAGGACTGTCCAAGGGAGTCAGCTACGATGACCTGATCCGCGATCAGGCGGCCCGGCTCAAGGGCGTGGTGCTCATCGGCGTCGACACCGCTCCACTGGCCGACGCCCTGAAGCGACACGCGCCGGATGTCCCCGTGATCCACACTCCGGCGGGCGACACTGAAAATATGCAGACTGCCGTAACGGGCGGATTCATCGCGGGCGACTCTCCGGTTTCAGGGGAGGACGTGATGTCCCGGGCCGTTGCGTCAGCGGCGCAGCTGGCCGTATCAGGCGACACCGTGCTGATGGCACCGGCGGCTGCTTCCATGGATCAGTTCTCTTCCTATGCTCACCGCGGCAACGCCTTCATCGAAGCTGTCCGCGAGCTGGTGGAAGGGCAGGCCAAGACCGGCGAGGAGTAACAATGGTCAGCACGCCCACCCGGCCGAAGGCTTCACAGCCGCGCGCCGGGAAACCCGGCTCGCCCACGGCATCCAGGCCCGCAGTGTCCAGGCCCAACCTGCCAGCCCGCATGAAGGGCTGGTACCGGGCCTTCTGGTCCGCCCTGGAAGGAAATGGAACATCCCGGAACGGCTCCACGTACTACCTCATCCTGGGCTCCACGCTGGCGCTCACGGCCATCGGCATCATGATGGTGCTCTCGGCGTCCAGCGTTGAATCCATCGCCGCCGGAAAATCGCCGTACGGAGACGCCCTCAAACAAGGAATGTTCGCCGCGATCGGCATCTTTATGATGTTCGTGCTCTCCCGCATCAACGTGGTGTGGCTCAAGCGACTGGCCTGGCCCGCACTGGGTGCTGCCCTCTTCCTGCTGGCCCTGGTCCAGTTGGTCGGTGACGAAGTCAACGGCAACAAGAACTGGATCGACCTGGGCGGTATCACCTTCCAGCCGTCCGAGGCGTCCAAGCTAGCCCTCGCCCTGTGGATGGCCACTGTGCTTGCCAGAAAAGGAAAGCTGCTTCGGCGTTGGCAACACGTGCTGATTCCCGCCGTGCCGGCGGCAGGATTGGTGATCGTCCTGGTGCTGCTGGGCAATGACCTCGGCACGGCCATGATCATCATGATGATCACCGCTGCGGCGTTGTTCTTTGCAGGCGTGCCGCTGTACCTCTTCGGATTCGCGGCCGCGGTGGCCGCAGCGGGAACAGCCTTTATGGCCATCACCAGCTCAAACCGAATGTGCCGCATCACTTCCTGGTGGACCGGGCAGTCGTGCGCCGACGGCATCGACGCCAACTACCAGGCCACCAACGGACTTTACGGACTCGCATCCGGGGGTTGGTTCGGCGTGGGCCTCGGCCAGAGCCGGCAGAAATACAGCTGGATTCCGGAAGCCCACAACGACTTCATTTTTGCCATTATCGGCGAGGAACTCGGCCTGGTTGGCACCGTCGTCGTACTTGTCCTTTTTGCCATCCTCGGAGCCGCCATTTACCGCGTGGTGGTGGCGCAGGAGGACCTGTTCCACCGCGTCCTGGCGGGCACCATCATGGTGTGGCTGCTGGGGCAGGCAACTGTCAACATGGCCGTGGTGACGGGCCTGATGCCGGTCATCGGGGTGCCCTTGCCGTTCATTTCCTACGGCGGCTCGGCGTTGCTGATGTCGCTCTGTGCCGTGGGGGTGGTGTTGTCACTGGCCCGCGAACAGATGGCGCCCGCCCTCCGGCCCAAGAGAATGCTGAAGTTCGGCGCCAAGAAGGCCGGGAAATCCACCCGCCGCACTAACACCGCAAGAAAGCGTACGTAGCACCAGATGACTTCCCAGAACCTGTCCATTGTCCTGGCGGGCGGCGGCACCGCCGGCCACATCAGCCCGCTCCTGGCGATCGCGGCTGCCCTACGGTCCGCCGCACCGGGGGCCAGGTTGCTCGCCGTGGGAACACCGGCGGGCATGGAGACCCGCCTGGTGCCCGCGGCCGGGGTGGAACTCGCCACCATTGACCGGGTGCCGTTTCCACGGAAACCGTCCGTGGACCTGTTGAAGTTGCCTGCACGGCTGGCAGGAGCAGTGCGCCAGTCAGGGCGCATCCTGGACGAGGCCTCTGCCGACGTCCTGGTGGGCGTGGGCGGTTACGTCTGCACACCGCTGTACCTCGCTGCCCGCCGCCGGGGGATCCCCATCGTGATCCACGAAGCCAACACCAGGCCGGGCCTGGCCAACCGGGTGGGGTCATTGCTGACCCGTCACGTGGCCACCGCCTTCGACACCACCCGCCTGCGGCACGCCCGCCATGTCGGCATGCCCATGCGGACCGAAATCTCCGGCCTCGACCGGGATGCCGCCCGGGAAGCTGCGCGCGAAGCCCTGGGCCTGGCTGCACAGAAGCCCACCCTGATAGTGACGGGTGGCTCGTCCGGAGCCCAGAGCATCAACCGTGCGGTTGCGGCTGCGGCGCAGGACCTTGGCGCCGCCGGGATCCAGACGCTGCACATCACCGGCCGCGGCAAGACGGTCAAAGGGCCCGACGGCGGCCCTCTCGCCGCTGAAGGATACCGGCAGGTTGAGTACGTGGATGGGATGGAACTGGTGTACGCCGCCGCTGACCTCCTGCTGGCGCGGTCCGGGGCCGCCACAGTCTGCGAAGTGGCCGCGGTAGGAGTTCCGGCCGTCTTTGTCCCGCTGCCCATCGGCAACGGCGAGCAGGCGCTCAACGCGGCAGGGCTCGTGAACGCCGGTGGCGCTCTGCTGGTCGGGGACCAGGACTTCACCGCGCAGTGGATAACGCGCGAACTCATCCCGCTGGCCACCGATGCCGGCCGGTTGGCCACGATGGCCGCCAGCTCCCGCCGGCTTGGCATCAGAAACGCCGATCAGCGCATGGCTGGTCTTGTCCTGGAAGCGGTATCCGCATGACCCCCGCAAGCATCCGCAGCCAAGAGTCCCTGGGCCGCGTCCACTTCATCGGGATCGGCGGTGTTGGAATGTCGGCCGTGGCCCGCATCATGATGGCCCGCGGTGTCACCGTCAGCGGCTCAGACGCCAAGGACCTGCCGGTTATGGCGGAGCTGGCTGCCGCTGGAGCCCGGATCGCCGTGGGCTACGGCGCCTCCAACCTGGGCGATGCCCAGACCGTGGTGGCGGGTTCGGCCATCCGTGCGGACAACCCCGAGCTGATGGCTGCACGTGAGGCAGGCGTGCCCGTGTTGCACCGGTCCGAAGCGCTGGCAGCCACCATGGGGGATGACATCGTTGTGACCATCGCGGGAACCCACGGCAAGTCCACCACCACCTCCATGATTGCGGTCCTGCTCCAGGGAGCGGGGCTGGACCCGTCGTTTGCAATCGGTGCCAACGTGCCTGCGCTGGGAGTCAACGCAGCCCACGGCACCTCGCGCATTTTTGTGGCCGAAGCGGATGAATCCGACGGTTCCTTCCTGAACTACCGGCCGCGGATTGCCGTGGTCACCAACGTCGAACCCGACCATCTGGACTACTACGGCACAGCCGAAGCTGTGTATAAGTCCTTTGACCGCTTCACTGAGCTGCTGCCTGCCGAGGGCGTCCTGATCGCCTGCGCGGATGATGCCGGAGCCCTCGCCCTCGCGGAGCGCACACGGGCCCGCGGGAACACCAGGGTGGTCCTGTATGGAACCTCGGACTTGTCCGATCTGGTACTGCACGACGCCGGCCCCGGCGCCGTGGAGGTTTCCGCTCCCGCCGGCAGGTTCGCTTTGCGGCTGCAGGTCCCGGGCCGGCACAACGCGCTCAACGCAGCCGCCGCCGTCGCGGTCGCACTGGAGCTGGGCATTGACGCCGATGCTGCCGTGCAGGCCTTGTCCCACTTCTCGGGCGCGTCGCGCCGTTTCGAGCTGAAGGGCGAGGCCCGTGGCGTGCGCGTCTTTGATGACTACGCCCACCATCCCACCGAGGTCCGCGCAGCCCTGACGGCGGCCCGGTCCGTGGCAGGCGGCAACAACGTCCACGTCCTGTTCCAGCCGCACCTTTTCTCGCGCACCAGGGAGTTCGCCAGTGAGTTCGCGGAGGCCTTGAACCTGGCAGACACGGCTCTGGTGCTGGACATCTACCCTGCCCGTGAAGATCCCATCCCCGGGGTCACCAGCCAGCTTATCGCCGATCATCTGGGACCGGGCGGTCGGCTGGTGGAACCGGCAGAAGCTGTGGCCTCGCTCGCGCGTGCGGCACGGGCGGGCGACATCATCCTGACCGTTGGAGCGGGCGACGTGACAGCCTTCGGGCCGCGGATCGTGCAGGCACTCGGTGGGTAGCCCGCGCCGCCCCACTTACGCTTCACCGACACGGCGGCAGCCTGCGGCCAAGACGCCGTCGGCTGAACCGGATACCATCTCTGCCTCCAAGAGCGCCCCCGTTCCGGATGCAGCTTCCGCGCCCGGGCGCAAAAAGGGACAGAATCCGGGCCCAGTGCCGGCCCGGGAGAAGACCCCTGCCGGCAGCGACAACGTGCTGGTCTTTCCTGAGCCGCCGGCCAAGCGCCGGAAGCGGCACCTCCTGGTTGCCGCGGGAACTGTCCTGGGGCTGGTTGCAGCACTTTTGGCCGCAGCCATCTTTTCTCCCATCCTGGCCGTGGGCACCATTTCTGTGACGGGGACCAAGCTGGTCACGGCGGACCAGGTCCGGACCGCGCTGGAGCCGCTGAAGGGCAAACCACTTCCGCAGGTCAGCGAGGACGAGGTCAGCCGAATGCTTGAGCCGCTGGTCCAGATCAAATCCGTGTCCATGCAAGCGCGGCCGCCGTCGGAACTGGTGGTGCAGGTGCTGGAACGCATCCCCGTGGCTTTGGTCAAGCAGGGGGAACAGTACGAGTTGGTGGACGTGGACGGCGTGGTGCTGGCCACCACGGCGGACCCTTCATCGGTTCCCCTGCCCGTGATCGACGGCGGTGCCGGCACCATCGGCAAGGACCTTTTTGAGGCTACTGCTGCGGTGCTCGGGGCGCTCCCGCCGGACGTGCTGTCGAAGCTCTCCAACGCGTCCGCCCAATCGGTGGATGCCGTGGAGCTGAAGCTGGTTGACGGGCAGAGCATCATTTGGGGAAATGCGGGGGAGAAGGAGCTCAAAGCCAAAGTGCTTGCAGCCCTGCTGAAGGTTCCTGCTGATCCGAAGAACCCCGTGCACGTGTACGATGTGAGCGCGCCCCGGCATCCGGTGACGCGTTGAACCATTTCTCCGGCACTTGCAAACTTTCCCGGTATTCCCGCGACACGCGGCCCCGGTTATTGAATGTCAGAACCATAGGAAATAGCGTTCCAGACATGAGTTACTTGACATAACTATAACCTTCAACTCGAAGGTTAAGGTTGCAGGCTTCAAGCCCGACTCCACAGTTTTCGCAATAGGACACGAACAAGGGACACGTAACGTGGCAGCTCCGCAGAATTACTTGGCCGTCATCAAGGTCGTCGGCATCGGCGGCGGTGGCGTGAACGCAGTCAACCGCATGATCGAGGTCGGCCTCCGGGGTGTCGAGTTCATCGCCATCAACACCGATGCCCAGGCACTGTTGATGAGTGACGCCGACGTCAAGCTCGACGTCGGGCGTGAGCTGACCCGTGGACTCGGTGCAGGGGCCAACCCTGAGGTGGGCAAGCAGGCCGCGGAGGACCACRCTGACGAGATCGAAGAGGTCATCCGCGGCGCAGACATGGTGTTCGTCACTGCCGGCGAAGGCGGCGGCACGGGAACCGGTGGCGCTCCCGTCGTGGCTCGAATCGCCCGCTCCCTCGGCGCGCTGACCATTGGTGTGGTAACCCGTCCGTTCACGTTTGAGGGCCGCCGCCGTGCCGGCTCGGCCGAGGCCGGCATTGACGCCCTCCGCGACGAGGTGGACACCCTGATCGTGATCCCGAACGATCGACTCCTCTCCATCAGCGACCGCAACGTCTCCGTCCTGGACGCTTTCCGTTCCGCTGACCAGGTCCTGCTGTCCGGTGTCCAGGGCATTACGGACCTCATCACCACCCCCGGCCTGATCAACCTGGACTTCGCCGACGTCAAGTCCGTCATGCAGGGTGCAGGCTCCGCCCTCATGGGCATCGGCTCAGCACGCGGTGAAGACCGTGCCGTGAAGGCAGCGGAACTCGCGATCGCTTCCCCGCTGCTCGAAGCCTCCATCGACGGCGCCCATGGTGTCCTGCTGTCGATTCAGGGCGGATCGGACCTCGGCCTGTTCGAGATCAACGAAGCAGCCCGCCTCGTCCAGGAAGTGGCCCACCCCGAAGCCAACATCATCTTCGGTGCCGTGATTGACGACGCCCTCGGTGACGAGGCCCGCGTGACGGTCATTGCGGCCGGTTTCGACGACGTGAAGGCCACCTCGCCCTCCATGGACCAGTCACAGCCGCAGGTGGCGCCGCAGCGGCCCGCCGCGGCTCCTGCGCTGGCTCAGGCCCCCACGTCGGGCGGCGGCAGCCACCAGTTGAACACCCAGCCCGTCCACGCCGGAGTGGGCGCGTCCGGGCTGAGCAACTGGGGCCAGCAGCGCCCGTCGGCCGTCCCCGCGGACTCAGGCTTCGACGTCGACCTTCCTTCAGTGGTGGAGCCGGACCTCTCGGGGCACCGCGCCGATGACCTGGATGTCCCCGACTTCCTGAAGTAGGGCACGGCTTGTTCCTTTGGCGGGCTGAAGTCTCACCCGGCGTGAGTGTGGCGTTCACAGACATCCGCGCCGGCAACCTGGCCCTGCACGTAGGGGATGACGCCTTAGAGGTCCGGCAGCGACGCAGTGTGCTGGAGGACGCCGCGGACCTTGCTCGGGGGTCCCTGCGGTTCATGAACCAGGTCCACGGCTCAGCGGTGGAAATGATGGAGCCCGGCACTCCCTCGCCGACGGCGGACGCCATGGTGTCCCGGGGGCTGCCGCTGGCGGTTATGGTGGCTGACTGCATCCCGGTGCTCCTGGTGGGGCTGGGCCCGGACGACAGTCCGGTCCTGGCCGCTGCACATGCGGGCCGGCCGGGAATAGCGAACGGCATTCTGCCTGCAGCCGTGGCGCGGATGCGGGCAGCCGGTGCCACGGGTATCCGGGCGTGGCTTGGCCCCTCCATCTGCGGCCACTGCTACGAGGTCCCTGCCGACCTGCGTGACCAGGTGGCCGAGCATGTGCCGTCAACCTGGGCTGAAACGTCCTGGGGGACCCCGGCGCTGGACCTGCCGGCGGGAGCGCGCAGCCAACTCGAAGCCGCCGGGGTGGTTCTTGAGTACGCCGGTCAGTGCACACTCGAAAGCGACCAGCTGTTCTCCTACCGCCGCTCCTCCGCCACCGGACGCTTTGCAGGGCTCGTGTGGTCCCATGAATGATGGAATGTCTGTGGAAGACCCTGCGCGGATGACGGAGCTGGCTGAACGGCTGGCAGCCGTTCGGCGCCGGATCGAATCGGCCACGGCTGAGGCAGGCCGCGGTGATGACCTGCCCACACTTATTGTGGTCACCAAATTCCATCCGGCTGCGGACATCAGGCGCCTTGCTGCCTTGGGGGTACGAGATGTCGGCGAAAACCGTGATCAGGAAGCCTCAACCAAGGCGGCAGAACTGGCCGGCCTTGGGCTCCACTGGCATTTCGTCGGACAGCTTCAAAGCAAAAAAGCCAAATCCGTGGCCAAGTACGCCCATGCCGTCCATTCCATCGACCGGCCTGGCCTGGTTGATGGCCTCGAGCGCGCTATTGCCGTGGAGCAGGACGCAACCGGCCGCGGGGCCCTGCAGTGCTTCATCCAGGTCAGTCTCGATGACGACGCCGGCGCGCACCGCGGCGGCGCGGCGCCGGCTGAGGTGCCGAGCCTGGCGGACAGGCTGGCTGCGGCCCACGGACTGGAGTTGGCAGGGTTGATGGCCGTCGCCCCGCTCGGGGCAAGGCCGGAGGCCGCCTTCGAAAAACTCGCCGACATTTCAGCGTCCCTGGTGGCCGTTCATCCGTCTGCAACAGCCATCTCTGCCGGTATGAGCCAGGACCTCGAAGCGGCAATCAGGTTCGGGGCGACACACCTGCGAATCGGTTCCGATATTCTCGGATCGCGTCCCGCCGTGGGGTAGCGTCGAACACATAGGAAGTGAGTGGCGGGGGATTCCAGTGCTGTCAAGTTATTGGGCGGCCCGCCTACGGACACGATTAGGAGTCGACCATGGCCGGCGCTCTGCGCAAGACAATGATCTATCTTGGGCTCGCCGATGGCGATGAACACTACGAGTCCGAGCACACCACAACACGTAAGGACGAGGACGATTCCATGGAACCTGACCGCGAGGAACGCCGGGCCCCAGCACCGGTCCGCGAAGTCAGCCGTGAATCTGTCCACGCCCCTGAAGAGGAATACCGCGCACCAGTGACCCCCATCAAGCGTGCGGCCTCGAGCCGCGAAGAAACGTCCGGACTCCGGCAGATCACCACGATCCACCCACGGTCCTACAATGACGCCAAGCTCATCGGTGAGAGTTTCCGCGACGGCATTCCCGTCATCATGAACGTCACCGACATGGGCGAGGCGGATGCCAAACGGCTGGTTGACTTCTCGGCCGGACTCGTCTTCGGCCTCCGCGGCAGCATCGAAAGGGTCACGAACAAGGTCTTCCTCCTCTCGCCGTCGTACATTGAGGTCATCGGCGATGACAAGAAGGTCAGTGAGACCCAGGCCAGCTTTTTCAACCAAAGCTAGCCACAAAGCTTATTGCTGATGCCAGGCAGGGACACCTGTCTGGCATCTGTGCTGAAATAGACAAGAAACGTTGGCAGGGCACTGCGGTATCCGGAATGGACATGGAGATATGAGTTAAGTCATGGGAATTGTTTTCGGACTTCTCTATATAGCCCTGCTGCTGTTCTTCGTAGCCCTGATCATCCGCCTGGTCTTTGACTGGGTGCAGATGTTTGCCAGGGAATGGCGCCCCCGTGGTGCGGCCCTCGTGACGGCCCACACGGTGTATTCGGTGACCGACCCGCCACTCAAGGGGCTCAGGCGGGTCATCCCCCCGCTGAGGCTAGGCGGGGTGACCCTGGACCTCGGATTCCTCATTCTCTTCATCGCGGTGAGCATCGCAATGGCGGTGACCAGGGGTTTCGCGTAATCTTCGACAAGACCTAGCAGTTCAGGGGTGGTTCCTGAAACGGAACTCATCACTGTGAAGCGAAAGAAATCTCCAGTTTGACACCCAGTGTTGAATTAGAGGAACCAGACAAATTTTAGGTACCGTAGTTTTGACGGCCGGAAGGCCTACTGACTAACTAGACCAATGAGGTGACCAGATGGCTTTGACGCCAGAAGACGTTGTCAACAAGCGCTTTCAGCCGACCAAGTTCCGCGAAGGCTATGACCAGGACGAAGTTGACGATTTCCTGGACGAAATCGTTGTGGAACTCAGGCGCCTGAACCAGGAGAATGACGAGCTCCGTAAGAAGCTTGCCGAATCCGGTTCTGCCGTGCCGGCCAGCTCCGCTGCAGCCGCACCCGTGGTTGAGAAGGTCCCTGCGCCTGTCAAGGCCGACAAGGTCGAGTCGCCGGCTAAGGCCGAAGCCGAGACGAAGGTTGCCGAGGCTCCGAAGAAGAAGGAAGCCGAGCCTGTCGCCACCGTTGCAGCCGTCCCGGCTGCCGCTCCTGCACCCGCGGCGGGGAGCAGCGTTTCCGCCGAGTCCGCAGCCGGTCTGCTCGCCATGGCGCAGCAGATGCACGACCGTCACGTGGCCGATGGCCAGTCCCAGAAGGACAAGATCATCGCCGAGGCCCAGATCGAAGCCAGCAGCCTGGTGAACGACGCCCAGGAGAAGTCCCGTAAGATTCTTGGCGCCCTGGAGCAGCAGCGTTCCGTCCTGGAGCGCAAGGTCGAGCAGCTCCGTGGATTCGAACGCGATTACCGCTCACGCCTGAAGGCCTACATTGAAGGCCAGCTGCGCGACCTTGACGCCCGCGGTTCCGTTGCGGCGCCTGAGGTCGAAGCGAACTAGTCCGTCAAGCACGTATTCTGAAGGCCGGTGGCTGAGGATTCCTCGGCCGCCGGCTTTTGTGATTAACATCGGTTTTACAAATGAAAGCACCATGACTGACGACCTTGCCGCAGACGCTGTACACCCCGCGCCCTCATCACCCCGTCCAGGGAAAAGGCTTCTGCTCTCGCTTTTCGCGGGTTTCGCAGTCTTCGCTTATGCCTTTGACCAGCTGACAAAAATCTGGGTCACCACCACGATGGTGGAGGGGGAGCGCATCCCCGTGCTGCCGCCGCTCCTGCATTGGTACTTCATCCGGAATTCCGGTGCCGCCTTTTCCATCGGCGAGAACGTGACGTGGGTGTTTTCCATCATCATGGCCGGAGTTGCTATTGCCATCCTGTTCCAGCTGCGCAAGCTCGGGTCGGCGTGGTGGGCGCTGGCATTGGGCCTTCTCCTCGGCGGGGCGCTGGGCAACCTGACGGACCGGCTATTCCGGGAGCCTTCTTTCGCCATGGGACACGTGGTGGACTTCATCCAGCTGCCTAATTTTGCGATTTTCAACATCGCCGATTCTGCGGTGGTCTCTGCGGTGTCCATCATTTGTATTTTGACGCTGCGGGGGATCTCGCTGGACGGCTCACGGCATGTCGCCGCACCCAAGGAGAAGTCAGACGATGCCTGAGCGCGTGGTGGTGGCCGACGAATTCGACGGAACCCGGGCAGATGCGGGGCTTGCAGGGCTGATGGGGATTTCCCGCTCGCTGGCGGCGACACTCATTGCCGAAGGCAACGTGCTTAGCCGCGGTAAGAAACTTGGAAAGTCCGCGCGCCTGGTGGCCGGGGACATCCTGGAAGTGACGGTGCCTGAACGACGGGACCCGCTCGAAGTGGTGGAGGAAGTTGTGGAAGGCCTGAAAATCCTGCTCGACGACGACGATTTTGTTGTGGTGGACAAGCCGGTAGGGGTTGCCGCGCATCCTTCGCCCGGGTGGGTGGGACCCACCGTGGTGGGCGGCCTCGCCGGTGCCGGGTATCGGATCTCGACCTCCGGTGCCCCCGAGCGGGTGGGCATCGTCCACAGGCTCGACGTCGGCACGTCCGGCGTGATGGTGGTGGCCAAGACTGAGCGCGCCTATACCGCCCTGAAGCGTGCCTTCAAGGAACGCACCGTGGACAAGGTCTACCACGCGGTGGTCCAGGGGCTCCCGGATCCGCTGGAAGGCACCATTGATGCGCCGATCGGCCGCCATCCCGGACACGACTGGCGCTTTGCGGTGATCGAGGACGGCCGCCCGTCGATTACGCATTATGAGGTACTTGAAGCGTTTGGCAAGGCAACCCTGGTGGAAGTGCACCTGGAAACAGGGCGCACCCACCAGATCCGGGTGCACTTTTCGGCCCTGCGCCACCCGTGCGCCGGCGACCTGACCTACGGCGCCGATCCCCGGCTCGCCGCGACACTGGGCCTGACACGGCAATGGCTGCACGCGCGCCAGCTTGGTTTTGACCACCCGGTCACCGGCGAGCGTGTGACAGTCACCAGCGAATACCCGCAGGACCTGGCCTACGCTTTGGAGATCCTGGAGTCGGGCCAGGCCTAGGCACTGGGTCGCTGCGGCAGGGAGGGCCGGCCAGCGATTAGAATGGTGCGGTGACTTCCAGCAATGCCTCGTTCGTTCATCTCCACAACCACACCGAATATTCCATGTTGGACGGCGCCGCCCGTCTGGGAGAGCTCTTCGATGAGACAGAACGCCTCGGCATGCCAGCCCTCGCCACCACCGACCACGGGTATCTGTTCGGCGCCTTTGATTTCTGGAAGCGTGCCACGGACCAGGGCATCAAACCGATTATCGGCGTCGAAGCCTATGTGACTCCCGGTACAGCGCGGACGGACAAGAGCCGTGTGCGTTGGGGCGAGGAAAGCCAGCGCAAGGACGATATCTCCGGCGGCGGTTCCTACACCCACATGACGCTGCTGAGCTACAACAACGCCGGCATGCGGAACCTCTTCCGGGCCTCCTCCATCGCCTCGCTGGACGCAGTCTTTGGCAAGTGGCCGCGGCTGGACCGCGAGCTCCTGAACACCTATTCAGAAGGCCTGATTGCCACCACGGGCTGCCCGTCGGGCGAAGTCCAGACGCGGCTCCGGCTCGGACAGTACCGCGAGGCGCTGGAGGCGGCGTCGGAATTTCGCGATATTTTCGGCGCGGAAAACTATTTCTGCGAGCTGATGGACCACGGGCTGGACATCGAACGCCGGGTCACCGGTGACCTGCTGCGGCTTGCCAAGGACCTTAACCTGCCCCTGGTGGCCACCAACGACCTGCACTACACGCACGAGCATGATGCCAAGGCCCATGAGGCCCTGCTCGCCATCCAGTCGGGTTCGACGCTGCTGGAGCCCTCGTACGACAACGGCGGTTCGCGTTTTGCGTTCTCCGGCAGCGGCTACTACCTCAAGTCGCCGCAGGAGATGCGCGAGCTGTTCCGGGATCATCCCGACGCGTGCGACAACACGCTGCTGATCGCCGAACGCTGCGAAGTCTCGTTCAACACCGGTGCCAACTACATGCCGCGCTTCCCCTGCCCGCCGGGCGAGGACGAGACATCCTGGCTGGTCAAGGAAGTTGCCACCGGTCTGGAATACCGGTACCCGGGAGGTGTGCCGGACAAGGTCCGCACGCAGGCCGACTATGAGCTTGAAGTCATCACCTCCATGGGATTCCCCGGCTACTTCCTGGTGGTGGCCGACTTCATCAACTGGGCCAAGAACAACGGCATCCGCGTGGGTCCGGGCCGCGGCTCGGGCGCGGGTTCCATGGTTGCCTACGCGATGCGCATCACCGACCTTGATCCGCTGCACCACGGCCTGATCTTCGAGCGCTTCCTCAACCCGGACCGCGTTTCGATGCCTGACTTCGACGTCGACTTCGATGATCGCCGCCGGTCCGAGGTGATCGACTACGTCACCCGCAAGTACGGTGACGAACGCGTGGCCATGATCGTCACGTACGGCACCATCAAGACCAAGCAGGCGCTCAAGGACTCCTCCCGCGTGCTGGGCTACCCGTTCAGCATGGGCGAGCAGCTAACCAAGGCCCTCCCGCCGGCGGTGATGGCCAAGGACATCCCGCTGGCCGACATCCAGAACAAGGACTCCAAGCGGTACAGCGAGGCGGGGGACTTCCGCCAGCTCATCAGCACCGACCCCGAAGCCGCCAAGGTCTTCGAGACCGCCCTCGGCATCGAGGGACTGAAACGCCAGTGGGGAGTCCACGCCGCCGGCGTCATCATGTCCTCGGACCCCATCATCGACGTCATCCCCGTCATGCGCCGTATCCAGGACGGCCAGGTGATCACGCAGTTCGATTACCCCACCTGCGAAGGCCTGGGGCTGATCAAGATGGACTTCCTGGGCCTGCGAAACCTGACGATCATCTCGGACGCCCTGGAGAACATCAAGCTCAACCGCGGCCACGACCTGGACCTGGACAACCTCGCCCTGGACGACGTCGCCTCCTACGAACTGATGGCCCGGGGCGATACCCTCGGCGTGTTCCAGCTCGACGGCGGACCGATGCGTGCGCTCCTGAAGCTGATGAAGCCTGACAACTTCGAAGACATCTCCGCTGTCCTGGCGCTCTACCGGCCGGGTCCCATGGGTGCCAATGCGCACACGGACTACGCCCTGCGAAAGAACGGAATCCAGGAAGTCATCCCGATCCATCCCGAGCTCAAGGAACCGCTCGCGGAAATTCTTGGCGGGACGTACGGCCTGATCGTGTACCAGGAGCAGGTGATGGCCGTGGCGCAGAAACTCGCCGGCTATTCGCTGGGCCAGGCAGACATCCTCCGCCGCGCCATGGGCAAAAAGAAGAAATCCGAGCTGGACAAGCAGTTCGCCGGTTTTTCCCAGGGCATGCAGGACAACGGCTACTCCATGGCAGCTGTCAAGACCCTCTGGGACATCCTGCTCCCGTTCTCCGACTACGCCTTCAACAAGGCGCACTCTGCCGCGTATGGCGTGATTTCGTACTGGACCGCTTACCTGAAAGCGCATTATGCGCCCGAGTACATGGCTGCCCTGCTGACGTCGGTGGGTGATGACAAGGACAAATCGGCGATCTACCTCAACGAGTGCCGGCGCATGGGAATCACCGTGCTGCCGCCGGATGTCAACGAGTCCGCCCTGAACTTCACACCTGTGGGCAATGACATCCGTTTCGGCATGGGAGCCATCCGCAACGTGGGGGTCAACGCGGTCGAAGCCATGGTGGCAGCGCGCGAAGCGGAAGGCGCCTACACGTCCTTCAAGGATTACCTGGTCAAGGTTCCTGCCGTGGTCTGCAACAAGCGCACCATCGAATCCCTGATCAAGGCCGGTGCCTTCGACTCCCTCAACCACCACCGGCGCGCGCTGGCAATGATCCATGAAGAGGCCATCGATTCGGTCATCACGCTCAAGCGCAACGAGGCGATCGGCCAGTTCGACCTCTTCGCCGGCTTCGAGGAAGCCGAGTCCGAGGCGTCGCTGAGCATTGAGATTCCCGACCTGCCGGAGTGGGAGAAGAAGGACAAGCTGTCCTTCGAACGGGACATGCTGGGCCTGTACGTCTCAGACCACCCGCTCCAGGGACTCGAGGGACTCCTCAGCCAGCACGCGGACCAGAGCATCACATCGATCATTGCCGAAGACGGGCCGCATGACGGTGCGATTGTCACCATCTCGGGCATGATCACCTCACTGAGCCGCCGGATCGCCAAGGCGAGCGGCAATGCCTACGCACGTGCCGAGATCGAAGACCTTGGCGGGTCCATGGAGGTCATGTTCTTCGGCCAGGTCTACGGACCGATCGCATCGGTATTGGCCGAGGACCTGATCGTGGTGGTGAAGGGTCGCTTGCAGCGACGCGACGACGGTGCCGTGACACTGAACTGCATGGAACTGAGCGTTCCGGACCTCAGCGAGGGAACGAACGGTCCGCTGCAGATTTCGATGCCCACCCACAAGGCCACCGAGGCGGTGGTGACCGAGCTCGGCGATGTCCTGCGGAACCACCGGGGGAATTCCGAGGTCCGGCTGCACCTGCAGGGGGATACCCGAACCGAAGTCATGGCGCTGCCGGTGCACCTCAGGGTCAACCCAAGCCCGTCACTGTTCGGGGACCTGAAGGTGCTGCTCGGGCCGACCTGCCTGGACTACTAGCTGTCGCGGCTAGATTTCGTAGTCCAGCGGGACTGGCTGGCCATAGCTGCCTGCGTGGTACAAGAGCGGCGAGCCATCCTCGCCCACGGCGCCCTCGACCACCTCGACTACCACCACGGCGTTGTTCTCGAAGGATAGCCGCATCTGGATCTTGCCGATCAGCCAGCCTGCGACGTCCTTGAGGATCGGGACATCATGCGGTCCCAGCTCCCAGTGATCGCCGCCGAAACGGTCCTTGGTCCGCGCGAAGCGGTCCGCCAGGGCCTGGTTCTCCAAGCCCAGCATATGCACGCCGAGGTGGGTGGCGTTGGCCACAGCCGGCCAGGAGCTTGAGCTGCGGGCCATGTTGAAAGTGAAGCGCGGTGGCTGAGCCGAGAGCGACGCCACGGACGTGGCCGTAAAGCCGTACGGCTCGCCCTGGTAGTTCACCGTGATGATGGCGACGCCGGCAGCGTGGCGCCGGAACATTTCCTTGAACGTGCCCTCAAACGGCGCTGCATCTGACATCGTGAAAACTGCTCCCTCAAAATTATGCTCATACGGACTCTCCCTCAAGCGTATTGCTCCGGCCCGGCACAGCGGAATCGACTGACCATCCACGTCATGCAGCCATGCGCACCCACGTTTGTTAAGGTTTGTTTCATGGAAAAACACATCGGCCACCCTTCCGCCCGGCTGCCATGGAAGTGGTTTGGTGCTGCCGCGGCCGGCGGTGTCCCGGTGGGACTGCTGTGGTGGCTGCTCGCTCCCGGCGGGCTGAACCTGATCACCCGCAACCCGGCATTCGGCGCCGGAACCAACCCGGCAGTGTGGCTGCCGCGGGACCTCACCCTCGGCGGCCTCCTAGTGTTCGCCGGCTGCTTGATGGCCGTACTCCTCACGGATAAGGGCGGCCGTGCTGCGCAACCGGCTTTCCTCCTCAGCCTGGCCGGCGGCCTCGTAGGGGCCGTCGTTGCCTGGCAAACGGGCGTGGTGGCAGGCCGCTTGTGGGGCGCGCCAGTGGACGCGACGATCAATGCCAGTGTGGCGTTTTCCCTCCGCTCATTGTCCGTACTGCTGATGTGGCCCGCTGCAACCGCAGCGTCGGTGTTTGCCCTGAGCCTGCTGAATCTGCTCCGAAAGGGGTCCGACGGCGGGAGCGCACCCGTCGCCGGGAGCGAACCTGTCGCCGAAGGCACAGCGCCCGGCGCGTAAAATGAACCGGTGACCATTTCTCCTGAATCTCCAGCAACCCCGCCAACCGCCACCGTCAGCTTCCGGACAGTCGACCTGCGGGGAAGGGGACTGACATTGGCCGGCCTGCGCGCCGCAGTTCCCCGGGCCAGGCAGAACACCGTGGCGGACGCTGAAGACAAGGTCCTTCACATCATCGACGCGGTCCGCGGACAGGGGTTCGCCGCGCTCAGTGACCTTGCCCAGCGGTTCGACGGAGTCGACCAGGTGCACCCCCGGGTTCCGGCCCACGCGCTGGCGAAGGCTTTGGCAGAACTGGACCCGGCCGTTCGCAGCGCGCTGGACGAATCCATCAGCCGCGCCCGGCGGTTCGCGGACGGGCAGCGGCCGCGCAACGTCGACGTCGAACTCGGCGACGGCGCCCTGGTAAGCCAGAACTGGGTTCCGGTCTCGCGTGTGGGGCTCTACGTTCCCGGCGGCTTGGCGGTCTACCCGTCCTCGGTGATCATGAACGTCGTCCCGGCGCTGGCCGCCGGTGTGGAATCCATCGCCCTTGCCTCCCCTCCGCAAAAAGACTTCGGCGGGCTTCCGCACCCGACCATTCTTGCGGCGGCTGCCCTGCTCGGCATCAGCGAGGTGTACGCCATCGGCGGCGCGCAGGCCATCGCTGCGTTCGCGTACGGCGTGGAAGCCTCTGACGCGGGACCAGCCCTGGAGCCCGTTGATGTGGTCACCGGTCCCGGAAACATCTTTGTGGCCACTGCGAAGCGGCTTGTCAAGGGCGTGGTGGGCATCGACTCGGAGGCCGGAACCACCGAGATCGCCATTCTGGCCGACTCGTCCGCGCAGCCGGACCTTGTGGCCGCTGACCTGATCAGCCAGGCCGAACACGACCCCAAGGCAGCTTCGGTCCTCATCACCGATTCGGAGGATCTTGCCGCCGCCGTCCGCATTGAACTGGACCGGCAAGCGGCCGCCACCAAGCACTCAGCCAGGGTGTGCGAGGCGCTGTCCGGGCCCCAGTCCGGCGTCGTCCTCGTGGAGGACCTTGATCAGGGTGTTGCAGCCTGCGATGCGTATGCTGCCGAGCACCTGGAAATCATGACCGCTGACGCGTCAGCGGTGGCCGCCAGAATCCGGAATGCAGGGGCCATCTTCGTGGGGGACTACAGTCCCGTCAGCCTGGGGGACTACTGTGCCGGCTCCAACCATGTGTTGCCCACCAGCGGTACGGCGGCGTTCTCCTCCGGCCTGAACGTGACCACGTTCCTGCGCGCCATCCAGGTGGTCAATTACAGCCGGGCCGCCCTGCAGGAAGTCAGCGGCCACATCGTCAGCCTTTCCGGTGCCGAAGACCTGCCGGCGCACGGCCAGGCGGTCACGGCACGCTTCACAGGAACAACCTGATTCCGGACCAGCGGCTCGTCAAAAGCACAACATGTAGTCCGCAGGAACACTACATATAGTAGTTCAGGGCCTGCGGTGGCGTAAGATGCAGTGGTAGGCCGCACGCTGAGATTGAGGGAGTCGTCACCATGTACTGTCCGTTCTGCCGCAATCCGGACTCCCGCGTTGTGGACAGCCGCATGGCAGACGACGGCTCGGCCATCAGGCGCCGCCGTCAGTGCCCCGAGTGTGGCCGCAGATTCACCACGGTGGAAACCACCAGCCTTTCGGTTATCAAACGCTCAGGCGTCGGCGAACCCTTCAGCCGTAGCAAGGTCATCAACGGCGTCCGCAAAGCCTGCCAGGGGCGCCCGGTCAGCGAAGATGACCTCGCGCTCCTCGCCCAGGAAGTGGAAGAGCAGATCCGCGCGTCGGGGGCGGCAGAGATCGAAGCCCACGAAGTGGGCCTTGTGATCCTGGGCCCGCTGCAGAAGCTTGACCAGGTGGCATACCTGCGCTTCGCCAGCGTATACCAGGCCTTCGAATCGTTGGAAGACTTCGAGACGGCCATTGCGCTGCTCCGCCACGAGTCGGTGGAAGAAACCGCCGGACCCGCAGCGAAGAGCACCAGGAGCTCCGAAAAGAGCCCGCTGTAATCATTGGTGGCGTCGTCAGCGCCAGAATTCGGTGAGCTGCCCGGCAAGGGCCATGCCTTGGTTGTAACCAGCCTGGGCAGCGGGGGGACGCAGCGACAGATCCATGGCATGGGCGCCGAACATGTACTCGGAGTTGCTGTCCGGGAAGATCGTTTCGACTCTGCTGCCGCCTGAGCGTAGCTCGTCGACCTGTGCCGAAAGATGCATGCTCCACTCCAGCGGCATCCGTGTCCTGCCGCCGAAGGGCGACAGCACCAGCACCCGGCCGCATCCCGCCGCCAGGTCTGCATTCTCGTTGCGCCGGTAGCCGCCGTCGATATATTTGTTGTCCCCGATTCCGTAGGCGAAGCTGCTGGCACAGCTGGCGGCAATGGCGTCCACCAGGTCGACGCCGCTATGGCGGTCGAACACGGCCGGTTCACCGGTATGGGCATCCACCGCCGTGATGAGCACCGTTCGCTGTGGCCAGTGCTGACTGGGCAGCCGCGCGTCGACGGTTGCACGCCACCGCGTTTGCCCGGAACCGTCCGACGCCGCAGCGAGGTCCAGTGCCGCCGCTCCCATCCTGCGGCGCATGTCAGCCGCATCCTCAGCGGCGGCGATGATCCTGCCGGTTCGCTCCAGGGTGTCAGTCACTGGCCTGAGCGCGGCGCGTCCGGCGTTGGATCCGACCTGACCGGTCCGTTGCAGGGGCGCCGCGGCAACAATGGCGTCAAACAGTTCGGCCGGGGTCGCGCCAGCTATCTGGGCCGCGGCCGTGGATCCGGCCGACGTCCCGATGACCAGTTCGGCCTCGGTCACATCCAGCCCGGCCTTAAGAAGGCCGGCGAGGACGCCGATCAGCCACGCGTTGCCTGTCGACCCGCCGCCGCCGAGGACCAACGCCCGGTCGCCGGACGGGCGCACCCGCCGGACGGCGTCGACCTGCGGCTGATCCTGGCCGTACTCCGGCAGGTGGGAGGTCGCCGTCGACGTGTAATGCGGAGTTGAAGAAGGTGTTGTGTTCATGGGAGTCGCCTTTCGCGAAGTGCCTGGCGGGGCGCTCCCGGTGCGACTATTTCAGTCGCGCGATCCCGGACTGCAGCGGAGCGCCCATTGCGGATACTGCGTACATGGGTCTCACCTCCTGCCGATGGAACACGAATACGGGACATGGTGGCACACCGGAGTCGCGGTGCGCAATGGGCGCCCGGTGTCGCGGGTCAGCCAAGTCAGTCAACGTCTACTTGGTGAGCTTGTGCTTCACGGCGATTTCGACGGCGGCGCCCACGATTCCCGCCTCGTTCTTCAACTCAGCGGGCACAATAGGGGTGCGGAGCTTGAGGTTGGGCAAGTACTCGTCCGCGCGTTTGGAGATGCCGCCGCCCACAATGAACAGCTCCGGGGAGAAAAGAAACTCGACGTGCGAGAAATAGCGCTGAAGCAGCACGCTGTATTGGTCCCAGGTCAGGCCGTCCCGCTCGCGGGCCACGGCGGAGGCCTTGGTTTCAGCGTCGAAGCCGTCAATCTCCAAGTGGCCCAGTTCGGCATTGGGTACCAGATGGCCGTTGAAGATAAAGGCCGACCCAATCCCGGTGCCCAGCGTGATGACCAAAACCGTGCCGTCGACACCGGCACCGGCGCCGTACCGCGCCTCAGCGAGCCCGGCGGCGTCGGCGTCGTTAATGACCTCTACCGGGCGGCCAAGACGGGCCGTGAGCAGGGCGTCGATGTCCGTGTTGAGCCAGCTCTTGTCCACGTTCGCCGCGGAATGAACCACACCGTGCTGGATGATACCGGGGAACGTCACGCCCACCGGCGAATCGGCGGCCGGAGCCTCGGGGCGGCCGGAAAGCTCGGCCACAACCTGTGCCACCACTTCGGCTACTGCCTCAGGGGTGGAAGGTTGGGGAGTGGGAACGCGGAAGCGTTCACCCAGGAGCTTGCCCTTCTTCAGGTCGACAATGCCGCCCTTGATCCCGGTGCCGCCGATGTCGATGCCAATCAGCGGGGCTTTCTTGTTCGACTTCTCGTCCTTGTGAGCCAATGTTTTTCCGTTCGTGGCAGGGCGGGCAGGCCGGGCGGCTGACCGGGGGTCCAGAGAAATTAGGGGAGCGTGAGGATTTCGGCGCCGGAGTCCGTCACCAGCAGGGTGTGTTCAAACTGGGCGGTCCGCTTGTGGTCGCGGGTCACAACAGTCCAGTCGTCCTCCCACATGTCCCACTCGACGGTGCCGAGGGTCAACATGGGTTCGATGGTGAACACCATTCCTGGCTCGATCACGGTGCTGTAGGCAGGGGCGGCATCGTAGTGCGGGATGATCAGGCCGGTGTGGAATGCTTCACCCACGCCGTGGCCGGTGAAGTCCCGCACCACGCCGTAGCCAAAGCGTTTCGCGTAGGACTGGATGGCACGGCCGATCACGTTGATTTCGCGGCCCGGGGCCACGGCTTTGATGGCCCGGTTGAGCGACTCGTGGGTGCGCTCCACCAGAAGGCGTGATTCCTCGTCGACGTCCCCCACCAGGAAGGTGTAATTGGTATCGCCGTGCACGCCGTTAATGAAGGCCGTGATGTCGATGTTGATGATGTCGCCGTCCTGGACCACTGTGTCGTCCGGGATGCCGTGGCAGATGACCTCATTCAGCGACGAGCACAGGGACTTGGGAAATCCCCGGTAGCCCAGGGTGGACGGGTAGGCCTTGTGGTCCAACAGGAACTCGTGGCCCACTTTGTCCAGCTGGTCCGTGGTGACTCCCGGCTGGATATGTTTTCCCACTTCGACTATGGCCTGGGCTGCGATCTTACTGGCAATCCGGATCCTGTCGACAGTTTCAGCCGACTTGACCTCCGAGCCGGTGAACTTGGCCGGGCCGGGCTTGCCCACGTACTCCGGCCGCAGGATGGACGCCGGAACGGGGAGCTGCGGGCTGACGGTTCCCCTGGTCAGGGTTCCGGTAGGTGCAGTGGAGGCGAGGGAAGGCATACATTGATCATATAAGGCGCCGCAGAACGCCAAGTAATGGAAGTCCCAACCAGTCCGCATCTAGTGTTAAGTTACGTGGATCACAGCGGGGCCTCCTGCAAGCCGGAACGAGGAGCATCGATGACTGAGTACTGGTACAACGTCAACACCCACGAAGTGGAAGAGGACGCGCTCTCTGACTGGAGCCAGCTGATTGGCCCGTATAAGACGCGCGCAGAGGCAGAGCACGCGCTGGAGAAAGTCCGCGCCCGCAACGAATCCTGGGAAAAAGGCGACGAGGACTGAACCGTCCCGGCAAGGAGGCACGTCATGGCTGACATCAGGCCCGAATACGCAGGTCAGTGGCGATTCGACCCGGCGCATACGCGCATCGGTTTTTCCACCCGCCACGCAATGGTCACCAAAGTCCGCGGGGCTTTTAATGACTTCGAGGGCACCATCACCGTCCACCCGGATGCCCCTGAACGCTCAGCTGTGCAGCTGACCATCAAGGTCGAGAGCATCGATACCCGCAATGCGGACCGCGATCAGCACCTGCGGACCAACGACTTCTTTGACGCTCCCCACTTTCCGGACATCACGTTCGTGAGCGACCGTGTTGATCAGGTGGACGAGGGCCATTTCATTGTCAGCGGCAGCGTGACCATCCGGGGCATCACGCGGGAGGTGTCGATTCCGATGGACTTTATGGGCGTCGAACGGGATCCCATGGGGAACCTCCGGGCCGGCTTCGAAGGTTCCCGTCGCATCAACCGCCAGGACTTCGGGCTCAAATGGAACACCACGCTGGACTCCGGTGGGGTCCTGGTGTCGGACAAAATCACCCTCGAGTTCGAGGTGTCCGCCATCAAGGTCGACGACGGTGCCACAAAAGACGGCGCCACAAAAGTCGGGGAGTGAGGCCCCGGCCGGAAGGACGCCGCGCTAGAACGAGTGTTCAGGGCCGGGGAACTGTCCCAACCGGACTTCCTCGCCGTAGGCTTTCGCCGCGTCGCTGAGCGTGGTGCGGAGATCGGCGTACTGCTTCACGAACTTCGCCATCCGGCCGCCACGGAGTCCGGCCATGTCCTGCCAGACCAGAACCTGGCCGGTGGTTGCATTGCCGGCGCCTATGCCCACGGTCGGAACGTCAATTGCGGCGTCGACGGCAGCCGCGGTTTCCGCGGGCACCATCTCCATCAGGACACTGAACGCGCCCGCTTCAGCCAACGCGACGGCGTCGTCAATCAGTCTCTGGGCGTCCCCGCCCCGGCCCTGGACACGATAGCCGCCCAGTGCGTGCTCACTTTGCGGCGTGAACCCGATGTGGGCCATGACCGGGACCCCCGCCTGCACCATGGCCTGGACGGTTTCCGCGTAGTACTTGCCGCCTTCGATTTTGACGGCGTGTGCCAGGCCTTCCTTGAGGAACCGGACGCCGGTAGCCACTGCCTGCTGCGCAGAGACCTCATAACTACCGAAGGGCAGGTCCGCCACCACCAGGGCGCGTTTTGCCGACCGCGCCACCGCCCGGCAGAGCGGGAGGAGCTCGTCCACCGTCACCGGCAGGCTGGTCTCGTTGCCGAAGACGTTGTTGGACGCGGAGTCTCCTACCAGGAGTACGTCAATGCCCGCCTGGTCGAAGATCTCGGCACTGTACTGCTCATAGGCGGTCAGCATGGCGAACCTGGTGCCGTCACGCTTGGCCTGCTGCAGGTGGTGGATGCGGACCCTCGGTGCCGGCGTGGCGGARGCCCCCGACGCCAAAGCCTGCGCCGGTGCAGGCCCGTTTCCGTAGGGTGCGGGTACTTCAGCGGACGCGCCTGGGTCGGAGCTATTGGTTGTGGCCATGGCAAGAGCGTAGTGCGGCACAGCCGGTCCTAGCCACCCGCCTGCTGCCACGCGCGCTGTGATACGCATCATAACCCTGCCGCCGGAGGGGGCGATTCCGGCATTGGTTTACAGGATCGCGCTGCATTGCGATGTTAACCCTGTGTTACGCGGGGCGGCGGCTCCCGCATCGGGGTGGATTGCTTAGTAAAGTAATGGTGAACTGCTGCCGGCTGCCGCTCCCGCGGACCCGGGGCATGAACGTTGACCGGAGAAGAGGCCACCATGGACCGCCAGCAAGAGTTTGTCCTGCGCACAATCGAGGAGCGCGACATACGGTTCGTACGTTTGTGGTTCACCGACGTCGTAGGCTCGCTCAAATCGGTGGCACTGGCGCCGGCCGAGGTTGAGGGTGCCTTCGAAGAGGGACTCGGCTTCGATGGCTCATCCATCGAAGGCCTGGCCAGGGTSTTCGAATCAGACATGCTGGCGCAGCCCGATCCGTCCACCTTCCAGATCCTGCCGTGGCGCGGTGAGACGGAACAGACGTCCCGTATGTTCTGCGACATCCTGACGCCGGACGGTGAACCGTCCTCCGCCGATCCTCGGAACGTCCTCAAGCGCACGCTGTCCAAAGCTGCAGACATGGGGTTCACGTGCTACACACACCCCGAAATTGAGTTCTACCTCCTGAAGTCCCAGGAGCCTGGCCCCGACGGCTCGCCAGTTCCTGTGGATGAAGGGGGCTATTTCGACCACGTGCCCGGTGGCGTGGCCCAGGACTTCCGCCGCACGGCTGTGACCATGCTGGAGTCCGTCGGCATTTCGGTGGAGTTCAGCCACCATGAAGCCGGGCCGGGGCAGAACGAGATCGACCTCCGGTACGCCGATGCCCTCCAGACGGCGGACAACATCATGACGTTCCGGACCGTCATCAAGGAGGTAGCCCTGCAGCAGGGCACCTATGCCACGTTCATGCCCAAGCCCTTCACTGAGCACCCGGGGTCCGGCATGCACACGCACTTCTCGCTGTTTGAAGGCGACGCGAACGCGTTCTACGAGGCCGGCGCAGAGTTCCAGCTCTCCAAAACGGCGCGCCAGTTCATCGCCGGCATCCTGAAGCACGCCCCGGAGTTTACGGCGGTGACCAACCAGTTCGTCAACTCCTACAAGCGCCTGTGGGGCGGCGGCGAAGCTCCAAGCTACCTGAGTTGGGGTCACAACAACCGTTCGGCGCTGGTCCGCGTACCGCTGTACAAGCCGGGAAAGGGCCAGTCCGCCCGGATCGAATACCGCGGCATCGATTCTGCGGCCAATCCGTACCTCGCCTACGCAGTCCTGCTGGGCGCGGGGCTGAAGGGCATCGAGGAAGGGTACGAACTCCCGGCAGCGGCGGAGGACGACGTCTGGTCGCTGAGCTCGGCTGAACGGCGCGCCATGGGGCATGATCCGCTGCCTGCCAGCCTCCACGACGCCATCCGGTCCATGGAGGATTCGGAACTAATGCCGCAGATCCTGGGCGAACAGGTCTTCGAGCACTTCCTGCGCAACAAGCGCGCGGAGTGGCAGGACTACCGGCTCCAGGTGACGCCTTACGAACTGCAGCGCAACCTGGGCATCCTCTAGGAGGCAGCGGTGAGCCTCGCCCGCCGCCTCATCTCGGCCGGCTTCAGTGACCTGAAAAAGGGCGAGCGGTTCCTGGCTGCCCCCGAACTGGAAGGCCTGGACCAGGAGCGGGTCTTCGCGGGCCTGCAGATGGCAGCGAACCCCGACGTCGCGCTGCAGTCCCTGGTCCGCCTGATCGAGAAATACCCGGCCCTCCGGGAGTTGGCTGCCGCCGACCCGGAGGTCAGCGAGCCGCTTTACCGCGTGCTGGGCGCCTCGGAGGCGCTGGGTGAATTCCTGATCCGGCACCCGGAACACCTGGTGGCCTTCGAGGTCACCGCCAGTCCGGAACCGCTGCAGGCGGATCCGGAGCAGCTTCGGGCAACTCTTCTCTCATCCGTCCGGGCTGACTCACGGTCATCGAGGCCGCTGGCCGGAATCACCGGCTCCGAGGCGTATGCCGCCTTGCGGACTGCTTACCGTCGCGGGGTAGTGGACCTGGCAGTCAAGGACCTGTGCGCCGCAGACCCGCTGGACTTTATGCCCGCCGTCGGCGCTGAACTTGCCGACCTTGCCGGGGCTGCCATCGAGGCTGCCCTGGCGGTCTCCCGGGCGGAGGCTGCGGAGAAGTTCAGCGCGGTGGAAGTGGCGGCCGTTGGCTTGGCCGTTATCGGCATGGGTAAGTGCGGAGCCCGCGAACTGAACTACATTTCCGACGTCGATGTTATCTATGTGATCGACGCCGGAGACCTGGACGATGCCCGGGCCATCACGATCGGTACTGCACTGGCAGCCGGGATCTCCAGGGCGATTTCCTCGGTGGAGCGGGAGCCGGGCCTCTGGGAGGTGGACGCCAATCTCCGGCCGGAGGGGAAGTCCGGGCCGCTGGTGCGGACCCTCGCCTCCCATGAGAGCTACTACGCGCGCTGGGCGGAGAGCTGGGAGTTCCAGGCACTGCTGAAGGCGCGCACCATCGCGGGGGACAGGGAACTCGGGGAACGCTACGAAAATGCGGTGGCGCCGCTCATCTGGAGTTCCGCGGGGCGGGAGGGCTTCGTCGAATCAGTGCAGGCGATGCGCCGCCGGGTTACCGAACACATTCCCGCAGCCGAGGAGCAGCGTCAGATCAAGCTCGGCCGGGGAGGCCTCCGTGACGTTGAGTTCACGGTTCAGCTGCTCCAGCTGGTGCACGGCAAATCCGACGAGTCGCTCCGCCGCAGGGACACCACCGCCGCCATCGCGGCGCTCTCAGCCGGCGGCTACATTGGCCGGTCCGACGCCGCGGCCTTTGACCAGGCCTACCGCTATCTCCGGCTTCTGGAACACCGGATTCAGCTGTTCCAACTCCGCCGAACCCACCTCATGCCGGTTAGTGAAGCGGCCCTGCGCGCACTCGCCAAGGCAGTGCTTGGGCCCTTCTCCATGGACCGTCCGCACTCGGACGCTCTGCTCGCACAGTGGCAGAAAACCAAGAGATCCGTCCGCGAGCTGCACGAACGCATCTTCTATCGCCCGCTGCTCAACACAGCCGCCAAACTCAGCACCGAAGACGCCAAGCTGACGCCCGAAGCAGCCCAGGGCCGCCTCGCTGCCCTGGGTTACCTTGACCCCAAGGGAGCCATGCGGCACATCGAGGCGTTGACCGCCGGGGTCAGCCGGCGCGCCGCCCTGCAGCGCCAGCTGTTGCCCATCCTGCTGGACTGGCTTGCCGAAGGCGTTGATCCGGATGCGGGGCTCCTCGCATTCCGGCGGGTCAGCGAAGCGCTCGGAACCACTCACTGGTATCTGGGTATGCTCCGTGACTCCACAGCTGCGGCCGAGCGGTTGTGCCACGTTCTCTCCAACTCACGCCTGATCGCGGACTTACTGGAGGTATCGCCGGAGGCGGTGGCATGGCTGGGAACGAACAAGGACCTCGCACCGCTGGGTTTCGAAGCCCAATGGCAGGAAATTACCGCCAAAATGTCGCGCCATTCCGATCCGGAAAGCGCCATGCGGCTGATCCGGTTGATCCGGCGCCGGGAAATCCTGCGGATCGCCATCGCCGACTCGGCGGGACTACTCAACCAGGACGAGGTTGGCGCAGCCCTGGCGGACACGGACCGGGCAGCGGTGCTGGGCGCCCTGCGGGTGGCCGAAGGCATTGTGTCTGCGAAGGGCCCCCTCAAGACCGCGGTGCTGATCGTTGCCATGGGCCGGCAGGGTGGTCGCGAGATCGGGTACGGCTCTGACGCCGACGTGATGTACGTTCACCGGGCTCTGCCCGGCTACACGGAGGAGGAAGCCCAGGAACAGGCGGCCCGGATCGTCTCCAAGGTCTCAAACCTCCTGACGCAGCCGCTGAAGCCTGCCATTCTGGCCGAGCGGGTGCTGCAGATGGATGCGGATCTCCGTCCCGAGGGAAAGAACGGCGCCATGGTGCGTTCCCTGGATTCCTTCGCCGAGTATTACCGCCGGTGGTCCCTGATCTGGGAGGCGCAGGCGTTGCTGCGGGCGCGCCCGATGGCCGGGGACGATGCCCTGGCGAGCGATTTCATGGCCCTCATCGATCCGATCAGGTACCCGGAAAAGATTTCAGAGCATGACGTCCGTGAAGTGCGCAGGGTCAAGGCCCGGGTCGAGGCGGAGCGGCTGCCCCGCGGGGCGGATCCGGCACGCCACCTGAAACTGGGGCGCGGGGGACTGAGCGACGTCGAGTGGCTGGTTCAGCTCCTGCAGCTTCAGCACGCGGGTAAGCATCCGGAGCTGCGGACAACCTCCACCGTGGAGGCCCTGGACGCGGCGGCCTCCCTGGGCCTGCTCTCGGTGGCGGACGCGAAACTGCTGGCGGATTCATGGCGCCTGGCCAGCCGGATCCGTTCCGCCAACGTCATCTGGAGCGGCAGGGCATCGGACCTGCTGCCGTCCTCACGGCGGGACCTTGAAGCAGTGGCGCGCTGGTGCGGCTATGAACCTGGCCACGCTGCCGCACTGGAGGAAGATTACCTGCGCCTGAGCCGGCGGGCCCGGGCGGTCTTCGAGCGAGTTTTCTACGGCCATTAGGGGCGGACAAATCCTCCGGCGGGCGCGCCGGTGACGGCGGCCGCCAAATGCGGGTAACCTCTAGGGGTCAGTTTGCCGGTCCAAGGACCGGCCGCCGCACTTACCTAGGGGTTATTAGAACTTGTCCAGACTCCAGCACACTGGGGCCGTCCGGCCGCGGCGGGCCATGGTTATCGGAGCATTGCTGGCCTTTGCCGCCATGCTGTTCGGTGCCGTTGGCGCTTCCGCGGCACCGACGGACGCACCGGCGGTCACCGCCGGTTCAGCGCATCCGGCCACCGCGCCGTCGAGCCTTTCCGGAAAGACTTTTGTCATCGGGACGGACACCACGTTCGCTCCGTTCGAGTTCCGCGACGCCGGCGGCGAGCTGACCGGCATCGACATGGATATCATCCAGGAGATCGCGAAGAAGCAGGGATTCGCGGTCGAGATCAAGTCGCTCGGCTTCAACGCCGCACTCCAGGCGCTCTCGTCCAACCAGGTGGACGGTGTGATCGCCGGCATGTCCATCACGGAGCCGCGCAAGCAGATTTACGATTTCTCCGACCCCTATTTCGAGTCGGGCGTCCAGATGGCAGTCGCGAAGGCCAACTCGGACATCAAGGGTTACGAGGACCTCAAAGGGAAGACGGTCACGGCCAAGACCGGCAGTGAGGGCGAAACATTCGCCAAATCCATCGCGGACAAGTACGGCTTCACGGTCAAATCCCTGGACCAGTCCGCCACGATGTACGAGCTCGTGAAGTCCGGGAACGCCGTCGCCGTTTTCGACGACTACCCGGTCCTGGCATACGGCATCAGCCAGAACAACGGGCTGAAGGCCGTGACCGGGAAGGAAAAGGGCGGCTCCTACGGCTTCGCCGTCAACAAGGGCAAGAACCCGGAGCTCCTGCAGGCGTTCAACACCGGGTTGGGTGAGTTGAAGTCCAGCGGCAAGTACCAGGAAATCCTGGATAAGTACCTCAAGGACCCGACCCAGGCCACCCCTTCCAGCTTCTGGGACCTGCTGGTCAATAGCTTCCCCGCGCTGATGAAGGGCCTGGGCAACACCGTGCTGGTGACGGCGATTTCCTTCGCGATCGCCATGCTGATCGGTCTGTTCATGGGCTTCCTGAAGATCTCCACCAGCGTGCTGCTCCGCGGCATCGCCACAACCTTCGTCAGCGTCTTCCGCGGGACACCGCTGCTGGTGTGGGCGTTCTTCTTCTACTTCGGCATCCCGCAGCTGACGGGCCAGCCGATCGACATCTGGGTGGCGGGTGTGCTGACCCTGAGCCTTAACTCCGGTGCCTACATCACGGAAATCGTCCGCGGATCCATCCAATCCGTGGACCCGGGCCAGCTCGAAGCCAGCCGCAGCCTGGGCCTTGGCTACGCCAAGTCCATGCAGAGGGTCGTTGTCCCACAGGCCTTCAAAATCATGACGCCTTCCCTGATTAACCAGCTGATTATCATGCTCAAGGACAGCTCGCTGCTGCTCGCCATCGGCTTCGCCGAACTCCTCTACCAAGGCCAGCAGATCTACGCCGGGAACTTCCGGATTACCGAAACACTGCTGATTGTGGCTGTTCTGTACTTCGTGGTGATCATGCTCCTGACCAAACTGGCCAACGTTGCAGATAAGAGGTTCAACAAATGAGCACAGCAGTCAGTGCCGCCAGCAAGATCTCGGTCAGAGACCTCAAAAAGTCCTTCGGGGTGCATGAGGTCCTCAAAGGCATCAACGCGGAAGTTGCGGAAGGCGAGGTGGTTTGCGTGATCGGTCCCTCCGGCTCAGGAAAATCCACTTTCCTGCGCTGCCTGAACAAGCTCGAGGACATCACGGCCGGTCACGTCACCGTGGACGGGTTTGACGTCTCGGACCCCAAAGTGGACATCAACGAGGTCCGCCGGCACATCGGCATGGTTTTCCAGCACTTCAACCTCTTTCCGCACATGTCCGTGATTGAGAACATCATGCTGGCACCGGTGGAATCGAAGAAGCAGGGCAAGGACGAGGCCCGGGCAAGCGCCAGGAAGCTGCTGGAACGCGTCGGACTGGCCGAGAAAGCCGACGCCCGCCCGGCGTCGCTGTCCGGCGGCCAAAAGCAGCGCGTCGCGATAGCCCGGGCACTGGCCATGAACCCGGATATCATGCTTTTCGACGAAGCAACCTCCGCGCTCGACCCCGAGATGGTGGGCGAGGTGCTGCAGGTCATCAAGGACCTGGCCGCTGAAGGCATGACCATGGTCTTGGTGACGCATGAAATGGGCTTTGCCCGTGAGGTCGCCGACCGTGTGCTCTTTATGGCGGACGGTGTCATCTGCGAGCAGGGAAAGCCGGAGCTGCTGTTCGGAAACCCGCAACAGCAGCGGACCCAGGACTTCCTGTCCAAAGTTCTTTGATCCGGAGACCGGTACTGGGCTGCAAGGGCCGGCGTGCGGCAGCGAGGTCACGGCAATGCGATGGGTAGGCTGCTTTGATGCGTGAAAACGTGTGGCTGTTGCCGCTGAAGGATGTGGACGAGGACGCCCGCGCCGTGAAGCTGGGTGAGATTGCCCGACTCGAAGTCACCGATAACCAGCGGAGGTACGTGGGTGAACCGCTCCGCATGGCACTCGTGGGACTGGAGGAGGATAGCCGGTATCCTTTCGCCATTGACTCCAACGGAACCGCCGTCGGTATCCTGACACTGCAGACGGGCGCCGCGACCCTCGCCGGCTGGCCGGATGACGAATCCGCCTGGTTGCTGCGCGGGTTCGCGATCGACCGTCGGCACCAGGGAAGGGGACTGGGACGGCTCGCAGCGGCCGCGGCGGTGGCGGCAGCCGCCCAACTGACAGAGAGGCACGGCGGCGGTCAGTCCGGCGTCGTTCTTTCCGTCAATGAGGGCAACCCGGCCGGCCTGGCCGCCTACCGGAACGCAGGATTTGTGGACCAGGGACAGTACCTGGGCGGGAGTTCCGGGCCGCAACGGATCATGTTCCGCTCCTTCGCGGCGTAATTCGGACAGACACGCAGCCACAACATTGCCTCCGGGCGCACATTGACCCATCATGTGGGTGGCGGTGTTCTTCAGTCCTTGTTGGGGGGAAGGCTTGAAAAGTCTTCGTCCGGGGGAGCACATGTCAGGGGGCTGGCTCTTGGTCTCAGCACGTCTGGAGCCAGCCCCCACCTTGCACCGCACCTGCCCGATCCGGAAAAGTCCGCCCGGACGGCTCAACATGGATGTTGGCTGCCCGGGCGGAGTTCGTCGCACTGAAGCGTGCCGCGGTTTATTCATACCTTTGAGAACGCACCTCGCGTACCTCGCGGACTATACCGGCGGCGGCTAGGAGCCGGCGGGCGCGACCACAACGGCCGGGGAGCCCTGATTGACCGGGTTGGCCGTGGCGGAGGGGGCAACCACCCCAAACTCGTAGCCCTGGGCCCGCAGTGCGTCGATGGTGGCGGCCAAGTAGGTCCATTGCGTCGAGGGGCAGGACAAGACGTCTTCAGCATCGTGGAGCAGGATGATCGCGCCGGGCGCTGCCTCCGCCATCACATACTGCTGGACTCCGGCCGCACCGGGGCACTCGAAGTCGCCGGGATTGCCGACGTCCCAATGCCAAACAACCCCGCCGCTCATGCCGAGGGTGTTGAGATAGCCGACCGCGTAGGGGGTGCTGTTGCCGAACGGGAAGCGCATGAGCTTGGGCGCCTCGCCGGTGACGGCCTTAATGGCATCGTTGGTGCTGTCGATCTGCTGCTTCTGGTTCGCCTGGGTGAGATCGGGGAAGTTGGGGTGGTCCCACGAGTGGTTCCCGATCACATGCCCCTCAGCCTGGATCCTGCGGACGAGGTCGGGGTACAGCTGAGCGTGGGAGCCCTCGAGGAAGAATGTCGCCTTGACGTCCTTTTGCTTGAGGACGTCGAGGACGAACGCGGTGCGCTCGGGCGAGGGCCCGTCGTCGAACGTCAAGCCGATCAGCGGCTTGTCGGCTGCATGGGCCGCCGAGGCGGGGCCGCCGGCCAGCAGGGCCAGGACCAAGCTCGCGGCGGCCAGGGCCACCACGGAAATCTTGCTCTTTTTCACGGTGCTCATCTTCCTTTCCCAAGGATGCCTTGAACGGTGCTAAGTGAGCACCTTACGGCTGCCGCTCCGGCGGTGTAAATACCTCGCGTTGACTCATAGAAGACCTCCGCGTAGCTGCAGTCGTTGCCTCAGTGGAAAACCTCCGGGAAGGCGCTTCGTTGCCTCACAGGAAGGCCTCCGCCAACGGCGTGGTGCCCGGGCTTGAGGCCTGGCTGCGGTTATGCCCGTTTTCAGGTTATGCCCGTTTTCA
>NZ_JBFTPV010000024.1:0-50467 GCF_056398665.1 Pseudarthrobacter sp. 01T43 | reverse complement strand
CATTGAAGCAACCCGCGCCCGCCTGGGCACCAACGTTGACGCCGTGGCAGACAAAGTCACCCCGTCCAACATCGTCCACCGCCAAACCGACAAAGTCCGGGATGCGGTGTTCGGAGTAAAGGAGAAAGTCATGGGCACAACAGATGACCTCACCACCGGCGTGCACACCCGCACCGACCACAACGGCAACGCCGGGAACGCCCTGCACGACGCCGGCGCCGCGATCGGCGACGCCCCGCACCAGGTCAAAACCAAAACCCAGGGCAGCCCCCTGGCCGCAGGCCTGATCGCGTTCGGCGCCGGAATGCTGCTCTCCGCCCTGATCCCCGCCAGCGAAAAGGAACGCGAAGCAGCCGACGCCCTCAAGACCGCGGCCGAGCCCATGACCACCGAGCTGACCGAGGCCGCCAAGGACATGGCCCAAGGCCTTAAGGAACCAGCCCGCGAAGCCATGGACAACGTCCAAGCAGCCGCCACCGACGCCGCCCAAAACGTCAAAGCCGAAGGTCAGGTAGCAGCAGCCGACGTCAAAGACCGCGCCACCGACGCCAAGGACAACATCCAAAACACCTGATCCGGACAACCGGCTCCCGCCGGTTTCCCGCTTCAATCAGCGACAAAGACAGGCCGGTTCCGCCTCCCCGGCGGGACCGGCCCGTTCCTTGTCGACCCCTATCGAGAGGACACCCCATGGCCACTCACGACGCCTCCGAAACCAGCACTGCCAAAGCTGGCCAGGCTCCAGCACCCGATGATTCCCGCAAACCAGACAGCCCTACGGATGTTACAAAGCCCTCCTGGAAGTACATCGCCAAGAAGACCCTCAGGGAGTTCTCGAAGGACCAGTGCCCCGACCTAGCCGCGTCACTGACCTACTATTCAGTGCTTTCGATCTTCCCGGCACTGTTGGCGCTGGTGTCCCTCCTCGGGATCTTCGGGGACCCGCAAAAAACCACCTCAGCCCTGCTCGACATCGTCCAGGGTTTCGCCCCCGGCCAGACCGTCGACACGATCCGCCCGGTGGTCCAGGACCTCGCCAGCTCCTCGGCCGCCGGGCTCACACTAGTCTTTGGCCTCCTCACCGCCCTCTGGTCCGCCTCCGGCTACGTCGGGGCCTTTGGCCGCGCGATGAACAGGGTCTACGAGATCGATGAGGGTCGGCCGTTCGTGAAGCTGCGGGGCACCATGCTCGGCGTCACCGTCGTCAATTTGCTGATCGTCGTTGTCATCGCGGCGATGCTCGTGCTGAGCGGCCCTGTGGCAGAATCCGTCGGAAACCTGATCGGGCTCGGCGGCGCCTTCCTGACCGTCTGGAACATCGCCAAGTGGCCAGTGATGCTGGTGCTGATCATCGTGGCGATCGCCATCCTCTACTACGCCACGCCGAACGTGAAGCAGCCGAAATTCCGTTGGATGAGCATGGGCTCGGCCATCGCCCTGGTGGTGTTCCTGCTGGCCTCGCTGGCCTTCGGCTTCTACGTGGCGTACTCCAACAGCTACAACAAGACCTACGGCGCAATCGGCGGTGTGATCGTCGCGCTGCTCTGGCTGTGGATCCTCAACATGTCCCTGCTTTTTGGAGCCGAATTCGACGCCGAGATGGAGCGGGGACGGCAGCTCCAGGCCGGTATTGAGGCTGAGGAGACCATCCAGCTGCCGCCGCGGGGTACCAAGAAGAGCGAGAAGCTGCAGAAGCAGGAGGAAGAGGACATCCGGCACGGCCGCGAACTGCGCCAGAAATACAGTGCCGAGACTGGACAGGACGCGGATCGTGCCGTGAAAAGCCGGGACTAGGCAGGACCCTCAAGATGGGAGAAACTTGTGTTGTAGATCCTGTGGAGTTTCCCGGGCTGTCAGCCGTCCGGGGTCAAGCGGGGTCGGCGGCGAGGTGGCCTCTTCTGAGACCGAGGCCAGTCCCCCCAGTCGTCGTCGGCCCCCCGAATTTTTCGGTGCATTGCGCCCAGAACCCTCATGAACCTTTTCCAACTGATCAGCCGTTCAGCGCCGCCGCGGTTTCCCGCCCGAGTGACAGCAGATAGGCGCCGAATCCCTGCGGCGCCCGGCCCTCGGTCCGTCCTGAAGTCCGGACCCGGATGGTGTCCGTGGACCACACCACCGCACCGTTCTTGCGAAGCCGATCCACCAAGGCCCGGTCCTCGTGCGAGCGGAGACCGGGAAACCCGCCTGCCAGCACGTAGGCGGAAGCCCGCACCCCCAGGTTGGCGCCATGCACGTGTGCATGGTTTTCCCCCAGCTGGTGCCGGGCGTGCCAGCGCCTCAGGAGCTCGCTTTCCATGCCTTCCGGGTCAGGCTCCACTGTCCCCAGGACAGCATCCGCCCCGAGGCCGGCCAGTTCCACCTGGCGCAGCAGCCAGTTCACGGGAACGCAGGAATCGGCGTCTGTGTTGGCCAGCCAGAGTCCCGGTGAAGCGAACGGCAGGCCCCATTTGTTGCTTGCAAGCAGGGCGGCGCGGTTGCCTGCGCGTCGGCTTCCGCCGACGCTGCGGAACGATACCTGCAACGTACTGATGCGTCGGTCTACCGCGGCCAGCTGCGCTGCAACTGCCGCGGAACCATCGGTACAGCTATCCAGCGCCACCAGGATGGACACGGCGGTGCCCGGCCGATGCGCCTGCAGAGCGTCGGCCGCAGTACGCACGGCAGCGAGGCCCCCTGGCAGGAGCTGTTCCTCGTTGTGGACCGGAATCACCACGGCTACCTGCCTGATGCGTTCCACCTCAGGCCCCCGCATTTTCGGGATCGGCAGGAGACAACAGCGTTTCCAGCACAAAATCGCGTTCCTGGTACAGCCCTGCGGTGCGCCAGCGCAGCCGGTTCCGGGCCGCCGCGTGGACCGAGTCGCCGTCGAGCTCCCAGCCCGAAATCGGGTGCCGCCAATGGCACAGCAGTAGCGTGCCGCCCGGGGTCAGTGACGACTGAATCCGCTCCAGCAGCTGATCCAGCTCCGGCGGCGCAAGGTAGTACCCCACCTCGGAGACCACTATCAGGTCGTAGCGGCCATCGGGCCACTCAGCCGGCAAGGTCAGCTGCCGGGTGGTGACGCCGGGAAAGGGCGCGAGGCGCTCGGCGGCAAGCTTCAGGGCGGTGCTGCTGGCGTCAACGGCCAGAAGGCTGGTGCATCTGCCGGCCAGCTCGGCGGTTAGGGTGCCGATCGAGCACCCAATCTCCAGGCCCGACTCGTAGCTTTCCCGGGGCAGGGCGGCGAGCGTCAGGCTGCGCTTCCGGCGCTCGTACCAACGGGTGGCGTAGTGCCACGGGTCCCCGGATTCCGAGTGCACCTCATCGAAAATCCGTTGCGCGTCCACGCTCGTGTGCGGCGCACAGGACGGCGCAGACTCCCTGCCGCCCGTGCGTGCCGGGACTGCACGGTTCCAGGCAAACGTTTCAAAAGGGCGCTGGAAATGTTTCAGGAACCCCTCTCCGAGGAGAGCCTCGTCGCCTGCCAAAGCAGACAATGGACGCGTCTGGCTGGTGTGGGCGCCCATGGCAGCTGTCTTGCTTGCCTGTTGTTCAGTGTCGAGGTGAACCCGCACCCAAGAGCGCCAGGCCKGGTCTTCCGGAGAGGCCCACAGCCAGTACCAGATGGGATATTCCAGCAGGGCGTGCCCATCCTCGAGGGCGACCTGCGCGGCCGCGTTGCCGGCAGCGTTGTGGTCGGCGTGGCCGTCCGCGCGATACGGAGCCACGATCGCCAGTTGCTGCGGCTGCCCTTGATGCCCGGGGTGCCCGGCGTACCGGTTGATGGTTTCCCTGAGCTGCGCGGAGATCTCGGGTTCCCGCTCGTTCAGGCCGCCATCGGGCAACCCCAGGAAACGCCAGCACCCGGCCAGCCCCAGCACCTCCATCGCTGCGCCGAATTCCTTAATCCGCACGGCTGCCAGCTGTTCGGGCGTCATAGTGGTGGAGTCAGGATGCGAGCCCTCGCCTGCTGTGCAAAGCAGCACGTCGACGTCGGCGCCCCAGGTGTGCAGCAGCGACAGCAGGCCGCCTGCGCCGAGGCTTTCGTCATCCGGGTGGGCCGCCAGCACAACAAACCGCATGGCACCGAACTCCTGCGGCCCAAGTGGAAGCTCAGCCAAAGCCGCCAGCCCGCTTGCAGCCCAGTCCTTTTCCTCCGTGCCCGGGTCCGTGTGCGAGAAGGTCACCACGGGGGCTCTCCAGTGAGAGTCAGTTTGCCCAACTGTGCGTCGTCCCGCATGGCATGGTGCTGGCGCACGTACAGCGCCAGGTCAGCCATGCGTTTGGCATAGGTTTCGTCGAACGCCAGCGGCCCCGGCCCCCGGTTCCTGCTGACCAAAGAGATTACACGCTCGACGGCGGCGGCTACCGTCCCGCGCACGCGCAACGCTTCGCTCCACGCACCGCGGCGGGCCTCCGGGGTGTCGTCCGGGTCAGCGCCGTTGACCGCGGCGCCGGAGGCCGGCGGGGCATCGCCGTCGTTGGACAGGGCACCCCTGTCGATCAGTTCAGCCACGCGCCCCAGGAACTGGAGGGTGGAGGTAAGGATGCGGTCCGTCTCCCCCATCGCAGCCAGCGCGATCTGGTCAGGTTCCCGTCCCTTTCCGGCAGCGGCACGCAAGGATTCCCGGTAGTCCCTGGCCACGGCCACCGCACCGCCCAGCCAGCAGGCGGCCACTCCCATGCCGCCCCACGCAAAACCGGGGCGGTTGAAGTACCAGTCATCCCCACCTACGGGAGCTGCCGGCACCCCGCTGAAGTGGACCGTGCCACTCGGGATCTCCCGCAGGCCGCGTGCCACCCACACGGGCACCTCGCACGTCACCCCGGAGTGCCGGAGATCCACGGCAAAGGCGGCCCGTCTCCCGGTTTCGGTGTAAGCGGTGACGATGGCACGGTCCAGAAGCGGCGCCAGTGAGCACCACGGTTTGGCGCCGCTTAGCAGGATGCCGCCGCCGTCGGCCTTTGCTTCCAGGCGCATCCCGGGCCCTTCGGCGGCGAAAACTCCCCACCGGCCGCCGCGCCCGTTTGGCGGATGGCCGGCCTGCGCGAGGATGGCTTGCGCATCCAGATGGGGCTCGAAAATCCGCCCCGCGGCCACATCCACGCTGGCCACCGAAGCCAGCAACTCCCACAGAAGGCCCGTCTGGCCGTTCCCCGGTTTCGGCCAGCTGTTTCCGGCGTCTCCGGCCAGGGCCAGCAGCGCCGGCACATCCCCGGCCGCGGAAGATACGGCGTGGAGCAGGGCGCCATACCGGGCGGGGTCGGTTTCAGCTGAAACCAGTCGGACGGGTCTGGGATAGGTGCGCTGCTCAGTCACTGCCCGGGCCTGGCCGCCCAGGACTATTTCTCCGCCGGTTCGGTGACGGCCGCCGAAGGTGTCATGGTTTCGGCGTTGACCATCCAGGCCAGCTGTTCCAGCCGTTCGATGGCCGCGTGGAGCAGGTCCGCGCTGGTGGGGTCTTCGTCGTCCACCTCATCATGGACGTCCCGCATGGTCTTCGCAGTCCGTTCCAACCTGGCGGTCACGAGCTTAACTGCGTCCTTCGTTGAAAGCAGGCCGCCCGGCAGCTGGTCGAGTCGGGTGTTAGCAGCTATCGTCTGGCTTCGGCCGTCAGGAAGGGAATGCAAAGCCCGCATCCGCTCCGCCGTCTGGTCAGCGAAGAGGCGGGCACTGGCGATGATCTCGTCGAGTTGCAGGTGGAGGTCGCGGAAGTTGGTGCCGACGATGTTCCAGTGGGCCTGCTTGCCCTGCACGTGGAGCTCCACCAGGTCCGTCAGGACCATCTGGAGATTGCTGGCGAGGGTAGGTGACGCTTTCATCGAATTCCTCCAGGTCGGACGTCCATTCCGGACCGGACTTCGGCCGGCGAGTAATTCTAAGCATACTTAGGAATGGGTTCTCAGCGGACTCTTGCCAAAGCGAACCCATCCCAGCCTTTGGAACCCACGGTTTGGATCACGGTGGCATCAAGCTGCGCGTGTTTCCCCAGCAGATCCAGTGCGCTGATGATCCCCGGCGCGTTGACGTCGTCGATGGACGGATCCAGGATGGCCCCCTCCCACACCGCGTTATCGAGCACAACAACGGTTCCGGGCCGGCCAAGGCGCACAGCCCAATCGAGGTAGTCGCTGTCGTGTTCCTTGTCCGCGTCGATGAACACAAAATCGAAGGGCTCCTGGCCTTCGGCCTGCAGTGCTGCCAACGTGTCAAGGGCAGCACCGACCCGGATTTCAACTTTGCTACCCAGCCCGGCCGCCTCCACGTTGGCCCTGGCGATGTCAGCGTGTTTGGTGAGGTATTCGCACGTCACCAGCCTGCCGCCGTCGGGAAGTCCCCGGGCCATCCAGATGCTGCTGAAACCGGCGAGCGTCCCGATCTCCAGCACCCGCCTGGCGCCGGAAATCTGGATCAGGAGCTGGAGGAACTTTCCGGCGTTGGGGGTCACCTCGATGGGCGGCATTCCGGCGTCGACGGCGGAGCTTACGGCCCGCCGCAACGCATTGTCGGGATGCACCACAGTTGCCGTGAGGAAATCCTCCACCGCCGCCCAGCCCGGCTGGGTCTTGTGCTCAAACATGGCCACAGTCTGGCATGCGGTCAAACAGCGGTCTAGGAAGCGGTTGAGGAACCGTCCGAAAGGGCCTTCTCGAGGCGTTCCACCTTGGCCTTAAGCTCACCCGTGTAACCCGGACGGATGTCGGCCTTGATGACGAGCGAGACCCGGCTGCCGAACTGCCCCACGGCCTCGGTGGCGCGCTTGACGACATCGAACACTTCGTCCCAGTTGCCCTCGATGGTGGTGAACATCGAGTCGGTCTGATGCGGCAAGCCCGACTCCCTGACGATTTTCACAGCGGCCGCGACGGCGTCGTGGACTGATGCGTCGTTGGGGCGGGCTCCCCCGGCGGGCGTACCGGCCGGGGCAACTGAAAATGCAAGCAACATAGGCCAAGTCTGCCATGCGGCCGGACACGGGAAATCGGCGGCAAGGCCCGGTGGACGTCACATAACCGGCTACCCTCCGGTAACCATGTTCGCGGCCTGCCACGTTGCTAACCTGATCGAATGAGCATCGCCGTCGTCCGCAAGCCACTACGTGCAGACGCTGCGCGGAACGTGGACAAGATCATCCTGGCCGCGCGCCAGTGCTTCCGTGAGCACGGCCCGGACGTGCCGCTCCAGACTATTGCTGCGACGGCGGGGGTGGGGCCTGCCACGCTGTTCAGGAACTTCGCCGATAAAGAGGAGCTGGTCCTGGCCGCCCTCAACCGGCAACTCCGGGAGACCGTGGACCCCGTCATTGTGGAGGCCGTCGCGGGCATGGACGCAGCGGCCGGGCTGCTCCGCGTCATCGAAGCGATCATGGCCGCCGCCAGCGCCGACGCAAACCTGCTGGGCGCCGTGGCGGGGCGCCGCGAACTTCTCACGGGAATCACTGGATCCCTGATGGAATCCATCGGCGTCCTCCTGGTCCGCGGCCAGGGACAAGGCACCCTCCGTCCGGACATTTCCCTGACGGACATGTTCCGTTTGCTCGCCATGCTGATCGGCGTGGTGGATACCATGGAGCCCGGTTCCGATGCTTGGCGCCGCCCGGTGGCGCTTATCGAGGACGCCATCCGCACTGAACGGACCGGGCGCTCCCTGCCTGCCTTCGTCCCGCTGCCCGCTTCGCAGCTCCAAGGGCCGCAGTTCGGCTGAGAGGCCGCCGTCTCCGCTCCCGCCCCCGGCTCGCGTCCTGCCTCTGGCTTTCGCCATTGTGAGTCCAGAGCCGTTGGCCTAGACTCTAGATGGGTTACGCAGCCAGCCTCTGATCCATCAGAGGAGACAAAAAATGCACCACGTTCTTGGCACCCGACCGGTCATCGCGAGCTTTAGATGAACCACTCGAAGCTTTCCCAGATCATCAACGATCCGCGCGGTCCGGAGGAAGTCCTCCCCGCGTTGGCCGCTGAAGATCTCGCGAATCTGCTGGATGCCCTGTACCAGAACCTCGACACACCGGCCCCTGACCTCGGCGCACAGGTGTGGTACGAGCTGGCCGTCGAAGAAATCTCCCGCCGCACAGCATCTCCCGAGGATGAGCAGTCTGCGTAAGCGGCTTTGACTTGATCCACGCCTAAGCTGGACCCCGCCTGACTTGGACCCGGAAGGCCCGCCGCCTTACCGAACGTGACGAATCACGTTCGGCCCGGCGTCGTCCTCCGGGTCTTTTTTGGCGCTACCCTTCCAGTGCCATGTCGGGACGCGCCCTACCGGCCTCGTCAACCTCGTCCGCCTTGGGGTCCTCGCCCGCCTGAGACACTTCATGAGGCACGTTACGGGCGTGGTCATGAGGGGTGTGCTCCCTGGCTTCCCGTAGGTGCTGCTGCAGCTTCTCCTCGGCGTCCCGGCGGCGCCGGGAGGTATCGCGCAACTCCCTGGTGGATTCGGACGCGCTATTGACGTAGATGGACCGGGACTTCGTTTCTGAACCTCTGTGACCGTCCCCGCCTTCGGGATCCGGTCCCTGGTGCTCCGCCTGTTCGTTCATTAGTCTGGCTCCTCTCCGGCCGCGACTGCCAAGTCACAGCCGAACTTCGTCGGGCATCAGCCGTTCGTCGACGATTCCCGATGGTTAAGCTCGGCCCGGACCGCAGCGTGCAGGGCGGCCATGCCGGGCTCCTGAGTGACATCCAAGGCCAGTCTGATGCGTTCAGAGAGGATGTCAAGGTCCGCAGGCGGCAAGTCGGCGATGGACCTGAACCGGGTGAAGAAGCGCTTGACCGGCAGGCCGGCGCGCCATCCAGCGGCCGTGGGGTGACGGGGCTTGCCGGGTCTGGTGCGGGCTACGTGCAGGTTTATTTCCATGGTGGGCGCTCTCACGAGGAATCCATGGCCAACTGCATAGCCAAAATCATGCTACAGCGGTTGTGCCCCGCATCACTAGGTTTTGCGCTCAGTTCCAGCCAATTAACCGGAGGAGGGCGGCGGCGCCAGCGCCGACGATCACCACCAGCAGGAACGGTGCCCGGAACGCCAGTGCAACGGCGGCGGCGGCAAGGGCCCCCAACCGTGCGTCGGCAGCCAGCGACTGTCCGGAGGCCACTGTATTGACGATCGTGAGGGACGCCAGCAGGCCGATGGTCATGGTCCCTGCCACCCGGGACATCCGCGGGTCCTCCAGGAGCTTCGCAGGGACCAGGTAGCCCATCACCTTCCACCCGTAGGCCAGGACGCAAGCCAAGAGCAACCAGAACCAGAGATTCATGAGCCTGCCTCCCGGGTCCCGCCGTGGCCGTGGTGCTCCTGGTAGGGATCCACATCCGGTTCGAGGCCTTCATCCCTGCGGCCGTGGCTGAACCAGCCGATCACCGCAGCCACCAGCGCTGCGATCAGGATGGGCAGGCCGGCAGGAACAAAGGGCACGGCGAGGACCGTGGCCAACGCACATGCGACGGCGATCGCGGCCGGTTCGAATCCCTTGAGCCGGGGCCACAACAGGGCGAGGAACGCGGCAACTGCTGCACCGTCAAGGCCCCACTGCTTCGGGTCGCCCAGGCCGCTGCCGGCGAGGGCCCCGACGGCAGTAAAAAGGTTCCACAGCACGTAGATGCCAAGACCCGCGGTCCAGAACCCGCGCCTCTGCTCAGCGGGATCGGTCTGCCCTGTGCTGGTGGCCGTCGACTCGTCGATGGTGACCTGCGCGGCTACATATCGCCGCCATCCCCTCGGCTGCAGGAGCGCATTCAGTTGCATCCCGTAGATCCCGTTTCGCATGCCGAGGAGGGTAGCTGCACTCATCGCCGCTATGCCGGACCCGCCGCCGGCCACCACGCCAATAAACGCGAACTGGGAACCCCCGCTGAACAGCAGAAGGCTGAGCGCCATGGTCTGCCAGAAATCGAGGCCCGACGTGACGGACAGTGCGCCGAAGGAAATACCGTAGAGGCCGGTGGCGATGCTGATGGAGATGCCCACCCGGACGGCAGGTGATGCGAGCATCTTCACTGCTGCGGCCGCGCCGGGGCATCCCGCAGGCTCCAGGCCCACAGGATGAGCGGGAGCTGAAGGGGAAGCCTGACAGTATGCGCCGTGCGCTGCGCCGGCGAGCCCATGGGGCCGTAGGCGCGCCGGAGCGCGTCCACGTGTCCGGCGAGGAACACAGTGAACATCCCGGTCAGGGCAGTGGCCGCCACCCGCCGGGTGGCCGGTATCAGGAGTACGACGGCGGCACCCGCCTCGAGCAGACCGCTCACCGCAATCCATTCCTCCCGGGTCATCACCGCCAAAGGCCGCCCGCCGGCGTCGTGCGTGATGTTCACGGCACCCACGTATTCCCGGCCCGCCGCCACGCCCGCGTCCGGGCCAGCCTCCCGGCCAGCTTCCGGCGCCTTGCGGTCAGCGTCCGGAGCGTCGCGGCAGAGGTAGTCCGGGACCACGTACGCGAAAAAGCGCGGCTCGCGAAAATGCTTCATGGCGCTGGTCAGCAGCAGCGCGCTCATGGCTGCTGCTGAGAGAGTTTGAACGGCCCGGCCGGACCAGCGAAATGGCATGGCTCCACTCAATCACAGCGGCACCTCCGCGGCTAAACCAGGGTCGGCGGCGTCAGGCGTCAGGAGGGCAGCGTAGCCTGTTGGCCGCTCGGCTGGAGCTGCGCCAGCACCCTGGCCGGTTTGTTGGTGGTGATCTCGTGAATGCCCAGCCCTTGGCAGAGTGCCACATCGCGTTCGGTGTCCACAGTCCAGACGCGGAAGCGGCGGCCGGATTCCAGCCAGCGCTGGACGGTCCGGGCGTGTTCGCGGATGTACATGATTCCCGGACCCGCGAGCCCTACCTCGCACTCGTCCAGGATCCGCTCGCCTTCCAACTGCGCCGCCTTCATCACGTTGGCGACGGCGGTGCCCGCCAGGGTCCCCAGGCTCAGTTCGTCCCGGACTTCGTCGACGTCGATGTCATCAACCAGCTGGCAGATGTGCTCGGCCGGGACCTTCTTGAGCAGGTGTTTCACAGAGTCCGGGCTGAAGCTCATAAACGAGACACTGATGTTGTCCAAGGTGGAGGTCGCGGCGTCCCACCCTTCACCCTGGAGCACCTCGAGCACGCGGTCTTCCAATTTCAGCTGGTACGGGCTGGGGTGCTTGAGTTCTATGGCCAGTCCAATGGGCCGGCCGGCGCCGCGGAGGATGTCCAGGAGTTCCGGCAGGGTCAGGAACTGCTCTGAGCGGGCACCGTATTTTTCCGGGATCCGGACACCCTTCCACGACGAAAAGTCCAGCTGCCGCAACTCTGCCAGCGTGCGGTCCGCCACGGGGCCGGTCCCGTCAGATGTCCGGTCCAGATTGGCGTCATGCAGCAGTACGGCGTGCTGGTCGCGGGTGAGGTGGACGTCGCACTCCACTCCGTCGGCGCCGTCGGCAATGGCCTGGAGGTAAGCGGCGCGGGTGTGTTCGGCAAACGCGGCGCTGGCGCCCCGGTGGGCATAAACCAGCGGGCGGTCCGGCACAGACTCGTCAAATATCATGAGGACACGCTAGCGGACCGGGCCCGGGCCCGCGGGACTAGGCTGGGCACATGCAGGTGAACTCTGAGCCAATTACCCGGCAGTCCCCACCCCACCCCCCAGGCACGGATCCGCTGGGGGCGAAGAACGGGGCCGCCGTCGTCAGTCAGCAGTTGAGCGCCGGTGACGCCGAAAAGGCGGCAGCGCTGCGGAAGATGAAGCTTTTGGCTCTGGGTCTCCTCATTGCGATGGCCATCATTTTTGTCTTCGCGTTCGCCCTGCAGAAGGAGTATCCGTGGCTGCAGTACGTCCGGGCCGCGGCGGAGGGCGGCATGGTGGGCGCACTGGCCGACTGGTTCGCCGTGACCGCGCTGTTCAAATACCCCATGGGCATCAAGATCCCGCACACCGCCATTATCCCGCGCCGCAAGGACCAGATCGGGGCGTCGCTGGGCGAGTTTGTGGAGACCAACTTCCTGTCCGAGCAGGTGGTCCAAGAGAAGCTCGCGTCGGTGAACGTCGCGGGAAAGGCCGGTGCGTGGCTGTCCGGTCCCGGCGGCGCCGAGCGCGTGGCCAAGGAGGGTGCCGCCATCATCCGCGGCGCGTTCAAGGTATTGAACGACGACGACGTCCAGGCAGTGATCGAGTCAATGGTCCGCAAGCACCTGCTGGCTCCGCCGTGGGGGCCTCCCGTGGGACGTCTGGCTGCGCGGATCTTCGCCGACGGCCACCATCACACCCTGGTGGACCTGCTGGTGGACCGGACCGTGGACTGGGTCCGGGACAACCATGAAACCGTCAGCCGGCTGGTCTCGGACCGGTCCCCGCAGTGGGTCCCGCAGTTCGTCGACGGGCTCGTGGGAGACAAGGTGTACCTGGAGATCCTCAAGTTCACCAAGGCCGTGCAGGCCGATCCGCAGCACCAGGTCCGGCAGTCCATCGACACCTATCTCACGTCCCTGGCGCAGGACCTGCAGCACGATCCCGTCATGATCGCCCGCGCCGAAGGCGTCAAGGCCCAGGTGCTGGGCGACCCCGAGGTGCGGGAGCTGGCGTCCCGCACGTGGGGCACCATCAAGGCTGCACTGCTCAGCGCCGTCGACGATCCGCACAGCGAACTGACCATCAAGTTCAAGGCCGCGGTGCACGACTTCGGCACCCGCCTGGTGGTTGATCCCGAACTGGCCGGCAAGGTAAACGCTTGGATCGGCGACGCCGCCGGCTACCTGGTGCGGACGTACCGCTCGGACATCGCCGGCGTCATCACCGATACCGTGGCGCGGTGGGACGCCGAGGAAACCTCTCAGAAGATCGAACTCCAGGTGGGCAAGGACCTGCAGTTCATCCGGATCAACGGCACCGTGGTGGGTTCCCTTGCCGGGCTTGCCATCTTCAGCGCGGCGCACCTGATCTTCGGCTGACGCTCCCCTTCTTAAAGCAACGCGGGATTAGGCGAAGGACTCCAGCTCCACGCCGGCAGCTTCAAGCCCGGCCCGGACCGCGGCGGCCATCTCGACGGCTCCGGGGGTATCGCCGTGGATGCACAGGGAATCAGGCCTGACCTGGACCACGGTTCCGTCCACGGCCACCACCTCCCCCTGAGTCGCGAGGCGCACAGCGCGCTCCACGATCGAGCCGACGTCGTGCAGGACTGCACCCTCGTGAGAGCGCGGCACCAGCGTGCCGTCCCCTTGGTAGGCGCGGTCCACAAACGCCTCCACAAAAACGGGATGTCCGGCTTCTTTGGCCTGGATCAGGAGCTGTGAACCCGGCAGGCCGAGAATCGGCAGGCCGGGATCGTAGGCCTGGATGGCTGCGACCACAGCGGAAGCCTGCTCTTCGTCGTGCACCAGGCGGTTGTAGAGGGCGCCGTGCGGCTTGACGTAGTCCACTGAGGCGCCTACCGCGTGTGCCACGCCGTCGAGCGCGCCCAGCTGGTACAGCACATCACCGAACAGCTCATCGAAGGACATGTCCAGGGACCGGCGCCCGAAGCCGGCGAGGTCCCGGTAGCCTACGTGCGCGCCCACGGTCACATCGAGCTCAAAGGCGGCGCGGCAGCTGTCGAGCATGGTGACGGGATCCCCGGCGTGGAAGCCGCAGGCTACGTTGGCACTGGTCACCAGGGGGAACATCGCGGCGTCGTCGCCCATGTTCCACGAGCCGAACGATTCGCCGAGGTCAGCGTTGAGATCCAAGGTTGTTGCCCTCCAAGATGTTGTTGTCCGCGGCCGCGGTTGAGGCTTTGAGCTCCCCCGGAATCGTATCCGGCATCGGGCCGAAAGCTTCCTTCGCGTTCGACACGACGGCCCGGCCCATGATGAGGTTTCCTGCACCGCCCACCACCGCGCCGATGCCGAACGGCAGCGCCCGGCCAATGAATGCCGTCCCCTGACGCTTGAGCAGGTTCTTGAGGAAGGCCTTCTGGATCTTATTCCGAATGGCACCGAAACCCGTGGGCATTGACTTGGACAGCGCGTTTCCCCATGCCTTGGTTGCGCTGGTTCCCTTGCCCATCGCCTGTCCGCTGAGCGTTCCGAGCAGGGCAGTCCCCTCTTCGCCCAGCATGATGGCCATCACCATGGTGCTGGCCTTCTCGGGGTTGGTCAGGCGGATTCCGTGGAGTTCCGCCAGCGAAGTGGCATAGAGCGCCGTGGCCTCGAGGAAACCCACGGTGGCCGCGGCCGAGAGCCCCAAAGAGGCCACCGTACCGACGCCGGGCACCACGGCCGTTGCCCCGACGATCGCACCGCCGCCGGTTACAGCCCGCAGGTAGTCCCGCTCCAGGATTTCCGCGAGCCTTGCCGCGCTGGCACGGGAATGTTTGCGCTGGAGCCGCCGGACGTAGGCGAGCACCAAGGGCCGTTGGATTTCGACCGCCTTCAAGAGCATGTTGTGGACGCCGGGTTTCGGCTTGCCGTCGGCGTCGAACACCGCGTTGTGGGCGGTTTCCTGAGCGATTCGTACCGCGGGATTGCTGCGCTTGGCCATGGTCACCTCTGCTTCTGTCGTACGTCTGTCCGCCGGCGGGTTGGCTGCGGCACTGCCTTAACACTAAGGGTGCTTCGCACTATGTGCCGTTCATGCCGGAGGTTCGGGCGGAGAAGCGTTGCCGCGAGACGCCTCAGCCGAGCGCGTGGATAACGGGAATGCTCGCCGTCGGCGGTCCGCTGGGGAAGACAGTGGGTTCGGGGCACTCAGAGGGTGCAAGTGCCACGCGGAGCGGTTCGGGACCGACGCGGAGAACCCGGCCGCGGACATCCACGTCCAACTGCCCGCCGGTTTGGACGGTGAGGGTGAGCGCGCCGGCGTCGAGCTCCACCAGCAGCAGGCGCCCGCGGATCTTCAGGTGGAACGTCAGCGCATCCCATTCAGCCGGCAGGCGCGGATCAAAGAACGGCATGTGGCCCTGATCCCGAAGCCCGGCGAAGCCGCACACCAGCGAACTCCACACGCCTCCGGTGGACGCAATGTGCACACCGTCGATGGTGTTGCCGTGGGTGTCATCCAGGTCGATGAAAGCCGCGTTGGTGAAGTGCTCCAGCGCCGCTTCAGGATGCCCCACTTCGGCGGCCATGATCCCCTGCACACACGCGGAGAGAGTGGAATCTCCGGTGGTGATGGGGTCGTAGAAGTCGAAGGCGCGGCGCTTTTCCACGGCGGTGAAGTCCTGCCACTGCAGGAACATTGCCAGCACAGTGTCTGCCTGCTTCAGCACCTGGTGCCGGTAGATCACCAGCGGGTGGAAGTGCAGCAGCAGCGGGTATTTTGACCGGGGCGTGGTCCAGTCCCAGGGCTCCAGCGTCATGAAGTCGTTATCCTGCGAGTAAACCTGCAGGTCTTCATCGAACGGCAGTTGCATCCGGTTGGCGGCCTGCACCCATAGCTGGCGTTCCGCCTCGTCGATGGCCGGGTGTTCCACGGCAGCGGCGGCGCTGAGGTTAAAGCGGGCCATGACGTTGGTGTACAGGTTGTCGTTGACAACTGCCGTGTATTCGTCCGGGCCCGTGACGCCGTGGATGTGGAAGAGCCCGTCCTTGCCGAAGAAGCCCAGCGAGACCCACATGCGGGCCGTTTCGATCAGCAGGTCGGCACCCATGCCTTCGCGGAACGCCTCGTCGCCGCTGGCCCACATATAGCGGCTGGTGGCAAAAGCAATGGCGGCTGCGATGTGGAATTGCGCCGTGCCGGCAGCGTAATAGGCGCTGGCTTCGAGTCCGTTAATGGTCCGCCACGGGAACAGGGCGCCGTCCACGCTGAGCTCCTTGGCCCGGATTTTGGCGACCGGAAGCATCTGGTGCCGGAATTCCAGGACCTGGCGGGCGGCGTCGGGGTTGCTGTAGGTGAGGTAGGGCAGGAGGTAGACCTCCTGGTCCCAGAAGTAATGCCCCTCGTAGCCCGAGCCGGTCACGCCCTTCGCAGGGATGCCCGCGACGTCGGCCCGCGCCGTAGCCTGTGCCAGCTGGAACAGGTTCCAGCGGATGGCCTGCTGGAGTTGGGGCTGGCCGCCCACCACGATGTCGGACGTGGCCCAGTATTCGCGGTAGTGTTCCCGGCTCTCGCCGAAGATGTCCGCCACAGCCCGGAGCCCGGCTTCGGCGGTTTCCGCGGCGTCCCGCTCAGAGTCCTGGACGCCGGGGCCGGCGGCGTAGCTGACGCTCTTCTCGAGCTGGAATGGCTGGTCGGCCTGGACAGCCAGGACATAGCGGACGCTGCTGTCATCCTCGCCGGCGACCGTCTCAAAGCACTGTTGGCCGGTGGAGGTCCAGTGATCCACGGCCATTCCCACGCGCTGCCCGGACTCAGCCGCCTTCCAGGACAGGCGGAGCGAGCCGTCGCCGCCGTCAATCCGGACCGGGAGCAGGACCCGGCCCGCGTGCCGGCCGGCCCGGCGCGGGTCATGCGCCGAGTGGTCCTCCACAGGCTGGTCCTGGCGGTTGATGACGAACGACGTGACGTCAGCGGAAACTTCACGGTCCGAGGCGACCTCCAGCGAAATGCCCAGGCTGCCGCGCGAGACGAAGCCAACCGCGCGGCGCTCCGTGGTGGTCACGGTGGCACCGGAGCGGCAGCGCCAGGTCACCCGGCACTCGTAGATGCCGGTGGCGAAGTCAACTGCCCGGCGGTAATCCAGCACGTCCGATTCCGCGAGCGACAGGGTTTCGCCGTCGATGATCACCGTGAAGTTGTTCGCATCCGGGATGTAGATGATCCGCTGCCCGGTCCGGGCGAAGCCGAACGCGTTCTCCGCATGCTTGATGTCCCAGATCTCATGCAGGCCGTTGATGAAGCTGCCCGGGAGTTCGGCATCCGCCGCCGCCCAGTGGGCACCGCGGATGCCAAGGTGCCCGTTGCCAATGGCAAAGAGCGTTTCCAAGGTGCCCGTGTTGCCTGGTTCGTGGCGTGTTTCCACGAGCTGCCAGGGAGTGTCAGGGAACCGTTCACGGTCAGCGGTGATGAGAGCCATGGTGTTGCGATCCTTTTGGCGTGGTGCTGGTCTGGTAGTGCGCGCTGGCTTTTCTGCCGGCCGGGGAGCCTGGCTAGAGGAGTTCCTGGAGGTCGTTGACCACCCGGGTGGCTCCGGCGTCGAGCAGGGTCTGCCGGCCGGCACCCCTGTCCACGCCGATTACGGAATGGAAGGTGCCGGCGTGTCCGGCCTGGACGCCGGAGACCGCGTCCTCCACCACCACGCATTCTTCGCTGGGCAGGCCGAGCAGCTGCGCTGCGTAGGTGTAAGTGGCCGGGCTCGGCTTGCCCGGAAGGCCCTCGGCCGCGGCCACCACCCCGTCAACCACTATCTCGAAATGCCCGTTCAGGCCCGCGGCCTTCAGGACGGCAGGGGCGTTCCGGGATGAGGAGACGACGGCGACCTTCAGTCCGCGGGCCACTGCGGCTTCCAGGAAACGCACCGAACCCGCAAAAGGCTCGACACCGGCGCTGACGATGTCATTGAATACCTGGTTCTTGCGGTTGCCGAGTCCCTGCACCGTGGCGCGGGCGGGGTCCTCAGGTGAAGAGTTTTCCTCGCCTTCCGGGAGCACAATGCCGCGGGACGCCAGGAAGTCCCGGACGCCGTCGAACCGGGGTTTGCCGTCGATATGGTCGAAGTAGTCTTCCTCGCGGTACCCGGCCACGTCGGGCCTGGACGCGAGGTAGCCTTCGAAGAGTTCCTTCCACGCCTGTTCGTGGACGGTGGCGGTGGGTGTCAACACTCCGTCAAGGTCGAACAGGATGGCTGAGGCTGTGGTCCAGCCGGGGCTTTGGGTTGTCAGAACGTCAGTCATGCGGTGTCCTTCCAGACGGCGGGGAGCCTTAGTGCGTAACGAAAATGGGCGGATTTAAGCGAGCGGGACCTCAATGTCGAGGCTCAAGATTCGGGATCTCACCAGGCAGCGGAGTGCGGGTGCAGGGCGTGGAAACCGCGGGCAACGGCGTCCGCTGGATCAGCAGGGGCGGCTAAGGGCCAGGGCTGGAACCTCGGCGGGCCGGTGGGCTGCTGCTAATCGTCTTCTTCCATGATGAGTGCCTTGGTGCGGCCTGCCAAACTGAGAGAACGGGAGGGGCGGTACAACCCGTGCAGGGGCCTGGCACTTGTGCATCGGTCCGGCGTCCTATTCCTGCTGGGTCTGCGGCCGCAAGCACTCGGGCCAACGTCGAGTGTAAGCGCTTACAAATTTGTCCCGCAACTATTTTACTAGGCTCAGCACGTAGTGGCGGAGGAAGGCGCTGACGTCCACCATCTCGGTCTTGCTCATCGCATGGCCCATGCCGGGATACGTCCGTGCGGTCAACTGAGTGTTCTTGTCCAGCCACCCGGCTGCGTATTCCGTGGCTTCCTCGTTGATCACCAGGTCGGCCTTGTCCCGTCCCCAGAAAAAGGGTGGCGGGGACTCAAAGGAGTCGGTGAGTGCAAGGAGTTCGTTGTCCAGCACAAACCCGGAAAGCCCCACTGTCGCCTTGTAGTCGGCGGGGTGCAGGCGCAGGAGGGTACTGGCCATGGCCATGCCCTGCGAGTAGCCCATCAGGGTCACGCTGCTGTGGCGGCCCTTGACCGAGCTGATCCAGGCGTGGACGGCGTTGGTGGCGCTGATGACGTCGGCGAAATCGTTCGACAGGAAGTAATCCAGCAGGAACCAGCCGTAGTGGTCGCCGATCACCATGGGGGCCCGAAGTGCCGCACACGTGAATTCGGACGGCAGGTATTCGAACAGCCGCACCATCCGGGACTCATCCGTACCGTAGCCGTGCATCAGGACCAGCAGCGGCGTGCCGTCCCGTTCAGCTTCCGGCTTGGACCAAACAACTGTCTCCATCGGACCAGCCTAGCCATCCGTCACGCCGAATAGCTGCACGCAGGCCGCTGAACAGCCATGACACCACCACCGCAGTGCCGCGGCGCAGGCTGGCGGTCATTGAATCGTGCAGGGCCGGGCTGTAGCGTGAGTGCACAGCATGCTTATCAGTTCACCACGTCAGTTCGGCACCACGAGTACTCCAACAACAAGGAGCAAGCCATGAGAATCGGTTCCGCCATCTTCCTTATTGCCCTCGGCGCCATCCTGGCGTGGGCCGTCGCTCCAGGCCTGATCCCCTTCGTGGACCAGGTTTTGATTGGGTACATCCTGATGGCCGTGGGTGTCATCGGACTGATCGCCTCGCTCGTCCTGGCCTCGCCGGGACGTAGCCGCCGCGTCAGCGAAACCCGCTCAGTGGTTGATCCCAACACCGGCGAGCGCATCACTCGCAACGAAAGCCGCGACGGCGGACTGTAAGTCCCGGACGGAAGCCCGAACCCAAATCCAGCCGCCCGGACAGCAATGACCGGCCAGGAGCCCCGCGAGCCGGGCCCGACCCCGCAAGGGTCCGGTCCGGCTCTCGCGCTTTCCGCTTTTCTGTGTTTTCTTGGCTTTCGTTGACAAACCAACACAGACAAAGATAAAGTCAAGTAATTCAACATCACGTGATGCCAATCACAGGAATTTCAGCACTTTACGCAACGGAGGGTACGTGTTCGCCGAGGAGCGCCAGCAGAAGATTGCCGAGCTTGTTACCGGCACCGGCCGGGTCAGCGTGACCATGCTGGCCGAGCGCTTCCGCATCACCACCGAAACCATCCGCCGCGACCTCGCCACCCTCGAAACAGCCGGCACCGTCCGCCGTGTCCATGGCGGCGCCGTGGCCGCGGACCGTTTCAGTACCTCCGAGGAAAGCATCAATGAACGGACCATCCAGCGCCCGGACCAGAAGCTGCGCATCGCCCAGGCGGCACTGGCCCTGATCCCTCAGGGAAAGTCGGGAAGCATCCTGCTCGACGCCGGTTCCACCACCGAGGCGCTCGCCGACCTGCTCTCTCGGCGCCCCGCCGTCGTTCTTTCCGGCGCAACGGCTTCCGGCGCGGCTACCAGTCCGGCTGCCGGCGCGCCGCATGCCAACTCCGCGTCAACGCCCGAACTCGTCGTCATTACCCACGCAGTCCCGATCGCCGCCAGGTTGGCCAGCGCACCCGGAATCGCACTGCAACTGCTGGGCGGCCGGGTGCGCGGCCTCACCCAGGCAGCCGTGGGGCAGGCCACCGTGGACTCCGCCCAGCGGCTGCGCCCGGACATCGCATTCATCGGCACCAACGGCATCCACGCAAGCTTTGGCCTCAGCACCCCCGATCCTGAAGAAGCCGCCGTCAAGGCAGCCTTCGTACACTCGGCGCGCCGCATCGTGGTGCTGGCCGACTCCTCCAAACTGGACGCGGAAACCCTGGTCCAGTTCGCCTCCCTGAAAGATCTGGACACTTTGATTACAGACAGCGAGCCCGGCCCGGAACTCACAGCCGCCCTGACCGACGCCGGCGTTGACGTGGTGATCGCATGATCGTCACCTTCACGGCCAACCCCAGCCTGGACCGTACGGTGGCCCTCCCCGGCCCGTTGGAACGCGGCGAAGTCCAGCGCGCGGTTTCGGTCAGCCAGGAATCCGGCGGCAAAGGCGTTAACGTGTCCCGGGCGCTGTGCGCCTCGGGCGTTGAGACAGTGGCTGTTCTTCCGGGGGCGGACAGCGATCCCGTCCTTGCGGGGCTTCGCCACGACAAGGTACCGTTCGCTGCCCTCGCCATCGACGAGCCGCTGCGCACCAACGTTGCGCTCACCGAACCTGGCGGCGTGACCACCAAGATCAACGAACCCGGGCCGGTGCTGAGCGCGGACGAGCAGGAAGCACTGATCAGCCTGCTCCTGGAACAAGCCCGCGGTGCCAGCTGGGTGGTCCTGGCCGGTTCCCTGCCGCCCGGCTTCCCGGCCGACTTCTACGCCACCGTGACGCACCGGTTGCGTTCCACTGCCGACGGCGCCGCCCCGCTGATCGCCGTCGACTCTTCCGGCGCTCCGCTCGCCGCTGCCGTCGCTGATGCGTCGGCAGCCACCGTGTCCGGGAAACCGGACCTCTTGAAACCCAACGCCGAGGAACTGGCGGAACTGGCTGCAGCAGCCGGCCACGCCACGGCGTTAACCGCAGAGGAACTTGAAGCGGATCCGGAGGCCGCCGCAGCGGCCGCCGCCGCCGTCGTGCGTTCCGGTGTGGGTGCTGTACTGGCAACTCTCGGATCCAAGGGAGCTGTCCTGGTAACGGCCGACGGCGCGTGGCTCGCCACGCATCCGCCGGTCGCCGCGGTCAGTACGGTCGGCGCGGGCGATTCATCGCTGGCTGGCTATCTGCTCGCCCACGGCCGGGGCGCCGCCCCGGCCGATTGCCTCCGTCAGGCGGTGGCCCATGGTGCCGCCGCCGCCTCCCTGCCGGGTTCCACTGTCCCGGCAGTCCACCAAACCACCCCGGATGCCGTAACCATCACGGCCCTTCGAAAGGATTGACAGTGACTCAGCTCATCACCACCGAACTGGTCGAGCTCGACCAGAACCTGGGCACCTCGCCCGAGGATGTGATCCGGCACCTGGCCAGCAAAGTTGCTGCCACCGGCCGCGCCTCAGAAGTTGAAGGCCTCTTCGCCGACGCCTTCGCCCGTGAGCAGAAGACCGCCACCGGTATCCCTGGCGGCATCGCTATCCCGCACTGCCGGTCTGCCGCGGTCATCGAACCCACGCTGGCCATGGCCCGCCTGAACCCCAAGGTGGACTTCGGCGCCAAGGACGGCCCCGCCGACCTGATCTTCTTCATCGCCGCCCCGGATGGTGCGGACCAGGAACACCTCAAACTCCTGTCCAAGCTGGCCCGGTCGCTGATCAAAAAGGACTTCACGGCAGCGCTGCGTGCGGCATCCAGCCGTGAGGACATCGTGGCACTCGTGGACGGCGCACTGGCCGACAAGCCGGCCGCCCACGCTGCGCCTGTTCCTGTCGATGCCATGGCCGGTGCTGCCGGGGGCGCTTCCGGCGCCGCCGCAGGTGCTGCTGCCGCTTCAGCAGGCTCCACCACCGCCACTACATCCGGTCCGAGGCGCTTGGTAGCTGTCACGGCGTGCCCCACCGGTATCGCCCACACCTACATGGCCGCCGACTCGCTGGTGGCCGCCGCCCAGGAAATGGGCGTGGACCTTCAGGTGGAGACCCAGGGTTCGTCCGGCGCCAAGCCGCTGGACCCCGCTGTCATTGCCGCCGCCGAAGCCGTGATCTTCGCGGTGGATGTGGACGTCCGTGGCAAGGAACGGTTCGCCGGCAAGCCCGTCATTAACGCCCCGGTCAAGCGCGGCATCGACGAGCCGGCCAAGATGGTCCAGGAAGCACTCGCCGCGGCCACAGATCCGCACGCCCGGCGCGTACCGCACTTCGGCGCCGAAGAGCAGGCCGAGCAGGCTGCAGCTGAAAAGGGCGAGCACATCGGCCAGAAGCTGAAGCGGGCACTCCTCACCGGCGTCAGCTACATGATTCCGTTCGTTGCCGGCGGCGGCCTCCTGATTGCATTGGGCTTCCTGATGGGCGGCTACCTCATCACCAAGTACGCGGACAACATCGTTGTGCAGAACAGCCTTTTCAACCTCCCCACCGAGTTTCCGGACAACGCCTGGGGCCCCTTGGGCGCCTACATTGGCGCGGTCCTCTTCAAAATCGGCGGGTTGTCGCTGGGCTTCCTGGTCCCGGCGCTTGCCGGCTACATTGCCTACGCCATAGCTGACCGTCCGGGCATCGCACCGGGCTTCGTTGCGGGCGCCGTCGCCGGCTTTATGGGCGCGGGCTTCCTGGGCGGCATCGTCGGTGGTCTCCTCGCCGGTTACATCGCGCACGTCATCGGCCAGCTTCAGGTGGCGCGTTGGCTTCGCGGCCTGATGCCCGTGGTGATCATCCCGCTGGTGGCTTCCATCGTGGCGTCGGGCCTGATGTTCTTGATCCTGGGCGCTCCGATCGTCGCCATCACGGTTGGACTGAACTCCTTCCTCTCCGGCCTGACCGGCGCCAGCGCAATCGCGCTCGGCGTCATCCTTGGCCTCATGATGTGCTTCGACCTCGGCGGTCCGGTCAACAAGGTCGCCTACGCTTTCGCCGTCGCAGGTCTGGGTGCCGCGTCGCTGGACAACCAGGCACCTTGGCAGATCATGGCAGCCGTTATGGCCTCCGGCATGGTGCCGCCCCTGGCCATGGCCCTGGCATCCACGGTCCTCGACAAGAAGCGCTTCAGCCTGGCCGAGCGTGAAAACGGCAAGGCGGCGTGGCTGCTGGGCGCATCCTTCATCTCCGAAGGGGCCATCCCGTTCGCCGCTGCCGACCCGCTCCGTGTCATTCCGGCCAGCATGCTGGGCGGCGCGGTCACCGGGGCCATCTCGATGGCTGCCGGTGTAGGTTCGAAAGCACCGCACGGCGGCCTCTTCGTCTTCTTCGCCATCGACAACTTCCTGATGTTCGTCGTCGCGATCCTCGTTGGAACCGTCATAACTGCGCTGGCCGTCATCGCCCTCAAGCGTTGGGCCGTCCGTCAGCCGGAGCCCGCTGCTACCGTGGAGTCAGTTCCCGCAACGGTCTGACCAGCCTCACCAAACCAACCATGCACGGCGTTTCAAGCACTAAGCGCCGAAAGATAAAGGAGCAACAATGTCAGAACGCACCGCAACCGTCGCCAGCCGCGTTGGCCTGCACGCCCGCCCCGCCGCCATCTTTGCCGAAGCCGCCGGCGAGTTCGACCTGGACATCACCATCGCCCGTGAAGGCGAGCCCGTTGACGAGGCGATGGATGCTGCCAGCATCCTGTCCCTCATGAGCCTGGGCGCATCCCACGGCGACGTTGTGGTGCTGCGCGCCGAAGGTACCGGCGCGGACGACGCCCTGGAGCGTCTGGTCCAGATCCTGGAAACGGATCACGACGCCGAGTAGCGGCACCTGGTTCGATAACAGCGCGTGCCAGCGGCCGCCGTCGTACTTCTCTCCCGCGTTGGGGACAGTACGACGGCGGCCGCTGGCTCTAAGCGTCCCCCGCCCAACTAGGTAGCAGCACATGTCGTTATGGAGGCTCATTACGACATCTGCTGCTACCTAGTTGGGCGGGTCAGGCGCGCTCGGCGATCTTTTTGACGTCCGCCACGAGCATGTCCCACATGCCTTTGGAGTGCTCGGCCGCGTCTTGGCTGGCGTTGTTGTCCTGCGCGAGGGTGAGCCTGGTTACGCCATCCCGGTCTTCGAGGGTCCAGGTCAGGGTGTGGTAGTTCTCGGGTTGGTCCTCCTCGCCACCCAGAGGGCTGAAATGCGTGTGAACCAGCCTCTTGCCGGGTTCCACTTCCAGGATGGTCCCTTTGTCCTCGTAGAGCTTGCCCTCCCACTCGCCACGCCAAAGGATGGGCCCGCCAACGGTCCAGTCGGTCACCAGGTCGGCCCCGAACATGAACTCTTTTACGGCGGCTGGGTCGGTGATGACGTCCCAGACGCGGCCGGCAGGAGCGTCAATGGTGGCGGCGGATGTTGCCACGTGGTTCGCTGTCATGCCCGGGCCTTCTTGGCGGTAAAGATCAGATATTCCCACTCCATCTGCCACGCCGCATCGCCATGAGCGTCACCGAATGAGTCGGCAAGCTCAGTGAGTGCTGTGTCCAGGGCTTTGGCTTTCTCCTGGTCCTCGCCGAGGAACTTGTAAACCGAGATCGTGGGGCCGTAGTGCGACTTGAAGTAGCGCAGGAAGTCCGCCGGCTGGTGGAAGCTGTGGACGACCAGCCTGCGCTTTTCCGCGTGGACGTCCGTGATCCGATCGCCGAAGAGTTCGCGCACGTGGTCTTCGCTGCCCCACAGCGGCGGCGGCTGAGCGCCGGGCGGAGGCGGCGGAGCGAACGGCTTCATGGCGGCGAACATCTTTCCGATGAACCCCTCGGGTGTCCAGCTGAGCAGGCCGATGGTTCCGCCAGGTTTGCAGACACGCACGATTTGGTCTGCCCCCGCTTGATGGTGCGGGGCAAACATCACGCCGAGGCAGGACGTCACCACATCAAATCCGTCGTCCTCAAAAGGCAGGGCCTCGGCATCTGCTTCCACCCATTCCAGCTCAACGCCACGATCGGCGGCCTGGTGCCGCCCGGCGTCGAACATCTCCGGGGTGAGGTCGCTGGCAATCACCGCGGCACCCATCATGGCCGCCGGGATGGCTGCGTTCCCTGCCCCTGCGGCCACGTCCAGGACCCGCTGCTTGGGTCTAACCTTGCAAGCGTCCACGAGGATTGCCCCAAGGTCCTGGACCAGTTCGCTGGCCAGCGCCGGGTAGTCCCCCGATGCCCACATGGCCCGGTGCTTTTGCTTCAGCGCCCGGTCTTCCTCGGCCACGTCCGTTTTGTCGTTCATTTCGGCGTCCCTCCTCCATCATCGTTGACAGGTTTTGAGTGACAGCACGCTGTTGGCACAGGGCTGCGATGCGACTCATTGTGGCGGCAGCAAATCGTGAAAGCAAGCAAACTTAGCGCTTCCTTGTTTTTGCACAGCCCCGGAATTAGCGTGGAAGCCTGCTGCAACCCGCACCCCTCGAAGGAGGATGACATGCCAGCCAAGAAGAACCCCAGCCTGAAAGATCCGGAACTTTACGAGGAACTGCGCGAGGACGGCGCGTCCAAGCAAAAGGCGGCGCGCATCTCCAACGCTGCGGCGAACAAGGGCCGCTCAGCCGTGGGCCGCAAAGGCGGCAAGTCGGGCGACTACGAGGACTGGACCGTGCCGCAACTCAGGGCCAAGGCCAAGGAACTTCGCCTCACGGGATACTCGGCCAAAAAGAAGAGCGAACTCATCTCCGCCCTGCGGAACTCCTAGGCGGCGGCCATCAGCTTAACTGTAGAACGCCCGCCACCCGGGGCTACACCGACCGCCGGCTCAGGCATCGCCTCAGGCACCCTTTCTCGCCCGGGACGTGGTCGCCTTCGCCGCAGGCTTCGCAGCAGTGGATTTCGGTGTTGTGGACTTGGCTGTTGTGGACGTGGCGGTGGATTTGGCGGCGGTCCGCGTGGAGGCGGACTTAGCTGCAGGTTTCGCGGGAGCCTTCCCCCGCGAGCTGCCGGCACCTTCCTTGGTGCCGCCGTCGTCCGCTTCGTGGCTTTCGGACTCATCCTCATCTGCCGCGGCTCCACGGCCGCGCTTCCGGTCCAGGCTTCGCTTCAGCGCCTCCATCAGGTCGATGACTTCCCCCTTGCCACCTTCGCCCGCTTCTGCGCCGAACGTCTCGTCGGTGTTGAGCGAATCGCCCTGCTCCAGCTTGGCGTCGATGAGCTTCCGGAGCTGCACCTGGTAGTCGTCGGTGAAGTGCTCCGGTTCGAAGTCAGCGGCCATAGACTCCACCAGCGCGGCGGACATCTCACGTTCCTGGGCGGAGATCCGGACGGACTCGTCCAAGGCAGGGAAGCTGGCTTCACGGACCTCGTCGGGCCACAGCAGGGACTGGAGCACCAGCACGTCGTCCTTAATACGCAGTGCCCCCAGGCGGGTCTTCTCGCGCAGTGCAAACTGGACGATGGCCACCCGGTCTGTGTCCTCCAGCGCCCGGCGCAGCAGGACGTAGGCCTTGGGCGATTTGGAATCCGGCTCCAGGTAATAGCTCTTCTCGAACATCATGGGTTCCAGCTGTTCCGAGGGGACAAACTGGACCACCTCGATCTCGTGGCTGTTCTCCGCCGGGATGGATTTGAGCTCCTCCTTGGACAGGACCACGGTGCGGCCGTCGTCCTCATACGCCTTCTCAATGTCCGAGTAGTCGATGACCTTGCTGCAGACCTCGCACCGGCGCTGATAGCGGATCCGGCCGCCGTCGGCGTTGTGGACCTGGTGAAGGCTGATGTCGTGGTCCTCAGTGGCGCTGTAGACCTTCACGGGCACGTTGACCAGGCCGAACGCGATGGCACCTTTCCAGATGGCTCTCATCCCTCAAGTGAACATCACCGCAGGCCGGAGGTGAAGACCCATGGCCGCCGCTAAGGAACGTGTCCGGGTTGCAGGGCGGGAGCTGACCCTCACCAACCTGGACAAAATCATCTACCCGGAGACCGGCACTACCAAGGCCGACGTCTTGGCCTACTACGCCGCAGTGGCCCATGTCCTGATCCCCGCTGCAGCGAACCGGCCCGCGACCCGCAAACGCTGGGTCAACGGCGTGGGCACCGCGGCGAAGCCGGGCGAGGTGTTCTTCCAGAAGAACCTGGAGGACTCAGCGCCGGGCTGGCTCCCGCGCGCCGCCATCACCCATAAGGAACGGACCATCTACTACCCGCTGGTCAACGATCCCGCCACGCTGACGTGGTTTGGCCAGATCAACTCGCTGGAAATCCATGTGCCGCAATGGCAGGTGGATTCCCACGGCAACCAGCTGAATCCGGACCGGCTGGTGCTGGACCTGGACCCCGGCGACGGCGCAGGCCTGGCCGAGTGCGTGGAAGTGGCCCTCCTGGCGCGCACCATCCTGCAGGATGTGGGCCTGGACCCCGTCCCGGTGACCAGCGGCAGCAAAGGCATTCATCTCTATGCCGGCCTGGACGGAACCCAGACCTCGGACCAGATTTCCGCATTTGCCCACGAACTGGCCCGCGCCCTGGAGTCTGACCATCCGGACCTCGCCGTCAGCGACATGAAGAAGTCCCTGCGCGAGGGGAAGGTCCTGGTGGACTGGAGCCAGAACAGCGCAGCCAAAACCACCATCGTTCCTTACTCACTGCGTGGCAGGCCGACTCCCATGGTCGCGGCGCCGCGGACCTGGCGGGAGATCAGCTCCCCCGGCCTCCAGCAGCTCGACTACCAAGCCGTGATGCGCCGGGTGAAGGAAGGCAAAGACCCGTTCGCCGCCGTCGAGCACGGTGGGGGGCACCCCGGGGACCCTGGGCAGGTAACGCCCGACGACGGCGGCTCGCATCCGCGCTTGGCGCGGTACCGCTCGATGCGTGATCCTGGTGCAACGCCCGAACCGTTCTCGGGAGTCTCTGGAAATGGGGACACCTTTGTGATCCAGGAGCACCACGCCAGCCGGCTCCACTTCGACTTTCGGCTGGAGCACGGGGGCGTGCTGGTCTCGTGGGCCCTGCCGAAAGGCGTCCCGGACTCCGGCGGCAAGAACCATCTGGCGGTCCAGACCGAGGATCATCCCCTGGACTATGCCTCCTTTGAGGGCACCATCCCCAAGGGCCAGTACGGCGCCGGCGAAGTGACCATTTGGGACCACGGCACCTACGAGCTGGAAAAGTGGATCAACGGCAGGGAAGTTATCGCGACCCTGACGGGGTCGGAGGGCGGAGGCCTGGGCGGGACGAAGAAGTTCGCCCTGATCCAAACCGGCCGTGGCCGCGGCAAGGACTCCGAAGGGCAATGGCTGATCCACCTGATGGACAAGGATCACCACACGTTTCATCCCCGGAAGGCTCCCGCCGAGGACCCGCCTGATCCGGCTGAGGCGGCAGACGACGGCGCGGCCAAGGACGGCCCGGTAGGGAAGGAGCAGCAACAACCGGAGGGCACGAATCCTGCAGGCACAAAACCGGCCGCTCCCCTCCGCGCCGCAGATTTCAGCCCCATGATGGCCACGGCCGGGACCGCCGCCGATCTGCAGGGCAGCGACTGGCGGTTCGAGCTGAAATGGGATGGCGTCCGCGCCCTGATGGTGGCTGACGACGAGAAGGTCCGAATCATCAGCCGCAACGGGAACGATGTCACCGCAACCTACCCGGAACTGACGGAACGGGCCTGCTGGCCGAAGGGAGCGTTCGTCGCGGATGGTGAGATCTTCGCCGTCGGGCCTTCCGGCAAGCCTGACTTCGGCGTACTTCAGGGACGCATGAAGCTGACCCGGACCGGCGACGTCGCCAAGGCACGCGCAGCCATCCCGGTCCGGCTTATGCTCTTTGACCTGCTGGCCCTCGGCAGCGAGGACCTTCGCCGCCTGCCGTTCGACATGCGGCGGCAGCGTCTTGAGCAGTTCCACCGGCCTTCGGGCTGCCCTGTGGAGCTGTCTCCGGTCCTGGACGAAAAGATCGAGCACCTTCTGGAAAGTGCGCAGGAACTGGGGCTTGAGGGCGTCATGGCGAAGCGGACCGATAGCAGGTACGTCAGCGGGCAGCGGACCCGGACCTGGATCAAGATCAAGCTGGAGCAGACCCAGGAAGTGGTGGTGGGCGGCTGGCGGCCGGGCAAAGGCGGACGGCAGAGTTCGGTGGGGTCGCTGCTGGTCGGCATCCCCGACGGCGGCAAGCTGCGCTACGTGGGCCGGGTAGGCAGCGGGTTCAGCACGCGCGAACTGGAGGAACTCCGGCAGAAAGTAGACAATCTGGCCCGCAAGACGTCACCGTTCGACGACGTCCCCCGCGAGGATGCCTCGGACGCCCGCTGGGTGACGCCGCGCCTGGTCGGCGAAGTGACGTTCGGCGAGTGGACGGGCAGCGGAAAGCTCAGGCATCCGGTGTGGCGCGGGTGGCGGCTGGACAAGAATCCCGGGGACGTGGTGCCGGAGGCGTAGGCGCGACTGCCTACCCCGGTGACACATGGTCCGGTGACACTCACATCCCTTGAGGACACGGCTACGGCCTGGGACTCCCGTATTCGGGTGTCCCAGGCCGTTGGCGTGCCGGCTGGTGGACTTGCGAGCGCCAGATCAGACGCGCGACACCAGGCCAGGCACGCCTCAGGATGAGTGCGGCATCTGCGGACGGCCGGTCCGGTGCACAGCGGTGACTGCAGCTTCGTTGCCCACCTGGCCGTGGCCTGAACCGTGTTCCTTGGGGTGCCGGCTCTTGCCGTTGCCGTCGGGCCAGTGTTGTTCGCCGGCCATCGCCGTGGTCACAGCGATGATAGCGGGCCCAGGCAGGGCCTGCTCATCCATGGCTGCCGCGAGGTGATCCGCCACCTCAGGTTCGATCCTTGGTCCAGCATTTTGCTTAGCCATTTTTCTTCCTTTCCACAGATGAAGGACTAGTGACATGAAGTGCTACCAGCGGACCTTCTTCTCGACCGGACCCTGCTTGCCGCTGGCGTGCGTGGGCTTGTGGTTCTTGCCGACGCTCTGCATTCCGGAATCGCCGCCCCGGGACTTGCTGGCGAGCATTGCCCGTTGCGCCTCGGTCAGCCCGGCCCGGATTCCCTTGGCATCGGAGTTCTCAGGCGAGGCTTCGGACTGCTCGGGGGTTTGGGATTGGTCGGAGGAATTTTTTTCAGTCATTGATTGGAACCTTTCTGAGGAGGAGCAGCTTGTCTCTGACGAGATCAGCGGGGACGGGGCCGGGCGCACCAGGCCGCACGCGTCCGCCTACTCAAAAATCAGTGTTCCCATGGCACAACAATAGGCAGTCCGAGCCGTGGTTGTGAACCCCCGGTATTGGCCCGGTGACGAGCTCCGGACAGGGCGCCGCCCGCCGTGGCAGTCGTCACCTTTCGCGCCGAATCAGGCTCTCAACGCCACGGAAAGTGGCCGCGGAAGAAAAAGATTGGGTAACGATGATTCCCACGGCCCGGGATCCCAACGATGGCGCGGCCAAACAGGTGAAAAGAAATCTGCTAACACCGACTCAAACGCCCCGAAACAAGCGATCCTACGGCATGAAACTCTCAATTGCCTCAAGATTCGCGTAAAATTGAAGGCCTGCCCAGAGCGGGGCAGCTACAAGTCGCAAGCAAATGACCTCCACGGGAGTTGCCCAAATGCCCACAGACCGAAGCACGACCGACTCTTCAGCAGGCGTAAACAACGCCGGCGGAACCAACAATGCAGTAGTAACAAACGCACAACCTGCGAGTCCTTCCGGGCCACGCAAACCGAAGATCCTTGCACGCCGCCGACTCAAAGAGTCCGACGTGAATGTCGTCAACCAGCCCATGCTGAAAAAAGCACTCGGCGGAACCATCGTGGGTAACACCATGGAGTGGTTCGACGTCGGCGTGTTCGGCTACCTGATTACCACCATGGGGCCCGTTTTCCTTCCTGAGGCCGACAAATCCGTCCAGACGCTGTTCCTGCTGGGAACGTTCGCCGCCACCTTCATCGCCCGTCCACTCGGCGGCGTCGTGTTTGGCTGGCTCGGCGACAAGATCGGGCGGCAGAAAGTACTCGCCGCAACGCTGATGATTATGGCGGCGAGCACGTTCGCCGTCGGTCTGCTTCCGGGATACGCGCAGATCGGCATCTGGGCCGCGGCGCTGCTGGTACTCCTAAAGCTCGTTCAGGGCTTCTCCACCGGTGGGGAATACGCCGGCGCTACAACCTTCGTCAGCGAATACGCGCCGGACAAGCGCCGTGGATTCTTTGCAAGCTTCCTGGATATGGGCAGCTACCTTGGCTTTGCCTTGGGTGCGGCGCTGGTTTCTGTCCTGCAGTTGACTCTTGGACAGACAGTCATGGAGGAGTGGGGCTGGCGCATTCCTTTCCTGGTTGCAGGTCCGCTGGGCCTCATCGCCATCTACTTCCGGAACAAGATCGAGGAATCCCCTCAGTTCCAGGCCACTCTCGATGCCCAGGAAACCATTGGGCAGGCCAACGCCGCAGCTGACGTGGACAGTGCCAAGAGCCCGGCGGGAATCGTGAAGGCCTATTGGCGCTCACTTATCGTCGCCATGGTCCTTGTTGCCGCTGCCAATACGGCCGGCTACGCCTTGACGTCGTACATGCCGACGTATCTTACTGAGTCCAAGGGCTATGATCCTGTCCACGGGACGTTGCTGACCATCCCGGTGCTGGTCATCATGAGCCTCTGCATTCCCCTGACCGGGAAGCTGTCTGATCGGATCGGCCGCCGTCCCGTGCTGTGGATCGGCGCGATCAGCACCGTGGTGCTGGCAACCCCGGCCTTCCTTCTGATCGGCATCGGTGAAGTCTGGTCCACGCTGGCGGGCCTTACCCTGATCGCCTTCCCGGTAACTTTCTATGTGGCAAACCTTGCTTCGGCTTTGCCCGCGCAGTTCCCGACAGCCAACAGGTACGGCGCCATGGGTATTGCCTACAACTTCGCGGTTGCCATCTTCGGCGGTACCACGCCGTTCATCGTGGCTGCGCTGATCAACGCGACCGGCAACGACATGATGCCGGCCTACTACCTCATGGCTACGTCGGCTGTCGGGGCCGTGGCCATCTACTTCCTGAAGGAATCCGCCCAGCGCCCCCTCCCGGGATCCATGCCCAGTGTGGATACGCAGGCGGAGGCGCGTGAACTCGTGGCCACCCAGGACGAAAACCCACTGATTGACCTGGACGATATGCCGTTCGAAACCCAGGACATCACCGATGCTTCGGCCGGCAAAGATTCCGCCGCCAAGCTTCCGGCCGGAGTCTAAGCAACACCTGGAACAACGGACCGGCCTGTTCCGGCCGGCTTGTAGCCCGCGCTCAAAGGCCCGTGCTGCGTGCTTTCCTTGGGGGAAGCACGCAGGGCGGGCCTTAGCCGTTCCCGGGAGTTGGTGACGCCGGGAGATAATCGTGTGGAGGCTCCGGCTCCGGGGCACAGACCAATGACAGGTGGTGTTCCCGCGTGAAGTCCGTCATGCGGCAGGTACACGCCCTGCACCGGCTTGAACCTGCGAACAACGACCACCTGGCAGCGCTTCGCGTGGCCACCAGCGTGGCCATTCCCTCACTCATCCTCTTGATCCTGGGCCGCGCCGACCTGATCATCTACGCGGTGTTCGGCGCACTGACCGGGATGTATGGCCGGTCCGAGCCGCACCAGTTGAGGCTCCGCCACCAGTCCCAGGCAGCCCTGGTACTGGTCGGCGGGGTGGCAGTGGGCGTCTTCCTCTCCTTCAACCACCTCCATTCCTGGTGGCTGGTGGCCGTCGAGGCGGTGCTGGCAGGCGTCGGCTCGGTCTATTCGGACAGGGTGAAACTCAAACCAAACGGCCCGTTCTTCGGCATCCTTGCCCTGGGTGCCTGCGCCTCCGTCCCCCTGGCCGTCCCCTGGTATGTTGCCCTTGCCATCGCTGCAGGCGCCGCAGCTTTCTCCATGGCGGTGGGCTTCGGCGGCTGGATCCGAGGCCGTTCGTGGCAGCGCGGAGCCGCCCGCGATGTGGTGGTCCTGCGGGGCGCAGCCGGCCGGGCTGCCGCGGTTCACGCGGCCCGATACACGTTAGCGGTTGGCCTGGCCGGCTCCATCGGGGTGCTCAGCGGCAGCGGCCATCCGCACTGGGCCATGGCTGCTGCTGCCGTGCCCCTGGCGGGAGCGGACTTCCCCAGCCGGGTGCGGCGAGGGATCCACCGCATTGTGGGGACCTTCCTCGGGCTGGCGGTCACCGCCGTCGTTCTGGTGCCCGAACCGTGGGCCCTCGCACCCCTGTTCGCCGCCCATCAGGTGGTGGTCTTGGGCGTCCTGGTCATCATTTTCCAGTTCACCACGGAGCTGTTCATGACCCGCCATTATGGGCTTGCCATGGTGTCCTTCACACCCGTCATCCTGCTGATGACCCAGCTCGCGGCGCCCACCGACCCGACCGTGCTGATCCTGGAACGCGGCGTGGAAACCTTTGTGGGTGCGGTGGTGGGCATCCTGGTGGCGGTGGCCGTCCGGCAGCGAGCGGTGGAGCAACGGGCGGTTCGGTTCCCGCTACTTCGGCCTGCGCGCCGGACCGGTGAGTAGCCGGTCCGGCAGCACCCGCGCCGCAACCGCCACGGCTTTGTAGCGCTTCGACGGGATGGACACAGCCTTTCCGCGGAGGTTGTCGGCCAGGCCTTCGCGCACCACACGCTCCGCCGTCAGCCACGCCCAGGACGGTGCCACGGCCTTGTCCATACCCATCCGCTCATGGAACTCGGTATGCGTCAGGCCCGGGCATACCGCTGTCACAGCTACGCCGCGCGCTGAGTACGCCAGATTGGCCCAGCGGCTGAAGGTGAGCAGCCAGGCCTTCGCCGCCGCATATGTCCCCCGCGGCAGGAAGGCCGCAACACTCGACACGTTGATGATCCTGCCGCTGCCCCGCTCAAGCATCGCGGGCAGCACCGCGTGGGTCAGTTCCAGCGCAGCCCCGCAATGCAGCTTCAGGTGCTGCTTCTCGTCCGCGATGCTGTTCTGTTCAAAGTCGCGCAGCAGGCCACTGCCCGCATTGTTCACTAGGATCCCCACCGGCCGCGTGGCGTCCGTGAGGCGTCCGACGACGGCGGCCACCCCGGCGTCGTCCGTCAGGTCTGCGGGCAGCACCTCCGCCGTGGTTCCGTAGCGCTGTTCCAAGTCCGCCGCCGCCTGTTCCAGGCGGGCCCGGTTCCTTGCCACCAGCACCAGGTGGTGTCCCTGGGCGGCGAGTTGCCGGGCGAACTCGGCACCGAGTCCGGCGCTGGCCCCGGTGACGAGGGCTGTCGTTGTGGCTGGTGTTGTCATCCGCCCAGACTAGCTGCCTTCGCCGGCGGCGCACCGGGCCGGACCGAGCCGCCCGGCGGGAGCTAGTTTTCCGGCCAGTCGATGTGCTGCTCGTAGCCCTCGTGCTGGCGGAGGTAACCGGCGATGAAAGGGCAATGCGGGATGATCCGCTTCCCCGACGCCACAACGTCGTCCAGGGCGAAGTGGGCGAGGACCTTGCCCAAGCCTTGGCCCTTGAAGTCCTCGGCCGTCTCGGTGTGGCTGAAATCCACGTGTCCGGGCCGGTCCTGGAAGAAGGACTGGACGGCGATCTTCCCGCCCACCCTCAGCTCGTAACGGTGATGCTCATCATCCCGGACCAGTGAAACGGCGGGGCTGAACTCATCTTCTGTGGAAATCATGTTCTCAGTCATGGTTCGACATTGGCACTAGTTGGCCCTGCTGGCAATGGCCGCGACTACCCGCCGTGAGCGCGGACGGCACGCTCTCCAGCCTCGTCGCCGGTGACCCGTTCCGCCATCCTGCCCAGCAGCAGGACGGCCAGAGCAAAGCAAGCCGCGCCGCCTCCAAGCAGTCCCAGCGTCAGTCCGTTGAACGCGGCGTCCGCCACCGGGATGAAGACGACGACGGCGGCCGTCACCACCGCGGGCGCGGGCCTGCTGCGGGTGTGGGCAAACGCCGTCGGACGTTCCTCAAGGCGTCCGAACACGGCTAGCACGGGAAGCAGCAGGGTGATCACGCCGAGGAGGACCAGCGGCCTCGCCCACCACCATTCGGCGGTGCCTGCCGCTGGTTTGGGGAAGTCGGTGAGGAGCAGCAGCCCTGACATGCCCGCGAGAAGCGGCAGATGCCACAAGTACACCGTCATGGCGCGGCGTCCGGCCAGCATGACTACCGCCCGGACCCAACGCACCCCGGAAACCCACTCGAGCACCGGCCGGAAGAGCTGCAGTGCGGCGGCCTGGGACACGCCCAGCAGGAACAGGCAGAGATTCGGCGGATTGAGGTTGACCAGCATGTTGCCCGTGTAGAGGCCCAGTCCGGTGACCACTCCGAGCAGCAGGTTCGCCGCCACGATGAGTGCCACCAGCTGGGAACGCGTTAGCCGGGCCAGCTGACCGTCGGCCATCAGGAAGCCTAACTGCTGCACGGCGCACCAAAGGAAAACCAGGTTAGCGTAGGCGAACAGGGGCAAAGCGCCGCGGAAGCAGTCCACAGCAACAACCAGGGCAGCCAGGACGGCCACGGTCAGCCACGGAGCACGCGCGTGGAAGCGGGCCAGCAACGGGATGTTCAGCTGGGCCGCGAGGTAGGCCGCGAGGAACCACAGCGGCATCCCGGCGCCGGTAACTAGCAGCTGGACCACCTGCGGATCGACACCCAGCAAGAGCGCGGCCCACAACCCCACAGACATGACCGCCAAGAGCGTAGCAGCCGGCCGCACCAGCCTCAGCAGTCGCGCCTGGGCGAACTCGAAACCGCTGCCGCCGTTGGCCTTGAGCCGCTGCCAGGACTGCAGGCCGGTGATACCCCCGGTGACGAAAAACAACGGCATCACCATAAAAAACCAGATGACCGGCACGAACCAAGGCTGGTCCCCCAGCGTGTTTTCTGAGGTCACAGTGCCGTCCGTATGCAGGACAGGGCTGACCATCATGCAATGGCCCACAACCACCAGGGCGAGGCAGACAAACCGGGCGAGGTCGATGCCCAGGTCGCGCTCGTGCGCCGGCCCGTGCAGCTGCGGGGATGGCCCCGGTTCCCTGACATCGCTCACGTGCAATCCTCTACAAGCGCTGAATGCCGTTGCCCTTTTCTATATTGTGCGCGCCGGGCGCGGTCACAGCCAGACGGAAGGGCAGATAGAACAGGTAACCAACGGCGGACCGCCTCAGCCTAGAATCACTGCCAGCAACCCGAGCACGACGGCGAGCAACGGCGTCGCGCCCTGCGTCGCCGCGGCGCGGAGGTACTTCCGCCCTGTGAGGGCAAGTATGGCGGCGGCGAGGAGCATGGAACCGCAGCAGCTGAAGATGAGGGTCCAGCCCACCACCTGCTGCGGGGATCCGCTGGCCCCGAGTGCAACGCAGCCGACTCCGATGAAGGCGCCGATGGCCAGGAACAGGTTGTAGAAGCCCTGGTTGTAGGCGAGGGGTTTGGTGGTTTCGGCGTCGGCCTGGGAGGTGAGGCCAAAACGTTTCCAGGTTGCGGGGCTGGTCCAGGTGATTGATTCCATCGTGAAGATATAGACGTGGAGTGCCGCAGCAAGGAAAGCAAAAAGGAGGGAGGCCAGGATCATGTGCTGATCCTAGCTTCCCTCCCCCGCGCCGAACCGCTGGGCCCGCACTAAAAAATTCAGCGGGTGAGCATCCCCAATGCCGCCCCCGCAAATACCCGGGCCGAGGTGTTCCAGTGGCCCAGCAGGCCCTGGAGGTTTTCGCCGTCGGCCCGGTGCACGGGCAGCTGTTCCTGGAGCGTGGAGAGCACGCCCGTGCGCAGTTCGGTATTGAAGTTGACCTTGCCCACGTTCATGGCGGCAGCCTTCACCAGCTCGTCCGCGGGAATCCCGGACGCGCCGTGGAGCACCAGCGGGATGTGGGTCCGCACGGCGATGTCCTGCAGGACGTCCCAGCGCAGCTGCGGCTCGCCCTTGTACTTGCCGTGCACGTTCCCCACGGCGACGGCCAGCAGCTGGGCGCCGGTCCGGGCCACAAAGTCCTCCACCTGGGCGGAGTCGGTCAGGCCGGCAACTGCCACACCCGCGGCGTCCGCACCGAAGGCGCGGTCCTCGTCGCCGGCCAGCCCGCCGAGTTCTGCTTCAAGCACGACGTCGGCGCCCAGCAAAGCGCGCGCCTCGCGGACCAGTGCAATGTTGTCCTCAAACGGCAGGGACGAACCGTCCGCGAGGACCGAATCCGCCCCCGCGGCGACGGCGTCGGCCATCACGTTCAGGTCCGAGGCGTGGTCCAGCTGGACGGCCACCGGAACGGACGCCGCGTCCGCCAGGCCTCGGAGCGCGGCGATCAGCCGCAGGCCGTTGGGTGTGGCGGCCGTCTTGGGGGCAACTAAGAGGATGACGCCCCGGCCCGCCTCCTCGGCGGCACCCACCACGGCAAGGGCTGTGGTGAAGTCGTAACAGGTGAACGCGGGAACGGCCGAGCCCTGCTGCAGGGCTGTGGCGACCAGGTGGTCGAGTCGGGTGCGCATCAGACGCCCAGGCCTCCCACCAGGATCCAGGCCACGAACGTCAAGGCGAAGCCGGCCAAACCAAGAATAGTCGTGAGGACGGTCCAGGTCTTGAGGCCGTCCGAGACGGTGAGGCCGTAGTAGCGGACCACCACCCAGAACCCGGCATCCGTCACGTGGGAGAGGCCCAGGGCACCGAAGCCGATGGCAATGACGATGACCGCGATCTGCGCCGGGGTGTAACCTCCGCTGCTGACCGCAGCGCTGAGCAGGCCCGTCGTGGTGACGATCGCAACCGTGGCCGAACCCTGCGCGGCGCGCAGTGCCAGCGAGATGATGAAACCAAGCAGCAGCAGGGGCACGCCGAGCGTGTCCAGGGTCTTGGACAGCGCGCCGCCGATACCGGAGACCTGCAGCACGTTGCCGAAGACTCCGCCCGCGGCTACGACCATGAGGATGGAGGCGATGGGCGGAAGTGCGCCCTCGAAGATTTCACCGGTTTCCTTCAAGGACCAGTTGCGGCGGACCGCCAGCAGGAAGAAGGACAGTGCTACGGCGACCAGGAGTGCGAGGAAGGGGTTGCCGACGAAGGAGGCCACGCCGTACCAGGGGTTGTCCCTGGGGATGATGAGGGTTCCCATGGTTCCGAGCAGGATCTGCGCGATGGGGGCGGCGATGAGGAAGATGATCAGGCCCGGCCGGGGCGGGGCAACGGCGGAGGCGCCGGGGCCGTCGTGGCCCACCTTGACCAGCGACTTGGTGCCGAATTCCTCCACCTGGGCCTTCACGGCAGGCAGCAGTTCGTAGTCCTTGCGGTTCATGATGGAGGCGACCCAGTAGGACAGGAAGCCCAGCGGCACGCAGATCACCAGCGAGATCAGGGCGATCAGTCCGATGTCGGCGCCGAGAACGCCTGCGCCGGCAACGATTCCGGGGTGCGGCGGGACTGCGACGTGGATGGAGAGCATGATGCCGGCCATGGGCAGGCCGAACTTGACCGGATGGACCTTGGCGATCTTGGCAAAGGCGTAGACGATGGGCACCAGCACGATAATGCCCACCTCGAAGAAGACCGGGATGGCCACCAGGAACCCGACGGCGGTGAGTGCCACCGCAACGCGCTTGGCCCCCAGCTTGCTGGTGAAGTGGTCAGCCAGGGACTGGACGCCACCGGAGACTTCAATCATCCGGCCCAGCACAGCGCCGAGGGCAATGAGGATGGCCACTTTGCCCATGGTGCTTCCCACCCCGCTGGAGACCACGGTAAAGACGTCCTGTAGCGGGATAGTCGCTGCCACAGCGACCAGGATGCTGACTGTCAGCAGCGCCACGAAGGCCTGGATCTTGAAGCGGATGATCATCACCAGCAGGAGGGCAACGCCCACGGCGGCGATGGTGAGGAGCAGTGGAGTACCCAGCTCCACTGCGGGTTTGATGGCTGGGGCGTCGGCCGCCCCCACCATCAGCGAGTTAATCAGGGGGTTCATTTCGGGTGTCTCCTTTGACAAGCCAGTCTTCCAGAGCACTGGCAAGATGGCGCTGGGCAGTTGTTAGGCGGGGGTGCGCTTGGTGGGGGCGACCACCTTGATGACGGCTGAGTCGTCTGCCGCGGCGAGGCCCTGGGCCTGGCCCAGGAGGTAGAGCTGCTCGGCCGCGGCGGCAACAGGCGCTGCCAGGCCGGCGGCCCGGGTGGCCTTGCCCACGATGCCCATGTCCTTGACGAAGATGTCCAGGCGGGACAGGACCTCTGCACCTTCCTCGGTGTAGGCCTCGAGGATGCGGGGACCGCGGTTGGAGAGCATAAACGAACCGGCGGCGCCGGCTTCAAGGGCGGCGAGGGTTTTGGCCTGGTCCAGACCGAGGGCGTCGGCGAGGGCCATGGCCTCGGCGGCCGCGGCGATGTGGACGCCGCAGAGGAGCTGGTTGACGGTCTTGAGGGCCTGGCCGTCGCCGGGCTTATCGCCCACCACGGTCAGGGTGGAGGCGAGGAGTTCCAGGGCCGGCCGGGCCTTTTCCCGGGCTTCGGGGGACGCGCCGACCACGATCAGCAGGTCGCCTTCGCCGGCACGCTTGGGGCCGCCGGAGAGCGGTGCGTCCACGAGTTCGACGCCGTATTCGGCCAGCTTGGCCACGGTGGCGGGGATGGCTTCGGTGCCCACGGTGCTGCCGAGGATCACGACGGCGCCAGGCTCCAGTACGGAGGCCACGCCGTTCTCACCGAAGAGGACATCGTTGAGCTGTTCGCCGTTGCGGACCGCGAGGAGCAGGGCGTCGGCGCCCTTGGCGGCTTCGCGGGCGGTGGCGAAGGTGGCGATGCCGGCTTCTTCGGCGAGCTTCAGGCGCGGCTCGGCGATGTCGAAGCCGTGGACGGTGAGTTCGCTGGCGAGCCGGGTGGCCATGGGCAGCCCCATGGCGCCGAGCCCCAGGACGGTGACGGTGTAATTGCTGGTCATGGTGTTCTCCTTTGAATTCTGGCTAGAAAGTGTTGCTGAGCTTGCGCGTGACGTCGGCGAGGGACTGGTCGTCGCCCACGTTGCCTGCGAACACGATGTACGGAATGCCCTTGGCGGGGCCGTCCACCGGCTCCCAGAGCGAGACGATGCCCGGCAGCATAGGGCCGCGGACAATGGCGTGGCGGATTTCCAGTCCGTGGGCGGCGACGTCGGAGGACGTGATGCCGCCCTTGGCGATGACGAACCGCGGCGGGAAGGTCTTCAGGGTCCGGTTGACGACAGCGACGACGGCGGCGGACACAGTGCGTGCGATCCGCAGGCTTTCGGCGGGGTCGTCAGTCTTGATGAGCAGGCGGCTGGTGTGGACGATGACGTCGCCGCCGCGAAGGGCCTCCACAACCGTTTCCACGGTCTGGTCCACATAGGCATCAGCGGCCGTTTCGGTTTCGGCGGCAAGGAGCTTCTCGACGTCGATTTCGACAATCCGTGCGGCGCTGTGTTGCTCGGTGAGGGCCTTGAGCTGGCGGGTGGTGACGCCCACGTGGGAGCCGACGACGATCAGGCCGCCCGCTTCCGAGGGGGTGTTGCCGGCGTAGGCCTCGGCCCCACTGAGTTCGGTGCGGATGTCCTGGCCGATCCGGGCGCGTCCAAACGGCGGGCCCACACGGTAAAGCAGCCTTTTGCCGCGCCGTTCGGCCTCTTCCAGGCCCAGGGACAGGACGCGGAGGTCATTTTCGGTGACGATGTCCGCCACGATCGGCGTGGAGTTGGTGGCGGGGGCGATGGCATCGGCGATGGCGTCGGCGCTGATGGCCGCGCTGATGGAGGCGTCGCCGTCGGGGTTTTCTGCGGTGCCTTTGCTGGCGGCACCGGCGCGGATGATGTTCAGGTCCAGGACGATCACCGACTCCGCGGCGAAACGGCCCTTCGACTTTTCTTCAACGTACTTGGCCAGCTCGGAGTTGGCGTAGCCAAAGCTGGCGTCCTTGGCGAATTCGGTTTCAGCCGCAGGGGTGAGCTTGCCGGCGTCGCTGCCCGTGCCGCGGGTGTAGTGCACGCCGCCGATGGTCACGCGGCCGGCGTCGGGGAACGCCGGAACCAGGACCACGCCGTCGGTCGCTTCGCCGCTGACTTCGGCCACAGTGGCTGCGATGACGTCGGGCTCAAGCGGGTAGTGGCCGCGGAGGGTGGAGTCGCTTCGGCTCACGAAGCCGAGCCGCAGGCCGGAACCAGACCCTGCGTTTGCGGACCCGGCGTCTGCTGACCCGGCGGCGGCCAGGGCGTTGCGGACCACTTCCTCGTTCCGGACGGCAGCTTCTGCGGGGTCCAGGCTGCGGGTGTTCGTCAGCACGTAGACGGCGGGCTTGGCCTGGCCAAAAGCCCAAATGAAATCCTCGACGTCCCAGCGGGTGAGCACCGGCAGATCCGCAACGGACTGCGTACCGGTGGGGTCGTCGTCGAGCACTACCAGCATGCGGGCGGTCTCCGCATTGGAGGCGGCCACGGCGTCGGCAACAAGGCTGGCGGGAATCCGGACTTCGGCCGGGAAGGCGGCCAGGAGGTCTGCTTCAAGCGTCACTGTGCACTCCGTTGTGTGGGTATCTGTCGTCTCAATAAGTAACTGTAAGATGTCTGACATCTAACATTTGAAATAGTGTGGCATAGGACATACAAACGCGCAAGTAGACTTGTCAGACATCTGGCGACGGCGGCAAGGGGGACAAATGGCACGGAAATCACTGGTGGGCGTTGTGGCTGACGAACTACTGGACCGGATCATTGCCGGAGATTTCCCGCCCGGGTCCAGCGTGCCCGGCGAACTTGAGCTCAGCGCCAAGCACGAGGTCAGCCGCATGACCGTTCGCGAAGCCATGAAGACCCTTGAGGCGCAGCGGATCCTCAGCGTCGAACGCGGACGCGGCACCTTTGTGAACCCGCTGAACCGCTGGGCCTCGCTGGAAGCTGTGCTGCGCGCCGCCTCGGAGGGGCAGAACGAGGCTGTGGCCTCTGTGCAACTCATTGAGCTCCGAAGGATGCTGGAAACCGGGGCCTGTGAACTGGCCGCCTCCCGGATCAGCAGCAGGGACATTGAGGTGTTGTTCGGCAATGTCGCGGCCATGCGGGTGGCTCATGAAGTCAACGACGTAGCTGCGTTTGTCGCGGCCGACCTCGCCTTCCACGACCTGATCCTGCGCGCTTCGGAGAACGTTTTTGTCGCCGTCCTCTTCGAGCCCCTGCAGCGCGTGCTGGAAAAACGCCGTGCGGAAACGTCAGCGGTGCGCACTATCCAGGAACACGCCATCGGCCACCACCAGCACATTGCCGAGGCCTTGGAATCACGCGATCCCGCCAGGGCCCGTGAAGCCATGGATTCACACATGCAGCAAACTTTGGACGATCTCAAGAACCTGGTTCTCGAGGCACCCTAGCTCCCCCCGCCCCGGAGTTCCTGGCTCTGGCCACGCCCGGAAATCGCCACTAGGGTTCAAGGACGGCCCGCAACCGGGAATCGAAGGCGATCACGAGGAGCGAAGTTGTCCAATCACACGTACAGCATTACTGAAATTGTCGGCACCTCCGAAGAAGGCGTTGACGCAGCAGTCCGCAACGGCATCGCCGAAGCCAGCAAAACGCTCCGCAATCTTGACTGGTTTGAGGTGAAGGAAATTCGCGGCCATCTCAAGGATGGCAACGTCGCCGACTGGCAGGTGCGGGTCAAACTGGGTTTCCGCCACGAAGGCTGATCCAGCCTGTTCACTACCGATGGCATAACCGTTGGCCGCGCCCCAGGCGCGGCCAACGGTGTTTGACCGGCCGGGCGGCGCAGTTGGCGGGTGGCGCTGGCTGCCGGCAGCCAGGTGGCTGACGCGAACCGGAAAAATGCATAGGCTCATACCTGGAGCATTTCCGAAAACGGTTTCCGGTGCGGCTTGGCCCCCGGAACCATCCCTTGCACCAACAAAGGAGCACCTATGACTGACATCTCGCTGAACAACGGCGTCACCATCCCCCAGCTCGGCTTCGGCGTTTTCCAGGTGCCGCCGGAAGACACGCAGCGGATCGTCGAGGACGCCCTCGCAGCCGGCTACCGCCACATCGATACGGCGGCCGCGTACCGCAACGAGGCCGGCGTGGGTGCGGCCATCGCAGCGTCCGGAATTGCGCGCGAAGAACTCTTCATCACTACCAAGCTCCGCAATGGTGACCAGGGCCGGGCCCGGGAGGCGTTCCAGGACAGCCTCAAGGCGCTGGGCCTTGAATTCCTGGACCTCTACCTCATCCACTGGCCTGTTCCGTCGCAGGGGCTATTTGTCCAGGCATGGAAGGAAATGGAACACCTGTACGCAGGCGAGCAGCTCCGCGCGATCGGGGTGTCCAACTTCCTCTCCGATCATCTGGACACGCTGCTCGAATCCAGCGAGGTTGTTCCGGCTGTGAACCAGATCGAGCTTCACCCCAGCTACCAGCAGGCGGAGCTTGCCGCAAAGAGCCGGGCGCTCGGCATCGCAGTGGAGGCCTACAGCCCCCTGGGTCAGGGTGGCGACCTGAACGGAAACGCTGTCACCGCCGTCGCGCAGGCCCACCACGCCACCACCGCCCAGGTGGTTCTGGCCTGGCACCTCGCCGCCGGCACCATCGTTATCCCCAAGTCAGCTGACTCGGCACGCATGCGCGAGAACTTCGCTGCCACGTCCCTTGGGCTGACCGACGACGAACTCGCCTCGATCACCGCCCTTGAGCGGGGCGCGCGCATCGGTGCGGATCCCGCCGTCGCCGCTTTCACGCAGTTCTAGAATCGCTGATCGGGCCTGCCGGCAACCCCCGGCAGGCCCCGGTGGCCGAACCTGTCCAAACCAGTTCCGAGCAGTGAGGATTCCCCGTGAAGTACACGCATCTTGGACGATCAGGCCTCAAAGTGTCCCGGCTCTGCCTGGGCACCATGAATTTCGGCCCGCATACCGACGAACCCGACGCACACAAGATCATGGATTCCGCACTCGACGCCGGCATTAACTTCTTTGATACGGCCAACGTTTACGGCGGGGCCGGGCAACGCGGCTGGACGGAGGAGATCATCGGGCGCTGGTTCGCCGGAGGTGGCGAGCGTCGGGAAAAAACCGTCCTGGCTACCAAGCTGTACGGCACCATGACGAATCGCCCCAACGAGTCCAGGCTTTCGGCGCTCAACATCCGCCGCGCCCTGGATGCCAGCCTCAAGCGCCTGCAGACGGACTACATCGACGTCTACCAGTTCCACCACATCGACCGGGATACCCCGTGGGACGAAATTTGGCAGGCCATCGAGGTTGCCGTCCAGCAGGGCAAAATTCTCTACTCAGGCAGCAGCAACTTCGCCGGCTGGCACATCGCCCAAGCGCAGGAAGCCGCCCGCCGCCGGAACTACAACGGGCTGGTCAGCGAGCAGTCCATCTACAACCTGCTCCGCCGCGACGTTGAACTTGAGGTCATTCCCGCCGCCCAGCAGTACGGGCTGGGGCTGATCCCCTGGTCCCCGCTCCAAGGCGGGCTCCTCGGCGGGGTGCTGAAGAAGGAGCGCGCGGGCGTCCGGCGAGCAGAGGGACGGGCGGTGGAGACGCTCAAGAGCCACCGCGAACAGATTCAGCAGTTCGAGGACCTCGCGGACGAACTGGGCCACGAACCTGGCGACATCGGACTTGCCTGGCTGCTGCACCAGCCGGCAGTCACCGCACCGATTGTGGGACCGCGCACGCAGGAACAGCTCGACGCCGCCATCCGGGCTTTGGATGTCACGCTCGATGAGGCAGCGCTCAGGAAACTCGATGAGATCTTCCCTGGGCACCGGCCGGCACCGGAAGACTACGCCTGGTGAACCTCTTGGGTCCCGAAGCCGACACTGTGGCACCACGGAACCTCCTCTTCCTGGGCGGCACCGGCGTGATCAGCGCGGCAGCGGCACAACGCGCCGTCGTCCTCGGCCACCGGGTAACCATCCTCAACAGGGGGCAATCCGCCAGGGCCGTGCCGGACGGCGCCGAGGTACTGTACGCGGACATCCGTGACGCGGCGGCCGTGCGGGACGTATTGGCGGGCAGGGAGTTCGACGCCGTCGCGGACTTCATTACCTTCACCCCGGATCAGGCGCGGGCCAACATGGAACAGTTCCGGGGCCGTACCGGCCAGTACGTCTTCATCAGTACGGCGTCGGCATACCAAAAGCCTCCGACCCGGTTGCCGATCCTGGAATCCACGCCGTTGAAAAACCCGTTCTGGCAGTATTCGCGGGACAAGATCGCCTGCGAGGACGTGCTGTTCGCGGCCTATCGGTCGGATGACTTTCCGGTCACTGTGGTGCGCCCGTCCCACACCTACGACCACACGAGAGTCGGCCTGGTGGGCGGCTGGACAGACATCCACCGCATGCGCACCGGCCAGCCGGTCATGGTGCACGGCGACGGCACCTCGCTCTGGACGATGACGCACGCGCGCGACTTCGCCAAGGCGTTCGTTGGGCTGCTGGGCAGGCCGCAGGCAGTGGGCGAAAGCTACACCATCACCTCCGACGAATACCTGCCCTGGAACCAGATCTACGGCCTGTTTGCGCGGGCGGCCGGGGTTCCCGAGCCCGAACTGGTCCATATCGCCTCGGAAACCATAGCCACCCAGAGCACCGGCTACAGTCCACACCTCGGGCCCAGCCTGCTCGGCGACAGGGCCCATTCAGTAGTGTTCGACAACAGTAAGATCAAAGCCCTGGTGCCTGGTTTCACGGCCACCATTCCCTTCGCGGACGGAACCCGGGAGATCGTCAACTGGTTCGACAGCCACCCTGAACTGCAGGTGGTCGACCACAAGTTCATGGCGCTGAGCGATCGGCTGATTCGGTGGGCCCGGAGCGCGGGCTAGGGCCTCTTAATCCGCCTTCAACCCGCCGGTTCTTTTTCAACCCACGGATCCTCTTTCAACCCACTGCGCCCGCCATTCAGGCGCGTCGAAGGCCTCGCTCCAATAGGCCGTTTCCTTGGCGATCCTGCCGTCCCGGAACTCGAAGATGAACACCGTTTCGTATTTCGGGCCGTTGTAGTCCAGCAGGGCTTCGGCCACCACAAGGTTTCCGCCGCTCACCATCCTGCGCGGTGTGATGGTGGGCAACTGAGGGAAGGCGTTGTAGATTCCCCGCCGATTTTCTGCGCCGCGCACAACTTCCCCGGACTGCGGCCAGTGCATCACCGCGTCGTCGTGGAACAGCTCGTCCATGACCTCTATATGGCGCTCGTTGATGCACGCGATCAACCGGCTGACCACGTTTTCATTAGCGTTTGATTCACCCATTTTTGACCTGATTTCCTGATGATTTCAGCGGACCGCCAACACTTGAATTGTCCTCCCGGAGCCCGTGCTGTGCCACGGTGACGCCGGGAGTCTCTCGTGAAACTTCCCATGCGGCCCGATACTTTGTCCGGAGGAGCCGGAATACGCCGCTGCCTGATTCGGGGCAGACTGGTGAAATGACACTCTCACCGCTCATCACGCTCAACGACGGCCACACCATCCCACAACTGGGGCTCGGCACCTGGCCGCTGGACGACGACCAGGTGGCGACCGCCGTCGTACGCGCCCTGGAAGCCGGGTACCGGCACATCGACACCGCCGTGAAATATGGCAACGAGGAGGGTGTGGGGAACGGCATCCGCAGCAGTGGCGTGGACCGCGGTGAACTGTTTGTTACCACCAAACTGGATGGCCAGTTCCAGGGCGAGGACCGGGCCGTGGCGGGGCTGGAAGGGTCACTGACCCGCATGGGGTTGGACTATGTGGACCTCCTGCTGATCCACTGGCCGCTCCCTGCGCGCGACGAGTTTGTCTCCACGTGGAAGTCGTTCGAACGGCTGCAGGCCGAGGGGAAAGTTCGGTCGATCGGCGTCTCCAACTTCAAGCCGGCACATCTGGAGCGGCTGCTGGCCGCGACTGACGTGGTACCGGCCGTTAACCAGATCCAGCTGAGCCCGGCCATCACCCGCGCGACTGATCGTGATTTTAACGCTAAGCACGGAATCGTGACGGAGTCCTACAGCCCACTGGGAGGGTCCGGAGCGAGCCTGTTACAGGCCCCCATCCTGGCGCAACTGGGTGAAAAGTACGGCAAAACACCTGCCCAGGTGGTGTTGCGCTGGCATATTGAGCAGGGACTTGTGGTCATTCCAAAATCGGGAAATCCGGAGCGGATGCGGCAGAACCTGGAAGTCTTCGATTTCGCCCTGGAACCGCAGGATCTAGCGGAACTTGCGGTTCTGGACGAGGGCCCCGGAGCCGGAAACGATTCCGACAGGACAGGGCACTAAGTCGCCCCTTGATCGGCCTTTTCTGGTGATCAGGAGTGGCGAAAAGAAACTAAGCATGATTAGTATTGAGGCAGAGGGATGAAGCGTACCCGGGATCCGGGCACCTCCCTGACTTAGGAAGAAGGAACGACAAAAATGGGCTTCTTTGGATTTCTGATTCTTGGCCTTATTGCCGGTGCTATCGCCAAGGCGATCCTTCCCGGCCGGCAGGGTGGCGGAATTTTCATCACGTTGCTCCTCGGTGTCGTCGGAGCGTTCCTCGGCGGCTGGCTTGGTGGCCTGCTGTTCAACGCGCCGTTGCAGGATTTCTTCTCGATCCAGACCTGGCTGCTGGCGATCGTGGGCTCCATCATCGTGCTGCTAATCTACGGCATGGTCACGAAGCGCAGCGTCCGCAGCTAACTTCATCAGCGGCCTGAAAACCGGCCCCGGGACACTTCCCTGGGCCGGTTTTCTATCCTTCCGGCCAATCGCGCCGGAGACTTACACCTTCTCAACGGGCAGGAGTTCATGATGAAATCGAAACTTCTTTTGGGTATTGGCATCGCTGCAGGCTACGTTTTAGGGTCTCGGTCCGGCCGGGCAGCGTACGACAAGCTGAAGTCCAGGGCAACGGGCATCTGGGACAGTAAGCCCGTCCAGGACAAGGTCAGTGCTGCCACACAAGCCATCAAGGAAAAGGCTCCCGGGGTCGCGGATCAGCTTGGCGAGGCCGCGCGCAGGGCAGGGACCGTGATCGGGTCGGCCGCCCACCACGACGCGTCCAGCAATGGTAAAGCAAAAACTTCCGACGCCGGCGCCTTGCCAAGTGCGTCGGGCACCGCCGGGAACCACGTCCCCGCCGACAGCACCCACCCGGAAACGGTGAACCTCGGGACCCCGGATGTTGAATCCGATCCTGCGCTCAACGATAACCACGGCCAAGACTGGTCCGACGAGGGTGGGGCTACGCCCGCCGGGGCAGCCACAAACGTGGATCCCAGGCGAGAGTGATCGCCCCGGTTCCTCACGGGGGCGTGACGGCCAGCGTTGCTGCGTGACACCAAGCCCTGCTGGAACTGTGCTAGAACTGATTGACCTTGCTGGCCGTCGCGATCCTTGGGGGACGCGGCGGCCGGTGGCGTCTCAGGTGATGGCAACCAACGGGTCCTAAGTGGCCGGCCGGATATTCGGGGGTACACATGAGCACTTCAGGCAACATCCCAGCCGCACCCTCGGGGTGGTACCCCGATCCTGCCGGCACAGGACGGCTCCGCTGGTGGGACGGCTCCGTCTGGACCGACCAGTTCAGCACCCCCTCCCAGCAAGGCCCCTATGGCTGGCCTGCCGCCACCAGCCCTTACCCGGGAGCCAGTCCCTACGCCGCGGGCGGCTACCCGGCGGGTCATTATGCGAACGTACCCGTCGCGTATGAGCGTCCCCTCCTGAGGCGCGACGCCACTGTCTACAACCCGCTGATTTGGGTCATCACCCTGCTTCCGCTGCTATCCACGGTTCTTGTCCTGCTCTGGAACCCGGAATTCAGATTCATTTCCGTGGGCCGGCGGCAGACTTTGGACCCGTGGTCGCTCTTCACTCCCGCCTACTTCCTGCTGCTATTCTCGGGCTTCCTCACCTACGCGGTTTCCGTACTACTTGCCTACTTCGACTCCCAACGGCTTAAGCGTGACGGCGTCGTCCGGCCGTTCCATTGGGCTTGGAGCTTTCTTGGCGGCGCCGTTTACGTCATCGGGCGATCAGTGATCATGGCCAAGGTAGCCCGAGGCCGGGGGCTTGTGCCCATTTGGGTACTAATCGGCATTGTCGTCCTCAACATCGTGGTGACAAACATCAAAATGTCCGCGCTGATGTCGTCCATGATCGCGACCATTCCCGCCTGAGCAGGTGTTTGGGCGGGCGGGTATCCGACGTTTGCCGCGTATCGCACCCCGATAGTTCCAGACGGTCTGGATTGCAAAATCCTGCTTCGGTAGAATTTAAGTGCCTCGGAGCGAACCCGGTTCGAGTCCCGCACGGGCTTTCGGAAAATGGAGCGCACCATGCTCGATAACCTGCTCTGTAAGTTACATGTCGGACATCACTGGCTCGCGGAGTCCAACCCTGACGGCACGTTCTACCGCCACTGCGCGAAATGTGGGAAAGCTGATTCACACAGTGACCGATGGTCCGGGCACGTTGCTCGTGGAGACCACCACAGTGACCCTAATAGCGGTCAGTTTATTCTGAGCAACCCGCCCGACTCCTAAATTGGCCTACCCTCGCGGCAGAGTATTCCTATGGAGGCTTTGACGGGGCGGCTTACGGGGAACGGCCGTAGTTCCGCCGTGCCTGGGCCTGCGAGCCTGGCATCGGCGGGGGTTCCAGGCGCGGACAGTCCAACGCCGGCAATAATGTCAGACCCCCACGGCAGAGTGGTCACATGGAGGCTTTGACGGAGCGGTTCGCGGGGAACGGCGGCGATTCCGTCGTGCCCGCGCCGGTGAGCCTGGCTACGGCGATCGCGGCGGTCCGCGCCTCAGTCGCTGCCGCTCCAGACCACCTGGCCCTGGCCGGCTACGTCGAGGCCGCCGAGTTCGCGGCCCACGTCGAGGAGCTCTCCCGCTCCGTGGACTACGCCCAGATCCTCTCCGCAGGGGCCGTGGACCGCACCCGAACCCAGGCCATCACCAACGCCGCGGCCAGCCGGAGCACCAGGACGTGGACCACCGGCTGGGACAACGGCATCGAAACCCTGAACGAAACCGACGCGGCCTGGCCTGCCGGCACCACCACCGACATTGCCGGAATCGCCGTTACTCCCCGGGCCGCTGGGGACGCGAGGGCTGTTCCATGCTCCCCGGCGGACGACGGCTGCAAAACCACCGCGGAGTTCCTCCGCCTGCGGCTGCGGATCGGGCTCGGCGAAGCCAAACGCCGCCTCCACCTCGCCCACGCCATCCTGCCCGAAACCACCCTCACCGGAGACCAGATCCCCCCGGCCCGCGAACACCTCGCCGCAGCCTTCACCCCCGCCACCGCAGACCCCGGCACCGAGGACCCCCGCACCGAGGAGACAACGGAACCTGCGTTCCCGGCCGGTTCCGGGCCGGTGCTCTCCTCCCGGGCCGGGACCATCATCACCGCCACCCTGGACCGCCTCAAACACCACACCACACCCGAGACCCTGAACCGGATCGAACACGACCTCACCCGCACCGCCGCGACCGCCGACCCCGACTTCCTCGCCCGCGTTGCCCGCCGCTGGGCCGACACCCTCGACACCGACGGCACCGAACCCACCGAAGAAGCCCTCCGCCACACCCAAAACCCACCGAAGAAGCCCTCCGCCACACCCAA